>JBBIKM010000276.1:0-5781 GCA_037445455.1 bacterium | reverse complement strand
TGGCGGCAAACAGCGTGCGATTGCGCCAGCTTGTGAGCCAAAACACGGAACGGAAGGAGACAGACACCTTGTTGTTGGCGGCGTGCTGCGCCGGCGGCAGCCGTGCGGCTTCCTGCGCAACATGCCGGCGGGTCTCGTGCACGAAGAAAATCGAAAACAATAATCCCAGAAGGCCGAACGCCAGGCCCGGATAAAAGGGCGCCGGCCGCAGTCCGTACTGCGCCGCGAGGTAGCCGGATGCCAGCGCGGCGAGCGCGACGGCAAGATAGCCGGCAAATTCGTTCAAACCCATCGCCAGGCCGCGCTGCTGCGGGCCAACAAGATCGATCTTCATGATCACCGTCGTTGACCAGCACAAGCCTTGATTGATCCCCAGCAGAATGTTGGCGAAGACAATCCAGTTCCAGTTGGGCGCGTAGATGATGAGCAGCGGCACCGGCAGACCCAGCAGCCAGCCTGCAATCAAAACGGGCTTGCGGCCGAAACGATCCGACCAGTGCCCGGCCATGACATTGGCCAGGGCTTTCACCACGCCGAAGCTCACCAGGAAAGAAAGCACCAACGATTTCGAGACCAGCCCGAAATCGTGCTCGGCGATTAATGGCACCACGCTGCGCTCCAGGCCCACCAAGCCACCGACAAAGGCGTTGATCAGCACGAGCAGGGTGAATTGCCGCCAATTCGGCCGCAATCCCAATTCAACCGGCCCGCCTTCAGATTGGTGCTTGCGAAACATCTGCACGGCTCAAGCCCTGCCGCCGGCCGGCGGCAGGGTCATGAAGCAGCGGCTCGTCACTGCCGCGCCGGTTTGGCCGGGCAGGTGCTCAATCCCAAAAGCGCGTAGAGCGGGCACCAGGAAACCAGGCCGGTGAGCAGGGGAACGAATCCCACCAGCGCGAGAAAGCGCAGATTGCCCTCGAGCACGAAATACAGGCTGAAGAGCACCAGCGCCAGGATCAAACGAATGGCTTTGTCCAGGGAACCGACATTTGCTTTCACAACTCACCTCCGTTGCAAGTGATACTTCATTCAAATGAGTTTTCCTTCAGCAGCGTGTCTGCTGATTTACACACCAGCCAGCACCTTGGCCGCCCGTCTTCCGCGACCTTGCCACAGAGCGATCAAGAAATGTGAGCGGACGGCATTCGTGCTTCCGGTGGGAGTCTGGCGAGAAGAAAAATCTCACAGCGCAACACGCCGCCTGAATCCACTTGTGTTTGTCCGAAATTGTTCTTGCCTCGGCTGAGCCGGGGTTGCCACAGTCTCACATGGCGTGGCATCTCTCAAAATGGTTCCTGCAACGACCAGGCCGTTGCAGAATTATTTTCCCACAAGCTCGCGATGGCGGACGGACACCAATCGCACCTGTTTTCTTCCGCCGCAGGGGCGCCGCCGCGCGGGCCTATTTCGCGTCCGTTCAAAAATACCACCGCCCGGGCGCTTCGGGCGGTTTCTTCATTTCCGGACAGACGCTAATTCGCCAGCACCTGATCAATGTGGCTGGCAATGACTTTTTGCGGTACGGCGCCGACGATGCGATCCACGACTTTGCCGCCCTGGAACAGCAGCAGCGTGGGGATGCCGCGAATGCCCAGTTCCGAAGGCATGTAGTTGTTGTCGGCGTCCATCTTGCCGACTTTCACCCTGCCGGCGTATTGCGAGGCGATGGCTTCCACTGCGGGCGCCACCATGCGGCAGGGCATGCACCAATCGGCCCACACATCAACCAGGACCGGGATGGTAGATTCCAACACTTCCTGCTTGAAATTCGCGTCAGTGATTTCAATGGGCTTGCTCATGATCATCTCTCCTGTGCAAGATTGAGTTCATTCGTTCAAAAATTGCTTCCAAAACCAGCGAGCATGGGCACGATCACTTCGTGCCCGGTTGCCTTGCTTTGTGAAGGTGATTTCGCATCTCATTCAAAAGCGATCCGGTGAGAGACTTGGCGCTGTGCTCACCTCTTCACAGGATCGTTGCGGGATGACACTGGGGGCGGCCATCCTTTCGACTTCAAGCCGTTTCCACACGGGCGGCCGCGCCAGCCACCGCACGCGCCGCTTTGGCTTTACTTTCCCGCAGGCCGTAAAGATAGGTGCCGAGAAAAACTCCAAACAGCGTGAACAGCGCGCCCAACTTGCCTTCCCCCAACATCGCGAGCGCCGTGCCCGGGCAGGCGCCGGCCAGGCCCCAGCCCAAGCCGAACAGCACGGAGCCGGGGATGAGCGAGGACTTATAGGGCTTGCCCTTGAAGGCGATGGGCTTGCCGTCGAACAGCGTGCGGGCTTTCATGGTTTTGAGCAGCGCGACACCGAGCGCGCCGAGCGTCGCGGCCGTGACAATGACCCACAAGAGCTGGAAATGCTCAAACAGGAACAGCTTGGCGTAGAAATCGTAGGTGGTGGCACCGGCGCGGCTGAGAATGAAACCGAACAGCGCGCCGAACAACAGAAACGAGTATTTCTTCATGTTCATTCTCCTGAATCAGGCCAGCAACCGGAAAAGCAACTGCACCATGATAATTCCACCCGCGAAAAAACCGGCGGAAGCGAGCACGCTGGGCGGATTGAGCATGGACATGCCCGCGATGGAATGGCCGCTGGTGCAACCGCCGGCCATGCGCGAGCCGTAGCCGATCATCACGCCGCCCATGATCAGCACCAGGCCCCTGGCCCACAGCGCCTGCGGCAGCACGCTGTCATACATCTGGCCCATCGAGAAGCTGGCGACCATTTCACCCGGTGAAGTCAAAGCGCCCAGCAGGCCGCCGAGCGGAATGCCGAGGAGAAACCAGAGCCGCCAGTTGTTGGCGGTTTCATATTCGCCCTCGTGAAAAAACGAGGCGTTCGAAACAAAGCTGCACACGTTGCCGAAACCAGTGGAGGCGCCCAGGGCATTGCCGGAGACGAGCCACTGCAGCAGCGCATACGCGCCCACCGCCAGCCCGCCGACCCAGCCGCTCCAAACGATGACTTCCGTCATGTTCGAACCTCTCAAAGATTGAATGAATGGATTTGTGCTTGATTTGGATAATCAGACTGCGCGGCGAACCGGATGCGCAGGCCGTCCGGTTCGCGACAAGTGATCTGGCAGCAGGCGATCGGCCGCCTAGCTGACCGCTTCGACTTTGCCGCCGGCACTCTGCCAGGCGACATACCCGCCGCCGAGATGCACCACATCATAGCCATGGCGCTGCAGCCAGGCTGCGGCAATCGCGGAACGATTGTCGGTGCGGCAATGCAGCAGTATGCGACGATCCTTCGGCACCTCGGCCACGCGTTTGGGCAATTGGGTATAAGCCAGATTCTGCGCCTGCGGCAAATGTCCGGCCTCGAATTCCGCCTCCCCACGCACGTCCAAAATCAGCGTGCCCGGCTGCTCGAGATTGCCGTTCAGCTTCTCGATCGGCAGCACTGCGATTTTGGCGACTTTGCCGCCGCCGGCCTGATATTGTGCAAAGGTCTCCGGCGTGGCGTAGCCCGCCACCGCATCCAGCCCGATGCGAATCAAGTCAATCACCGCTTCTTGCACGCGCTTTTCTTCGACAATGAGATAGAACGGCTGGTTGGGCTGGAGATAAGAGCCGGTGGCATTGGGAAAATAATTGGACAGCGGCGCCCACAGCGCGCCGGGGATATGGCTTTCGCGGAATTGCGGCCACGGCCGGGTGTCCACAATGAGGGCGTTTTCATTCACCAACCGCTTGAGCGCCTGCACGTCGAGCGGCCTGGGTTGCGGCAGTTTGCCCAGGATCGCCGGGCCTTCCTTGTTTTCGCGTTTCATGCGGGCGAAATAAAGCGGCGGCTCCGGCTGGCCCGCGAGAATGGCTTGCACAAACCGGCCCTCTTCCGTGGCTTCGGCAATCGCAGGATTGAAGCGTTTTTCATAGCCCACCGTCGATTGCGGCACGGCACCCAGGGCCTTGCCGCAGGCGCTGCCGGAACCGTGCGCCGGCCAGACCTGCATGTAATCCGGCAGGTTCTTGAAGCGTTGCACGGTTTGATAGAGCACGCGCGCCGCCGGCTCCTTGGCGCCGCTTTGTCCGGCCGCGGTTTCGAGCAGATCCGGCCGGCCGACATCGCCCACGAAGACGAAGTCGCCGGTGGCGATGCCCATCGGCTCGTTGGCGCCGCCGCCGAGATCCGTCACCGTGAAGCTGATATGCTCGGGCGTATGGCCGGGCGTGTGAACGGCTCGCAACTCGATGTTGCCGACTTTGAAGGTGTCGCCGTCTTTGAGCAGTCTATGATCATAGCTGCCGCCGCCCTGCTTCTTGTCGAGCCAGCGGTACTTCCAGTTTTCGTCGCCCTCATCCGAAACGTACAAGCGCGCGCCGGTGCGTTCCGCCAGCTCACGCGCGCCGGAAAGATAATCCGCGTGGATGTGGGTTTCCGCGATGGCGGTGATCTTCATGCCCTCGCGCGCCGCCGCCGCGATATAGCGGTCAACGTCGCGCTCGGGATCGATCACGACCGCTTCCCCGGTGCGCTGGCAGCCGATCAAATAACTGGCCTGGGCCAGCTTCTCGTCATACAGCATGCGAAAAAGCATGAGAGAACCTCCTTATGATGGTTTGAGTTTTTTTTTCGAATACCACACTTCGCCGCCGGCCCTGAACTGCGCAACCGTGGCGCGCCGGCGGTTTATGCCAGAAACAACTCTTTGGTCACAATATAGGCGCCCATGATCAGCACGAACCAGCCGAAGGCCATCTTCAGCTTGCCCGCCGGCGCGTGTTTGTTGAGATAGGTGCCCAACGCAATGCCCACCAGCGGCAGCAGCGTGATGAGCATCACGAACCCGTAGTCGATGTTGGCCACGGCCTGCGCCTCACCGATGAAACCGATCAGCGATTTGGCGGCGATGATCAGCAGATCCGTGCCGATCGCCACTTTCATGGGCAGACCGCCGAGCAGCACCAGCACCGGCAGGATCATGAAGCCGCCGCCCGCGCCCACGAATCCGGTGATGATGCCCACGCCCAGCCCGAGCGCAAAAATGAGCGGAATCTTGCTGCGGTGCAATTCCACCGGCGGCCCGGCCAGCTCCGCCTCCTTCTTGCTGCGAATCATGGCGATGGAAGTGATCAACATGAAAATCGCGAAAACGATCATGACCATCACATCCTTGCTCAGCACCAGGCTGCCAGACTGCAGTACCGGATCGGGAATCGCGGGAAAGATGAAACGCCGCGTGAGATAAACACCCAGAATGGCCGGCGTGCCGAAAATCACGGCCATGCGCGGGTTGGATTGGCCGCGGCGCAGATATTCGATGGCGCCGGCCAGCGCGGTGGCGCCCACGATCGCCAACGAGTAACCGGTCGCTTGCGTGGGCGATACAGCGAACAAATACACCAGCACCGGCACTGTGAGAATCGAACCGCCCGCGCCAATCAATCCCAATACCACTCCCAACGCCAGCATCGCGACATAGCCCATTGCCATACTCATTTCCACAGAATCTGCCCTCTCGAGAATCTACTACTTTTTTCACAACCAGGGTCTTGACCGTGCTTCTTGGGCACTCTTGGGGGTTAGAGACACAGTTGCGAAAAAGGTTCCCGCAGGTTGCTGTGGACTGGGCTAAGCGACAGATTAGAAAACAATTACGTGGCCGCCCGGGTGCTTCGTCATGAAGAGGATCAGCCCTGTCTAACTGAAAAACGCCTTGGGGTGTCGGCCGCACGGGCGGTTTCTTCACTTCCCGGACAGACACGCCAGCACGATCTCCCACGGCTGGGCCGTGGGGTTTCAAAATGCCTGGTTCGATTTCTCAAGC
>JBBIKM010000275.1:0-6060 GCA_037445455.1 bacterium | reverse complement strand
TTGCCGGCCGGGGCGGTGTGGAATTTCAGCGAAGTGGGAGCCATTCCGCCGGGCACCGCGCCGGGCACTTATTACCTCTGGATGAATGTGGACGTCGACAACCACAACCAGGAAACCAACGAGGACGACAATTCCATGCGCACCAACACGCAGTTGACCGTGCTGCCGCCGCCGGGCGCCATCAAGCCGGTCGTGCCCGACCCGGTCACTTCATGTGCCGAATATTATGTCGATATCCGCGTTGAAAACGTTGTCAATCTCTTCGGCCTGAGTTTTGAGCTGCACTACACCAACACCGCTTACGTCAATTATGTCAGCGCGGAAAACGGTGGCTTTCTGGGCAACGACGTATTGCTCTACCCGGCGCCGGAGGATCCGCTTGGAAAAGTCAGCATTGGCATCACCCGCAAAGCCGGGCAACCGGGATCGACCGGCAGCGGTGTTGCCGTGCGGGTAAAATTCACCTCCCCGTCCAATACGCCCAACAACACGCCGGTGACCTTCTCGCTGCAGAGTATTACTGCCAACGATCCGGCAAACAACCCGATTACCCTGACCTCCATGAATGCCAGCACGACGTTGCGCTGCGGCATTACGGTGTGGCCCGGCGATACCAACAACGACGGCATTGTGAACCAAGCCGATATCCTGCCGATCGGACTTTATTGGAACTACACCGGCCCGGCCCGCGCCGGCGGCTCCTGCAACTGGAGCGGTCAGTTGGCAGCGCCATGGACGCCGGTGGCCGCCACCTATGCGGATGCCAACGGCAGCGATCGGGTCAATCAAGCTGACGTGCTGTGCATCGGCTTGAATTGGAACCGCACGCATGCCACTGCAACCACTCTGCCGCAAGACTTGGCAACGAATGCCCTGGCCAAACCGGTGTTGGCCGGTTTGGATCTCGAAGCCGGAAGCGGCACGTTGGCGCCGGGCCGCGAGTTCGAGTTGCGCGTCCTGGCGGCCGGAGCAGAGAATCTCTTTGGCCTGGCGTTCGAGCTGCGCAGCGAGCGGCCGGATTGGGTTCAGATTGTGGCGGCCGAGCCACAGACGATGTTCGGCGCTGAGCCTTTGTTCTATACGCATTTCGCTGAAAACGGCACCGCCGGCATCGGCATTTCGCGCAAAGCGGGCCAGGCCGGCTTGCAGGGCGAGGGCGTGGTGCTCAGTCTGCGCGGCCGGATTTCCAGCGCAGCGCCGCTCGGCGAAGTGATCGACCTCTCGTTGCAGAACATCGTCGCGCTGGAAGCCGCAGGGCAGCAGACCGTGCTGGCCAATTCCTCACTGCAACTCACCGTGGGCGGTACAGCGAATGTGGCCATTCAACGCAGCAGCCGCACGGTAACGGAATATCGCCTTTATCAGAACTTCCCGAATCCCTTCAATCCGGAAACCATGATTCAGTACGATATTCTGCAGCCGGGAATGGTGACCTTGCGGATCTTCAACGCTGTCGGCCAGGAGGTGCGGCACTTGCTCGAGGAAGTGCAGACGGCCGGCGCCTATGAAATCCGCTGGGACGGCCGCGATGAGCGAGGCCAGGTGCTGCCTTCGGGCGTTTATTTCTGCCGCCTGCAGGCCGGCGACTTTGTTCAGATCAGAAAGATGGCATTGGTGCAATGAGGCCAGCCGGCCCGCGTCACCACATGAGTTTGACAACCAGGAAAAACGGAACTGGCGCGGCATGCGCCAGTTCCCAGTTCTCGAATCAAGCGGAGGATGGCATGAATAGAACGACTCGATTTTCTTTGATACTGCTCGGACTGTGGGCGGCGGCGTGGGGAAGGCAGGCATCAACCAACGCCGCCCTCCCGCTCACTTTTCGCGTCGACATGTCCGTGCAGATTCTCGAAAACAAGTTTGTGCCCGGAAAAGATCGCCTGAGTGTGCGCGGCAGCTTCAACGATTTCGCGGAGGGCGTGCATCTGCTGGCGGATGCGGACGGCGACAGCATCTACGCCACGGAAGTGAATCTTGCTGATGGCCTGGCCGGCAGCCAGATCTTGTTCGAATATTTCTACCAGCACGGCGACCGCGGCGTGGGCGAGAGCATTGCCGATCGTGCCCTGGTGGTGCCGGCGGGCGGCGGCCAGGTGCCGCTGTCGTATTTTGATCAAGACAGTGTCGTGACTGCCGGGCCGCTGTTGGTGGCCAACAGTCCGGGCTTGCAGGCACCAGGTGTGCCATTCCTCGTGACCGTCAGCGTCGGCGACAGCGCGCATCCGGTGAGCAATCTGTTTGGCCTGAGCTTCGAGTTGAATTTCACCCACACCGCCAGCCTCGATGTGGTAGCCGGTTCTGTGCTTGCCGGACCGTTCCTGGGGAATGATCTCCTTTTCTTCTCCTACCTCGATGAGGCCGCAGGAAACATCAGTGTGGGCATGTCACGCAAGGCCGGCCAGGGCGGGGTGAGCGGCCATGGCGTCATCATGGAGGCGCGGTTCACCTCGCTGAGCAGCACGCCCAACAACACGCGTGTCGACTATTTCCTTACAAACGTCGTCGCCAATGATGCGGACGGCAATCCGGTCGCACTCAATCCCGGCGTGCTGACGGTGACCATTGGGCAATGTCCCGCAATTTCGGCGATTGCTCCCACCAGCGGTGCAGTGGGCAGCAGCGTGGTGATTACCGGCGCCAACTTTGCCGGCGTTTCTGCGGTAAAATTTTCGAACAACGTGAGTGCCGCCTACAACCTGATGAGCGCGACGCAAATCATGGCGACGGTGCCGGCGGGCGCGGTCACTGGCCCGATTACGTTGAGCAAGAGCGGCTGCCCGGAAACGCAAACCGGCACGTTTACCGTGAGCGCCTGCCCAATGGTTGCGAGCCTGTCTCCGGCCAGCGCCGGTGTGGGCGAAGAGTTGACGATCACCGGCAACCATTTCACCGGCGTCTCGGCCGTGCTCTTCAGCAACGGTGTCGCTGGAGCGATCACTCAAACAACGGCAACGCAAATCCGCGTGACGGTGCCGGTCGGCGCCCTCAGCGGCCCGCTCACTCTGCGCAAACCTGATTGCAGCGACGTGCTGACTCCGGCTTTTACTCTCTTGTGCCCGACGGTGAGCGGTATCCTGCCGGCCAGCGGCGTGGCCGGCGCGACCATCGCCATCCATGGCGCGAATCTCGCGGGCGTGACGGGCGTGACCTTCAGCAACAATGCCGCGGCTTCGTTCACCATCGTGAGTGCGGCGAAAATCAACGCGATTGTCCCTCCTGCTGCAGTCAGCGGGCCGGTTCGGTTGACGCAAGCGGGATGTTCTGAGGTGGTCACTGCGGATTTCACAGTGTTGCCGCCGCGTGAAGTGAGGCTCGTCAGTCGCGGCAGCACCGCCGGCACCGTGGATCTTGCGATCGAACTGCTGGCGCAGGGCAATGAGAACGCCCTGAGCTTCAGCGTGGCTTTTGATCCTGCTCTGCTGCACACGCCGCAAGCCGGCTTGGGCGGCGGCGCCGGTGCTGCCCAACTCAACGTGAATGCCAGCCAGGTGGGTGCCGGACGCATGGGCGTCTTCCTGGCGCTGCCGGCGGGGCAAAACTTCGCAGCCGGCACGGTCGAGCTTCTCACGCTGCGTTTTGGTGTGACGCCGATCGCGCCAAGCACAACGATTGACTTCGGCGATCAGCCGGTGACCCGCGACCTGCTCGATGCGACGGCCCAACCGCTCACCGCCACGTGGACGCCGGTTACGATTGCATTGTCGGCGGGATACGAAGCTGATGTGATGCCGCGGCCCTTCGGCAGCCGCGATGGCACCGTCACGCTGGAAGATTGGATACAAGTGGGACGCTTCATCGCGGCGCTGGACACGCCGCAAACCGCCAGCAACGAATTTCAGCGCATCGACTGTGCGCCGCGAAGCTGCGGTAACGGCCGCCTCTCGCTCGCCGATTGGGTGCAGGCCGGCCGCTATGCCGCAGGATTTGACACGGTAACCACCGCCTGCGGGCCGAACGGTTCTGTCGTGGCGACGCACAGGGCCGAACCGCCGGCGACGGCGGGTGACCGTACCGTCAGCGCGTTGAGTGACACCTTCATTTCCGGAGGAACGGGAGCGCTCACCATCCGGCTCGCCGCGGACGGCAACGAAAACGCGGTGGCCTTCAGCGTGAAATTCGATCCCGGGCTATTGACTTTTCTCAATGCGGGTTTGGGCGCGGATGCTTCCGCCGCCACGCTGCATGTCAACGATCGGCGGAAGGCGAGTGGCCGCGTCGGCATCGTCATGGCGCTGCCTGCGGGCCAAACGTTTTCTGCGAATGGCCGCGAACTCGTCAAGCTGGCCTTCGCGGTGACCCCAAATACAACGGCAGTGACCACCATTACCTTTGATGACGCCGTGGTGGCGCGCGAAACGGTGGATCCGGCAGCGGCAGATTTGCCGGCGGAGTGGGCAGCGGCTGCGATCACGATTCAAAGTCCCACGGCGGTGAAGCAGCCAGCGGCCGGGATTCCCGCCTTCTTCGAGTTGGGCCAAAACTATCCCAATCCGTTCAATCCGGCAACGACGATTGCGTTTGCCGTGCCGCACGCCAGCCGCGTCAGCATCAAAGTGTTCAACCTGCTGGGCGTGGAAGTGGCCACGCTGGTCGATCAGCATTTCGCGGCCGGCCGCTATCAAACGGCCTGGCACGCCGGGAACGCGGAAAGCGGTCTGTATTTCTACCGCATGCAGGCCGAAGGATTCGCACAGGTGCGCAAGCTGCTGCTCATTCACTAGCGGCCTCCAGAATCGCCGGGGAAATCCGCCGGGGACACAAGTCCCTGCGGGCTGCTCGGCGGCGCGGAGTTGCACCCCGTGCAACCGGGCTGACAATCTGAATGAAATGAACGGTGGTGGCGCAACTGCGCTGCCGCCGTTCATCTCCCAAATCGTATGAATCGCATTCCCAAGCTGTAATCTCCCTGCCTCCTTCTCCCCGGTTTGCTCATCTCGCGGCGTTCACCCGATCGCCGATAGCTTCTGCATTTCTCATCGGCTAACCGATTACAGTTTTGACGCCGCGCGTTTTGGTATGCGAATTGATGAACCAACGTGCCAGAGAGGGCCAGGATAGGGCCCATCCCAAATCCCAGTGCCGTCCGTGACGCAGGAAGCGGTCACGGACGGCATCTTGTTCTGTAGGTTTCCTGGATCAGGCCTTGCCCCGGGCCCGTTTCTGCTGCGCCTCCCTTCCCGGACGCCCAGCGGCGATTCTCACCGGGCACCTGGCCATCGTCGGGAGACAAACAGGTTCTCTCCGACTCTGCTCAACCGTTTTGCAGCCCGGTGGGCTGCGAAAAAAATCAAAGGAAGGCTGATGCACACCTTGCGTCCGGTATTCTGCGTTCGCGCCATGCTCCATCGTCTCTTCGTCTTCCGTCTGGCTTTCGCCACGCTTCTGCTTCCCATTGAACTGCTGCTCGCCAGTGACGACGGCCCGCTGGTGTTTTCCTCGGTCAATGTGCGCAGCGTGCGCAGCGGCAACTGGTCGGAGGCCACGACCTGGTCCGGCGGCAAGCTTCCCGCGCGCGGCGATCAGGTGTTGATCGACCGCGGCCACACAGTAACCTACGATCTCGTTTCGGAAGAGGCGATCCGGCTGATTCACGTGCGCGGCCGGCTGGTGTTCTCACGCGTGCGAAACACGCAGCTCGACGTGGGCATGATCATTCTGCAGAACAGCGACACCGTTGATGAGAATTTCCACTGCAGCGTGCGCCATGAAGCCGTATACCTGGGCGAACCGCGGCCTACGCTCGAAGTCGGTGCGCCGCAGCAGCCGATCCCGGCCAACCTGACGGCGCGCATCCGGCTGGTGGATTTTGCCGACATGCGCGACGATTGCGGTCCGGGCATCATCAGTTATGGCGGCCGCATGGATTTTCACGGCGCGCCCCTGAACAAGACCTGGGTGAAGCTCGCCCAAACCGCCACGGCCGGTGCCACCACTCTCGTGCTCTCGGACTCAGTCAACTGGCGGCCCGGCGATCATCTCATCGTCACCGGCACGAACAAGTTTGACAGCTTCAAAGGCAACGGCGACACGTTTCGCGGCAAGGACAAAGCCCACACCGAG
>JBBIKM010000274.1:0-6227 GCA_037445455.1 bacterium | reverse complement strand
ATGTTCATCGTAGCAACAAAAAGCTGTGGAATTTTTTGCCAATCATTTTTCTGTCATTGCCTGCTTAGAAAGTTAGTGCCATTGGGCTTCCAGCCTGCCTGCAGACAAGATGTCCAATGTCACAAACTTTTCCCCCAAGGCAAAACCATTGAAGGCATGACTATCAAAAATCTCTCCAATTATTTGCCTTTGTTTGTCAAGACGATTACGGTAGTTTGACAAGGTTAAGCTTGCCGGGGCAGAAGCGATGACAGAAAAATGACTGTCACAAATGTTTGGTTTGCAATTATCGAAGAAATGTTCATCGTAGCAACAAAAAGCTGTGAAATTTCTTTGCCAATCATTTTTCCGTCATTGCCAGCCCAAAAAGTTAGTGCCATTGGACATGAGGTCTGTGCTACGTTTTCCCCCAATAACTGAGGCATTAGGTCTGCTCTGCCGGCGCAATCAAAGCGGCAGGCGAAGGCCTCAATAACCCGGGCCGAAATTGAGAGTGACTTCGACAGTGGCGGTGACCGGCACGCCATTGCGGCGGCCGGGCTTCCAGGAGGCGCGCGCCACTGCGAGCATGGCTTCGGCATCCATCGCTGCGGACCCTGAGCTTTTGACGATGCGCGTTTCCACGACGCGGCCATTACTGCTGACAGTCGCCGCCACCACGGCCGTTCCCGTGCGATTCTGCTTGCGCACTTCCTCCGGTTGATTCACCGCTGACTGCAACAGCGCCAAGCCGCCCACCGGTTCAGGCGCAATGGTCTCGTCCGACGAGCCGCTGATCGCGCCGGCCCTCGGCGAATCGCTGACTTCCTGTTGCAGCGGTTTCAGACAGGCGGTGGCGATCACTGCCGATACCAACACCAGGATCTTCCATGTTCTCATCAATATGCTCCTTTGTCTCATCACCAAGCAGGCACGATAAATCTCCCGGTGAATGCTCTTCTGCGTGACACCTTCTCACGCCTTCGGTGTGGGCAGGCGCCGGGGGAAATGCCTGCACCAGGACATGCCGTTTTGAAGGCATGCGGCAACAGGTGAGGCGGTGCGCGCAAGAATTGCCGCGGTTTTTGATGGCAATGCTTCACCATGGCTGTGCCGTGGCGTCCTGACCTCCGGCTCCGGTCGCCCAAAGCAGCAGTACAACCGTTGCTGGTCAATAGGACGCCGCCGCCAACTGAGGGATTGCGCAGGCAACCAGAATGCGCTTGACATTCGCAGCAGGCAATGACATATTGCCGGCACCAAACAAAGCCCTTTGGAGGCAACCCCGCTTCTCTGCCCCATTTCCCGCTTAACGCCAAGCGTTGGAATGCCCCATGAAGACTCATGCTTTTCAGTGTTGCGGTTTAGCCGCACGCCCCAGGCCGGGAAAGCTTGCCTGCCGCCTGCTGCTGCTGAGCGCTCTGGCCGGCAGCACAGCCGGCTGGGCACAATTGCTCGAAACCACCATCGCCAAAATTCCGGAGAGCATTTATCGCCGTGCGCAACCGGCAGTCGTGAAAGTCATTGCCGGCAATGGCCAGCGCTCGGGCAGTGGATTGGTCGTCGGCAAAACGCAGAAGGGGCTGGCCATCATTCTGACCGCCAACGAAGTCATTGCCGGCCTCGAAAATGAGCTTGCGATTCAACTCGACAACCGCCCGGAGGCGGTTTCGGCGAAGCTGATTCTCGAGAAGTGGCGCACGCCGGAGCTGGCCCTGCTGGCGGTGCGCGCGAAGACCCTTGCCCTCTCACCGACGCTGTTGTTTCATCCGGGCGGAGCGCTGGCGCCGGGCGACAACATCAGCGTGCTGGGATTCCCGCAAACGCCGTTCATCTCACAGAATCGCGGCCGCATTGTGCGCAGCGATGATGATCTGCTCGTGCTAAGCTTTGCCGTGCCCGAAGGCCAGTCCGGCGGACCGCTGGTTGACGCTGACGGCCGCGTGGTCGGCATTGCATTGGCGCGCGGCAGCGCTCCCGGGGAAGCCCTCCCCCTCCCGGTCGTGCAGGCGCGGCTGAATGCCTGGCTGGGCAAAGTGCCGCTGGCGGAACGCTGGCACGCCGGCGTCACGCAACAGCGCTGGACCGGCTGGCTGCTTGGCGGGACGTTGTTGCTGGCCACCGGTGCGGCCGTGGCATGGTCCGGCATCTTTTGAATCAAGCCACCGCACGGCCCCGAAGCCGCGCCAGGCTCATGGCCGCAGGAGCAGCTTGCCGGTGGTTTGGCGGCTTTCCAGCAACTCGTGCGCCCGCCGCGCTTCTGCCAGCGGCAAGATGCCATGAATGCGCACCGCCAGCCTGCCGTGCAAGACGGCATTGAGAACCTCATTCGCACGCCACAATAATTCCTCGCGCGTGGCGGTGTAGTGCGTGAGCGTGGCGCGCGTCATGAACAGCGAGCCTCTGGCGCTCAGCGCCAACGGATCAATCGGCGGCACAGCGCCGCTGGCTTGTCCGAAGAAGACGAGATAACCGCGCGGCCGCACGCAGTTCATGCTTTTTTCCCAGGTTGTCCGGCCGACGGCATCATACACCACCTCGACGCCCTTGCCCGCCGTCAAGCGTTTCACTTCCTGCTCAAAATCCTGCTGCGTGTAAAGAATGACTTCTGAAGCGCCGGCGGCGCGGGCAAGGGCCGCCTTTGCCTCCGTGGAAACCGTGCCAATGACCCGCGCCCCGCGCTGCGCCGCCATTTGCACCAACAGCAAGCCAATGCCGCCCGCAGCCGCATGCACCAGGCAGGTGTCGCCCGCTTTGAGGGGATAGACACTGTGCGTCAAGTAATGCGCGGTCATGCCCTGCAACATGACCGCGGCGCCCACCTCAAAGCTCAGCGCATTCGGCAACGCCACCACGCGCCACGCCGGCACCGCAACATACTCCGCGTAGCCGCCCAGGGTCATGGCGAAAGCCACGCGCTGGCCGGGTTGCAGGTCTGTGACCTTTGCGCCGACAGCCACCACCACACCCGCCGCTTCATTACCGGGCGTGAAGGGCAACGTCACATTGTAAAGCCCGGTGCGGTAATACACATCGATAAAATTGACGCCACTGGCGGCAACTTGAATCAGCACTTCGTTGGCGGCCGGTTCAGGCACGGCAATCTCTTCGAGTTGCAGCACGTCGGCGCCGCCCAGTTGGTGAATGCGAATGGCCTTCATGAACGATCCTTTCGAACTTCGTGGGTGAGCGCTGCAGAAAGTCCTGCAGTCAGCACGGATTTCGCCGCGGCTTCAAACGCGGCGATGATAGACCTGCACCGCCCAAATCAGCGTCCGCTCGTCAAACTCCTTTTCAAAGCCTTGCGCGCGGATCCACTCTTCGATTTGTCCGGGCGGATGATAGTAGGGATGGAATTTGATGCGCAACAGTTTCAATCCGGCAAGGAGCAGGCGAAAGGCCAGCTTGGCGAAACGGCTTGCACGTGGATAGCTCACCGCCAGGAGTTTGCGCGTCTTGGCGGCCGAGGCGGCAATGAGCGGCTGCGCCTCGGGGTAGCAGCAAATCACCTTGTCGAGAATCGTGATATCCGCCGGGGCCAGGCTCTCCTGCAGATCGAGGAAATCCCCTTGTTGATAGCGGGCACGCTGCTGCAGCCTCAACTCCGCCGCGAGCCGGCGCGCGGCGGCAATCATCTTCTCCGAAATGTCGATGCCGGTGGCGGTGGCGGCGCCGTCTTGCAGCAGGGTCAGATGCAGCGCGCCCACGCCGCAACCAATCTCGAGAATGTCGGAAGGCGTGAGACCGCTGCGTCGAATGCCCTGGACCAGCAGCCTTTGTTCCACCCGCAGCCCGCGCCGCTTGAAGCGCCGCAACATGCTGCCGGCCTGGGTGTTGAAGAATTTGTTGGTACTTTCAAGGGTGCAGCAGTTCATTGCGGACTTTCTCGGGTTGGGGAAGCGGCGCCAGTTGGAAGCACACGTACTTGATGGTCCTGCCGGCAGCGAGATGGCGGCGTTCATAGGTCGTTTGAATGCGCAGCAACTCATCAACGCCCGCCTGTTGATGGACGTCGGGAATCGCCGCGAGGAGGGTGCCGCCTTCTGCCGCGACGGTTTTCAGCGTGAAGTCAAACAGGGCGGGATCATCGGTCTTGAGGTGAATCCTGCCAGCGGGCGGCAGCAGCGCGCGGTACATCTGCAGGAAACGGGGCGCCGTCAGACGTTTTTTCGCCTTGGTGTTTTCAGCATGGGGATCGGGAAACGTGATCCAAATCTCGCTCACTTCCTGCGGGGCGAAGAACTCGGCAAGATTCTCGATGTGGCCGCGCACAAAGGCCGCATTCGCCAGGTTTTCCTGCAGCGCGATCTTCGCGCCGGTCCACAAGCGCGCGCCCTTGGCATCCACGCCGATGAAATTCCTTTCCGGGAAACGGCGGGCGAGCGCAATGGTGTACTCGCCCTTGCCGCAGGCGAGTTCAAGGGTGAGGGCATGATCGTTCTTGAAACAGCGTTCGTGCCATCGCCCTTTCAGGTCAAGCGGATGATAAAAGACATTGGAAAAAGTGGCCAGCTCGGCAAACCGGCGCAGTTTTTTTCTTGACATGGCTGTTCATCAGAGCAGCGCCAGCCAGCGCGGCGGACGCAGAAATGAGGCACAAACCGGAACGACTCCGGCGTGACGGTCAGGCGTGCGGGCTGCCGCCGGCGCAGTCACAGCGGCGTGACATAGATCAAATGATCTAATTTGCATTTGACCAGACGATATTTGACCCTCCCCCTCAACTTTTTACCAAAGGCCTGCGTATGATACCGGCAATTGCAGCGCCGGGGTGCGGCGCCACTTGCAGTCTCATCACATTCTCGGAGAACAGGATGAAAACAGGATTACGACACACCTTGCTGACGCTGTCCGCAGTTCTGCTGACGAGTTCGCTGGCCTCGGCACAGATCACCATCACGTCGGGCGATCTGCTGGGACTGATCGGCAAGTCGCAGGCATTCGATTATGACACCACGGGCAGCGTGAGCGTCAACGTCGGCGCGGCCGGCGCGAATCAAACGTGGGATTTTCGCAATATCGTGTTGCAGGCGGACAGAGTCATCAATCAGTTCGCGTCGCCGCAGGCAACGCCGTTTGCCGCGCAATATCCGCAAGCCAATCTGGCGCAAAAAACCACCATGCCCTCGCAGCCGGGCGTCGAGTATTATCTGTATCTGCAAGTGGCCGCGGCAAACCTGCAGACCCTGGGTTCGGGATTCGTGACGCCCGACACGGCGATTGCCGACTTCGCGGGCAGCAGTGATCTTGCCCCGCTGCCTTTGCAATTTGGCCTCACGTGGAACACCGTGGCGTCTGACACCCTCGGCGATCCAGCGACATTCGGAACCATTACCAAATCGACCACCAACAATTCGGTCGATGCCTGGGGCCGCGTGCGGCTGCCGGTCGGTGACTTTGACTGCCTGCGCATTCGCGCAAACTCCCAAGTCATCAGTCTCACTTACTTCGGCGGAGTGCTCTTCCTGGCCGATACCACGGTCAGCATCGATTACTCCTGGGTTTCGCGCGGCAATTTCTTTGTCGCGCAGGCCACCAGCCAGGATGGTGAAACCAATCCGAATTTTACCAATGCTTCCTCTTTCGGCCGCCTGGCCTCCCTGACCACCGCAGTGGCGGAAAACGCCGGCAACAGCAGCCAGCCCGCGAGTTTCGAGCTGGCGCAAAACTTTCCCAACCCCTTCAACCCGGAAACCACAATTTCATTCCGGATGGAACGGCCGGCTTTTGCAGAGCTGGAGATTTACAACTTGAAGGGTGAAAGAATCCGGACGCTGGTTTCAACTTCCCTGCCGGCGGGGACGCATGTCGTGCGCTGGAATGGCACCGATGATCGCGGCACGCGGCTCGCCAGCGGTGTTTACACCTATCGTTTGAAAGCCGGTGAGGTGGTCAAAGCCAGGACCATGTTGCTCCTGAAGTAACCGCTCGCCGGCTCATGCGGCGTACCAATTACGCAGCACGACATTGCCCCGTTTCCTGCGATTCAGCTCGTGTCAACCGCACGCGCCGCGGGAAATGGGGCTTTTTGTCAACATCCGGCGGTGCAGCGCATTCGCCTTCACTTTTTCCCTGCAACATACGGCCGCCACCAAGCCTCCCGCACAGCAATCGCCGCCGGCTCTTGCTCCTCCACAACGCTCAATTCATAAGACACCGGCGGCTGGCCCTGCAACACGGCCTCCAGCCGGCGAAGGCGGCCGCGGCGGGCAACCTCGCCGCCGCCATCTGCACCGACTGCCACGGCG
>JBBIKM010000273.1:263-6269 GCA_037445455.1 bacterium | reverse complement strand
GCCCGCGGGCACCGACACGCGCCGCATGACGGAGGCGGCCGTGCGGGCGCGCGTTCGGCTCATCGCGGCGGACATGCGCAGCTTTGCTCTGGCGCAGAGATTCAAGCTCATCACTCTGCCGTTCCGGCCGTTTCAGCATCTCCTCACGGTTGCGGATCAGATGTCGTGCCTGCAGACGATTCACCAGCATCTCGCCGACGAGGGCCGGTTGATTCTCGACTTGTTCAATCCCTCGCTGGCCGCGCTGGTGCGGGACGACGTTGGCCAGGAAATCGGCGACGAGCCGGAGTTCACCACGCCTGATGGCCGCCGGGTGATTCGCCGCCACAAGATTGTTGCCCGCGACCACGCCAACCAAGTCAACCAGGTCGAGCTGATTTACTACGTCACCCACCCGGCGGGCCGGCAGGAACGTTTGGTGCAGGCGTTTCCGATGCGCTATCTGTTCCGCTTCGAGGCGGAGCATCTGCTGGCGCGCTGCGGCTTTGCAGTCGAAAACCTGTATTCAGATTATGACAGGAGCCCCTATGGCGCGCGGGATCCGGGGGAATTGATTTTTGTGGCGAGGAAGTGGAAGGAATGAAACCGCGTTTGGAAGGCCTGCCTTGCTGAAGTTCGCGCGCGATCGTTTTCCGGCTTTGCCAGCCGCCGGCAATCGCCGTGTTCCTCTCCGGCTGAGACGGATGTTTTTTGATCCAACCTGTGCCGCACGGGCATGGAAGCAGAATTATCTTCACCCCTGCGCCGTCGAATTCGCCGTTTTGCCACTGCAAGAGAAGTTCGTCTTCGACCCCGCCCTCGGTTGATCTCAGTGACACTTCCCCGGCTGTTCTCCTGCTGATGGCCTCCCGCCGCGATTTCGACGCAGCGCTGAGTGGCTCGCAAGATTCCCGTGGAATGACAACTATTCGACTGAAATGATCCTGCGCAGAACCAGGCAGCGCCCGCAACGCCTCACCAGTTTGCTTCGCGGGAACCGTTGTGTGGCTCGGACACAGCGCCGAGAGTTGTCGCGGTTCTGCAAGCGGAAGCGAACGGAGCGCGGCACCCTGCCACCGGCAGGTGCGGCAGGGTGCCGGCCAGCTCGACGCGCCGCGTATTCTACTTGGCTTCGGCGGCTTCTTCCGGTCGCGAAAGCTGAATGACGGGGTTGGTCTCCGTGCCGATGCCGAACGGCCGCCATTTCGTTTCGTCTTCGCTGCGCAGGCGATGTTTGGCGCCGCCACGGGCATGGGTCTTCTCGAAATCCTTGGGTTCGATGAGAAGCTGGCGGCCCTCCAGCAGCCCGAGCACGCCCTCCTGGCCGGGTTCGGGCCGGCGTTCGACTTGCTGCTCCAGCGGTTTGATGAGATTCGCGTCGTAAGCATCGGGTTCGGAATAGACCGTGATCAAGCCCTCGAAGTTGCGCAACACGACCCGGTGTGAGCCTTGCGAGATGAGATAATTGGGCATCACCGGAATTTTGCCCCCGCCGCCCGGCGCGTCGATGACGTAGGTGGGAATGGCATAGCCGGAGGTATGGCCGCGCAAGCCTTCGATGATTTCGATGCCCTTGGCCACCGAAGTGCGCAGATGGCCCGCGCCCTCCACCAAATCACATTGATAAAGATAGTAGGGCCGCACGCGGATTTTCACCAGCTCGTGCACGAGCTTGCGTTGCAGATGCACCGAGTCATTCACGCCGGCGAGCAGCACGCTTTGATTGCCGAGCGGAATGCCGGCGCGCGTGAGCATGTCGCAGGCGCGCGCGACCTCCGGCGTGATTTCCTTGTGATGGTTGAAGTGGAGATTCATCCACAGCGGGTGGTATTTGGCCAGCATTTCGCACAGCTCCTCGTCGACGCGCTGCGGCAGAAAGATGGGAACGCGCGTGCCGATGCGGATGATTTCGATGTGTGGAATGGCGCGCAACTGCGACAGCAGATAGTCCAGCATCTTGGGCGGCAGGATGAGCGGGTCGCCGCCGGAGAGCAGCACGTCGCGCACCTGCGGCGTGTTGCGCAGGTATTCGAGCTGCAGATCGTATTCCTTGCGGTTGAATTGGGCGCTGGGATCACCGACGATGCGGCTGCGGGTGCAATAGCGGCAGTAGCTCGCGCACTGCGTGGTCACCAGCATCAACACGCGATCGGGATAGCGGTGCACCAATCCCGGCACCGGCGAATGCCGGTCTTCGGCCAGCGAGTCTGCCATCATCGAGGTGAATGGCACCAGCTCTTCCGCGGTGGGAATCACTTGCCGCCGGATGGCGCAATCGCGGCTGTCCGGGTCGATCAGGCAGGCGAAGAACGGCGTAATGTCCACGCGGAAGAGATTCTCTGCGGACAGCGCTTTTTTCTCGCTTTCCGTGAGATTGATGACCTGGGAAAGCTCGGCCACCGAGTTCAAGCGGTTGCTGAGTTGCCAGCGCCAGTCGTCCCATTTCTCATTGGGAACATCCGCCCAAATCTTGGGTCTGGGGGTGCGCGCCAGGGCACCATTGGGGCTGTTGGCGTATGACATGTGAATTCTCCTTTGCGATGGCTCGTGCGGGTTATGATTTCCGGGGTAATGGTCCTGGGATTGATTTTCCGGCCAAATGGCGGCTGGCGACCGTTTCCTGGAACACGCGATCCTGGGCTGGCTGCGCGCGTCAGCAGCCCGGCCGGAGGCGTTTGAAAATGGGCGGTAAGGTACATTTTGAGGGAGTAAAAAGCAAAATCTTTTGCATGCGAGCGGGGATTTGCGCATATTCCGCCGGTTCGACAGCACGTTGAGAGATTCTTATCGAAGCGGAAAGTTTATACTGAGGCGCGCCCTCCCCGATCATGAACATTCTGCCACTGGATCAGGCTGATCAACGGGACAGATTGCTCCAATCCCTGTTGCAGCAAGGTGTCTTTCAGAACGTTCCCGCCCACCTGACTTCACAAATAACCGCCGGCATGCTGCACGCCTTCAGCAAAGGCGAAGTGATTCTCAAAGAGGGCCAGCCGGCGCAGACCCTGGTGATCATCCTGCGCGGCCAGGTCAACATCATGCGCGGGCAGACCTTCCTGGTGCGGCGCGGCCCCGGTGAGATGATCGGCGAACAGGGCGTGATCGATCAAGCGCCCTACAGCGCGGACGCCGTTGCCCACGACGAAGTGGACGCCTTGTTGATTCCCGCCGGCCTGGCGCGCGAACTCTTGCACGACTATCACTTCACCCTCAACATCATCAAAAGCCTGTCCGGCAAATTGCGCGAAGCCACGCAGGAGCAGGCCATTCGCTTTGCCGCCGAGGAAAACATGTTTGCCGCTTTTCGCAGCCACGTGCATCCGCGCGTGCTTGACGATTTGCTCGCCAAAGGCCTGGAGGAATATGGCGCGCCGCGTTACATCGATTGCGCGATTCTGTTTTGTGACATGCGCTCCTACACTTCGCTTTCGCTGGAGGCGGCGCCGGAGGCCATTGTCAATGAGCTGAGCCGTTATCTCAATGCCATGATCGAAGTGATTCACGGCCATGGCGGCATGATCGACAAGTTCATTGGCGACAACGTCATGGCGGTGTGGGGCTTCGAGCCGCCGCACGAAGGCGCGGCGATCAAAGCGCTCGATTGTGCGCTGGAAATGCACGAAGTGGCGCAGAAATACTCCTTCGGCGGCCAGCCCATCAAAATCGGCACGGGCTTGAACTACGGCACGGTGTTTTGCGGCAACGTCGGCAACGAGCGCAAGCGCCAGTTCACCGTGCTGGGCCAGCCGGTCAATCTCGCCTCGCGGCTGGAGGCGCTGAGCAAAATGCTGGATTCACCCATCGTCATCGGTGAAAGCTTCTACAACGAGCTGCCCTGGCCGCGGCAGCGGCTGTTTGAAGCGCATCACGACGTCGAGGTGCGCGGGGTCGGCACCATCACCTGTTACTCGCTGCGCCGCGAGTTGAGCAACCGCAAACTCGTGCGCTGGGGTTTGATTGGCTGCGGCGACGTCACGGAAAAAAAAAGTGGCCCGGCTTACCGCAAAGCGATGCACAGCGACCTGGTGATGGTGATGCGGCGTGACGCCGCCAAATGCGAGGACTATGCGCGGCGCCACGGCATCAAGCTGTGGACCACCTCCGCGGAGGAGTTGATCAACCACCCCGCGGTTGATGCGATCACGATCGCCACGCCGCCGCATATGCACTGCCACTATGCCTGCCTGGCCGCGGCCGCCGGCAAACCCGCCATCGTGGAAAAACCGATGGCGCGCAACCATGCCGAGTGCCTGCAAATGCTGCAGGCGTTCGAAGCCGCGGGCGTGCCGCTGTTCGTGGCCTATTATCGCCGCGCCTTTCAGAAGTTTCAGCATTTGCGCAGTGTGGTGAGCCGCGGCCGGCTGGGCGCCATCAAGCGCGTGCAGTTGCGCTATCGCCGGCGTTTTACCCCCATTGCTCCGCAGGCTGTGCCCTGGCGCTTCAATCCCGAAATTGCCGGCGGCGGCCTGCTGCTCGATCTCGGCAGTCATGCCATCAACATTTTGCAGTTTCTGTTTGATGATGCGCCGTGGCAAGTCATCTCGGCGCAGGTTGAGCCGGGCCAGGGGCCGTTCCAGGTCGAAAAAAGCGTTGCCGCGCTGGTCAAGATCGGCAATGACATTACCGGTGACTTGTTGTGGGATTTTGCCGCGGAGAAATCGGAAGACTGGGTGTTGATCACCGGCGAGCGCGGCGAGGCGGAGTTCAGCGTGTTTGCCGAGCGGCCTTACACCATCACCACGCGCAGCGCAGGCTGGGAGACCTATCCGTTTCAGGCGCCTGAGCACGTGCAGCAGCCGTTCATTCAAATGGTGGTGAATCATCTCTGCTACGGCACCGAGGCGCCCTCGGACGGCAGGTCGGCGGCCGCGACAAGCTGGATCATGGACAAGATGTTGGGGCGAATCTGACCTCGGCGTTGTTGCCGGCTGAATAAAATCCTCTTGATTTTTGCGCATGCCCGCCTATTTTTCCGTGCGCAACAGGCTGGCCTTCCACTCCGGGTTGGGCAAGCCGATCGCAGAACCTCCGGGGAAATCGTCACTCGTCGCTGCCGGATTCGCCGGCGACAGAATCCCAAAATCCTGAAGGATGATGCCTCATGACCTACACCTACAAAGAGCTGAAGCACAAGACCCTGGCCGAGCTGCGCGAGATCGCCAAGGATATCCAGCATGAAGCGGTTCAGGGTTACACCCAGTTGAACAAGGAGCATTTGCTCAAGGCCTTGTGCACGGCGCTCGACATTCGTGAACATCACGAAGTCGTCGGTATCGACAAGACGGCAATCAAGTCCAGGATCAAGGCCTTGAAGCAGGAGCGGGAAAAAGCGCTGGCCGCGCACGACAGCAAGCAGCTCGCCGCGGTGCGCAGCCGCATCAAGACCTTGAAACGCAAGCTGCGCCGCGCCATGGTCTGAAAACAAAACGGCCTGGAGAGTTCTCCTGGCCGTTTTGCATTTGGCGGGAACGTGTGAGAATCGAACTCACCCTTCGGCGCGCGAGCGCCGAAGCAACGGTTTTGAAGACCGCGGGGGCCACCAGGCGCCCATCCATTCCCGAATGAATCACTCAGGTCCGGCGAAGCCACCAGGCACCGGCCCGACGCACTGCACTTCTACACTCCGCCCGCCAGCAGCCGCGCCAGAAAGGTTTGCGTGCGCTCGGGACTGCCTGGTAACGTGGCGGGATGATGCTGGCCGCCGGGGTAGAAGTTGAAATCAAAATCAGCGGCCGGCCGCGCCAGGCTCTGCAGCACCTCGCGCAGGCGCTCGCCTTCACTCACCGGCACAACGGTGTCCTCGGTGCCGTGATGCAACTGCAACGGCGGCAGCCGCCGGGCAAAATAGACCGGCGAGCGGCGCAGTAATTCCAAGCGAGCCTCGGCCAGGGTCAGCGTGCCGGCTTGCAGCGGCAGCAACAGCGTTTCATTCAAATAGTCCAGACCGGGCAGATCTCTGGGATTGCCCTGCAACGCCTCTTCCGCCACCTGTTGCACGAATTTGCCGAAAAAATCCGTAGGCCCGAA
>JBBIKM010000273.1:0-243 GCA_037445455.1 bacterium | reverse complement strand
GACGAGGATCGCGAATTGCCATCAACATCGCCACGCAGGCGCCGCGGCTGACACCCAACACCGCCAGGCGGTTGGGATCAGCGGCGGGCGTGTTGGCCAGCGCGGCCTCGAGCAGAGCCAGCGCATCGTCGACGTCGCGATCCCACGGACTGGGCGGCCCCTCCGAAACATAATTCTGCCCATAGAAGTCCAGCGGCTCGGAACGAAACGAGGGCGCGACATAAGCAAACCGTCCGGCATTGG
>JBBIKM010000272.1:0-6282 GCA_037445455.1 bacterium | reverse complement strand
CCTGCCTGCCGCCGGTCGTCAATTTCACGGCTGACACCACCTCCGGCAACGCACCTCTCACGGTGCATTTCACTGATCAATCCACCGGTAATCCCACTTCCTGGAGCTGGGATTTTGGCGACGGATCAACTGCGACGCTGCAAAATCCCTCGCATCAATACACGGCTGCCGGCGATTACACGGTGACGCTCACCGCCACCAGCAGTTGTGGCGCAACGACCAAATCGCAAACCAACTTCATTCACGTGGCGCCCTGCCTGCCACCGGTGGCCAGTTTCACGGCCTCGCCCGACACCGGCAATGCGCCGCTGGCGGTGAAATTCACCGATCAATCCACCGGCAGCCCCTCTTCCTGGCTCTGGGATTTTGGGGATAGCAGCACTGCAACGCAACAACATCCAACGCACACGTACACCGCCGCGGGTGACTACACCGTCAAGCTGATCATCACCAACATTTGCGGCGCGGACACTCTGATCGCAGCGAACCGCGTGCACGTCGCTCCCTGTCTCCTGCCCGCGGCCAGCTTCACCGCGTCCACCACTTCGGGCAATGCGCCGTTGAACGTGCAGTTCACCGATCTTTCCAGCGGCAGCCCGCACTCGTGGCAATGGGAATTCGGCGATGACAGCACCTCGACGCAGCAAAACCCCTCGCACACCTTTGAGGTGGCCGGCGACTACACCGTGAAGCTGGTCGCCACCAATGCCTGTGGACCGGATACAGCGATCCGGGAGAGCTACATTCACGTCAATCCCTGCGTGCCGCCCGCGGCGGACTTTTCAGCCTCAGCGACCTCGGGCAATGCACCATTGAGCGTGAGCTTTCGCGATGAATCGAGCGGCAATCCCACTGCCTGGAGCTGGGATTTCGGTGATGGCACAAGCTCGACGGAGCAGAATCCCAGCCACCAGTACACTCTGGCGGGCACTTACACGGTGAAGCTGACGGCGACGAGCGCGTGTAACTTCGACACGGAAACCAAGGTCGACTACATTACTGTGAACAGCGTGCCGACCGGCAACCTGGCGCGCGGCAAGCTGGCCACGGCCTCGAGTACGACTTCCCCTTACGGCCCCGAACGCGCAGTGGATGGCAGCGCCACCTCCTACTGGCGGAGTGGCGCGTCCAGCAAGGCTGCGCCGAACCTCTGGCTGCGCCTTGATCTCGAAGGGCCTTACTATCTGTCGCGCGCGGTGGTCAAATGGAAAGAGAACTACTACGCCAGCCGCTACCGGTTCGAAATTTCCAACACCGGCGGCAGCAGTGACAGTGAGTGGACCACGGTCTACACCAACAATGCCGGCACCGCCGGCACCCAGGATGTCACCTTCACTTCGCCCTTTGCCGCGCGCTATTTCCGCATCCGCATGGTGCAAAACATCAAGGACAACAATCAAGTCTTTGAATTGGAATGCTACGCCGGCAGCGCCAAGCACAACGCCGGTGACCTCGCCGCAGCGGTCCTGCCCGAGCATTTCGAGCTGAAGCAAAACTATCCCAATCCGTTCAATCCCACGACCGTCATCACTTTCGACCTGGCGACCAAGAGCGAAGTGGGGTTGACGGTTTACAACACCGCGGGGCAGCTTGTGAAAAAACTGGCGAGCGGCACGTTTGGTCGCGGCCGCCATCAGATCGTCTGGGACGCGACCGATACCCGGGGCGTGCGGGTGACCAGCGGTGTCTATCTCTTTGTGTTGCAGACTGACGGATTCGTTGCAAAGCGCAAGCTCGTGCTGGCGAAGTAGCGCGCGTTCGTTGGTCCGGCCGTCCAGGCGGCTTCTCCCCAAAGCAGGCGCGGCCATTGCGCTGTTGCCATCGTTACCCGCCGCGCCTGCCATGCTTTCCCGTTTTGCAGGTTTTCCCAACTGATCTCCGGCTTCACCCGGGCAGTTCGACAGCAAAGTTGCGTCACCGCCGTGCCCGCAGTGCGCTGTGCAGCTTCAGACAGATGGACGCGCGGTTTGCCCGGGCGTGTCATGTCCATTCAACCCGAAGTTCATCCTAAACGAGGCCTCTCAGGAGACTGAATGAAAAAGATCGTTGCTCTGGCTCTTTTGCTCACCTGTGCATTCGGATTGACCGCTGTTGCACTGGCCCAGCCCAGCGTCCGGACATTGCCGCTGCAATGGCAGCGCGGCAATGCCGGCTCTGCCATCCTTTCACCCCGCCGTGGAATGATCGCCGCCGCTCAAACCGACGAACAAGCCTTGCATGACGGAGCAGAATGGCAAATGACCCAACACAATGCGCAGGGCGCCTATCCCTGGGAAGTCGGAGGACCGATCAGCGAAGACACGCAGGGCACCACCGCGCGCGGGCTGCTGGTCGCATATGACCGTCTGCGTGACAGCCGCTATCTGGATTCTGCCCGCAAGACGGGAGACTATCTGGTGAATACGCCGCCGCGCCGCTTTGCCGACGGCGATCCCGACATCGCACCGCTTGATGTTTTGTTTCTGGAAGAACTGAGCCTGCTCACCGGCGATTCCAAGTATGCCGATTTTCTGCAGACGAACTTGTGGAACAAACTCGCTGCCGGCACTTATGGCGAGCGCAACGATCAGAACTGCGCCGAATGGGCGGAGACGATTCCGGTGTTCGAAGACTTCGCCCATTGGACAGCGATGGAACCGGTGTATCGCGCCATGCCGGCCCTCGCAGCGCATTACGCCGGGGAAACGGCGCATCGCGATGACTTGCTGGCCAGCATGAACAAGAAGCTGGAGGAGACCGGCGCGAGTGACCGCGACGGCGATCTCACCGGCATCGCCGGCGCAATTCAAGCCTCCGCGCACACCGGCACGAATCTCGATCCCCAAACCGGGCGCTGGGCGGCATTCAACTCGACGCAGGATTTTGTCGACTTCCTGGTGGGTTACCAACGCCGGGGCGGTGACTGGCCCTATGACACCAGCGTGCAAGCTGCATTCTACGTCGGCGACGTCAGCACGACGTCGTGGGCCATCATGGCGTTGAAGGCCTGGGATCCCGAACGCTACGCGGAGAACATCAGAAAGGGGCTGGATTTCATCAAGGCGCAACAACAGTCAAACGGCCAGATTCTCACCAATCCCGGCGCGCCGGCCAACACCACCGCCGGCGTCGAGGTGCATGGTGAAGCGCTGGTGGCGATCGGCACGGATGATTGCACCTTGTATGACGCCACGCCGGCGCCCGCCAATCAGGCACCGCTCGCCGGGGATGACCTTGCCGAAACCGTGGAAGAGACGGCGGTGGTCATCGCCGTTCTCGCCAATGACATGGATCCGGATGGCTCACTCGATCCCGGCAGTATAACCGTCGTGCGCGTTGCGGGCCACGGCCAGACGCAAGTCAACAGAACGACCGGCGCAATCACCTATACGCCGGCCGCCGGGTTCAGCGGCGAAGACAGCTTTGACTATACCGTGCGGGATGATCGCGGCGCAGTCTCCAACGCCGCCACTGTCTTCGTCACCGTGGTGGCGCGGGCCGGCGGCGTTTCCAAGACCTTCACGCCGATTGCCGATACCTACATCTCGCAATCGAGCACCAGCCGCAACTACGGCCGATCCGATGAACTGCAATTTCGCCAGCGTACCGGCAGGGTCTACCTGCCCTACATCAAGTTTGAAGTGAGCGGGCTGGGTGGTGCGGTGCAAAGCGCGCGGCTGCGGTTGTTTGTTGAAAACGCCAGCAACGAGACGGGTACACTCTATCTGGGCTCGAACTATTACGCCAACTCGACCACTCCCTGGACGGAAACCGGCCTCACGTGGAACAATGCCAATCGCAATAACACCGTCATCGCCTCGCGTTCGCCGCTGCCGGACAATGCCTGGATCGAGTTCGACGTCTCGGCCACGGTGACGGGCGAAGGCACTTACACCTTCAACTTCCAAAACAACTCCAGCAGCGCGGGCGTGTTGCAGCCGCGCGAAGGCGCAAATCCGCCGCAGTTGATCATCCGCGTAAGCGTTGACGGCGTCAATCAGCCGCCCATAGCCGCCGACGATGCCGTGTCGACAACAGCAGGCACGCCCATCGAGATTGCGGTGCTGGCCAATGATCGCGATCCCGACGGCACTCTCGTTGCAACCACGGTGATCGTTGCCAGCGGCCCGGCACATGGCACTGCGAGCGTGAACAGCAGCGGCACCATCACCTACACACCGGCCGCGGGCTTCTCCGGGACGGATACCTTCACCTACACCGTCGAAGACAATGAGGGCGCGCTTTCGAACGCCGCCACCGTCAGCATTGCCGTGCACGCGGGGCAATCAGTCTTCACCTTCGTACCCATTGCGGACACCTACGTTTCGCAAGCGCAACCGGCTGCGAATTTCGGCACCGCGGCCGAGTTGCGCAGCCAGCGAAGAAATTTTGCTGCGCTGCTGGCCTACCTCAAATTTCAGGTCACCGGCTTGAATGGCACGATTCAACGCGCGCGTCTGCGCCTTTACGTCACCAGCGGCGCCAATGACGCCGGCACGCTCTATTCTGCCTCCAACAACTACGCGGGCAGCAGCACAGCCTGGCAGGAAACCGGACTGAACTGGAACAATGCCGACAAGAACGGTACGGTCCTCGCCTCAACCTCGGGCGCAATCGTCTCAGGTAACTGGATCGAGCTGGAGATCAGTGCGCACGTGACCGCGGAGGGCACTTATTCTTTTGCATTCATCAACTCCACCTCGCAGGTGGACGTGTTCAGCGCGCGGGAAGGATCAAATCCGCCGGAACTGATCGTGGAAACTGGTGCCCAGGCAGCGGGCGCGCCGCCGGCGTTGGCGGCGTATAAAACCGCAGCGCCGCCGCTCGCTGCTCTGCTTGCTGCAGAGCAGGCAGCACCGCCGGCCGGAGAATTCCGCCTCGAACAGAATTATCCCAATCCCTTCAATCTCGAAACCACGATTACCTACCATCTGCCGCAGGCAGCGCGAGTGCACCTGGTCGTGTATAATTCAAATGGGCAACACGTGCGCACATTAGTGGATGACTGGCAAGCGGCCGGGGTGCAACGCCTGGTATGGGACGGTCGAGATGAGGCGGGTGGCAATCTCAGTACCGGCGTCTATTTTGTGCAAGTGCGGGCGCAGGCCCAAACCCGCAGCCTCAGAGTGCTGTTGGTGAAGTAGCCGATCGCGCGGCGGGCGTTCGCGGTGCCGGGCAGAAAGGCAACCGGCACTGCGCCCCCCTGTCCAAAACTTTTGCAAAGGCACCAAGTTTCAGCTTGCGGTTGGGTGAAAATGTCCTATTTTGCGCGCTGTTGCTGCTGAGGGTATTATGCAAGTTGTAGCCGACCTCATGTTTCCCCCCTCTTACACTCTGGCATGCTACACCCGTCTGTGGTGAGACGAGAAATCGGTCCAGGATCAGCACCAAGAGCCAGCCGTACTTCGTTCCACGCCTCTTGATATCCTCCTGGAACACGGATGTCAGCAGGTTGTGCAAGCATCATTGCTTCCTGCTTTTTTCCACCCACCTCATTTGTTTCACGCATTCCCGGTCGATTGCTCTTCCGCCGGCGAAGCCGTTCTTGAACTGGAGATTCACAGGCACTGACCCAGGCTTCCAGTCTCTCCGCGATGGCAGCCTTCATCCGTGCAGGTGAACACATCTTGTTTTGACAGCACACGCTGTTTCGCTTCGAACGCCGCATAACGTTGTGGCGCAGGAGGTGTAACCCACGCCTCCTCACGATTGGGAGTCTGAGGCAGAAGTCCGGCACCTGCACCGTGACGGAGAACGCAGGGGCCCGCAATGCGCCCTGCAACATTCGCAAGGACGCGTCGGAAGTGCCATGCGCTTTCGCGATGCTGTCATTCCAGAGGATTCTCCTGGTGACCGGCCGCAGCGATTGGGCCGAACCAGATTCTTAGGGCATGACAATCGAAGTCGAGTTGCAAATTACCCCGCTTTAGAGTTTCAACAATTAAGGAAGGAATGAGAAGATGAATCAGCAGCAGTGTTGCCGGGTCTCGCTTCCGGCTGCGATCGTGCAGGCGATGCTGGCGTTCTTACTGACATGCGCGAGCGCGCTGCCTGTGGCCGCGGCGACCTATGTCGTGACGAACAGGAACGACACCGGCACCGGGTCGCTGCGGCAGGCGATTCTCGACGCCAATGCCAACCCTGGCCCGGATGTGATCGATGCCACGGGCGTGAGCGGCACCATCACCATCAATCCCGCGAATTATTTTTTGGTGATCACCGATGATGTGACCATCAACGGGCCCGGCCAAGCCAATCTCACCATCAGCGGCGGCGGCGCTTCGCGCATCTTTTGGATTCAAA
>JBBIKM010000271.1:0-6347 GCA_037445455.1 bacterium | reverse complement strand
GGCCACTGGGCGCGGCTGGCAGGCGGTGCCGGGGAAGCAGGATCATTCGCCGGATCGGGCGGCACGAGATCTTCTCCTGATCTGAATCACGTGGCCATGAATTTGGGCGCTGGCGCTGACCAATGCGAAAATGCGGGCGGGCAGTGAGAAGCCCCCGACGGTCGCGGGAATAGTAGCAAAACAACCGTGAGAAGTCAAGCAATTTGCTGGCGATCCTGAGGAGATTTTGATTTGCCGGCAAGTGAGTGCGGCGTTGCGAAGAGGTGGATCGCGCGGGGTACAAGAACTCATCGGCAGAGTTTGGCGAGCCGCGCGCCGGCTTTGCCGCGCGGGTCTCCTGGCATTCGGGCGCACGCAGCGTGTTTCCCTTGCTGACGCAGAAGAGAGAGAACAGTTTTGAGAATATGGACGGCTCCTTTGTGTCAGCCAAGATTGGAGCCTCCCGTCGTTTTCCCGTGAACCGGCCCTGCTGCCAGGAGCCACCCCATGCCAGTCTCAAATTCCTCGCCCCTTCGCTTGTCCCTTTCGGTCCAACGTGTGGTCGAACACAACCTCCATCCAGATTCATCCTTTTCGATGCGATACTGATAGACCTCTTTGGTGAATTCCGCAATTTTGGTAATTTCTTCGGACTCATCGCCGCCGCAGTCATTCACCACGTCCCTCTCACCCCATTGGTGTCAAGCTAAGGGTTTTGGAAAAAGCAAGAGCCCCGACGGGGCGGCATATGAAAGCTTGGGGCAACGTCCCAAGATAAAGTTCTACCCAGATTCGGAGCGCCAACGGCGGGAGATTTGAAGCGGGTTAGTCGTCGGCGCCAATTTATTTTGCCCTTTCAGGGCGATAGGAACGGAGAAACCTCCTTACTACCCAGGGCGGTGCCCTGGGCTAATCTATTTTGCCCCTTCGGGGCATGTGTGTTATATCAGCAACAACGTTAGCTTGACACCTATGCTCTCTCACCCCACTTTGGGGCCAGAGTAAAAGTAGCGCCATCAACACTCACGTGCCCAAGCAAACTGACGGTGTTCCATATTAGGCAATTTCCGTCCATAACATTCCTTGCGTTCAAATCTTTTTTCTCGATAAAGGTTTTGGGGTATGACAAAAGCTCCAAAACTTGGCCCAAGTATCCGGACAGTTGTCTTAATACCCTTTCAAGGAATTCGTTCATCTTAAGCCTCAATAATTGGCTGTTTTATGAAATGTCATTTATTCTGTCAGTGCTTCACAACCGCAATCAAAACGACCATCATTTGTCCCTCCCAAACGCCCCGCCATCCCCTTGAACACCGGAAGATAAGCCTCGCGCTGTTCATTGCCCATCATTCCCAGCATGATATAACAGTTCTGCCCTTCGAACAACATGGCCTGGAATGCCATCACCAGATTGGGCTGATTTCGCATCCAGGCCTTTGGCGAAGATTCAACTTGGAAAACCTCTCCGCCGGCGACATCATGCCCAACTTCCAGCAGCACTGCCGCACGGCCGTTGAGAGTCACTTCCGCTGATTTCCTTCCGCCTCAAACTTCCTCCACACCAAGCCGGCGAAGCCAAATTGCTTTGCCCTAGTGCATTGTCTCCAGACGAAATGAGCTCGCCGGGCGTCCCCGCCGGCCTGGTGCATGGGAGCGTGTACTACTCCGCTGCCACTGGCGCGGTGGCCAGGCTCAGTCGTGGTGCAGACGCAAGGTGCTGACGCCCACCAACTCCAGCGCGCCGGTGTTGGCGTTCAAAATGCCGCGGGCGATACCGCGGCCACTGGCGTTGGCAAATTTGCCGGTGCCACCGGCCAGGGTCGTGTTACCTTCGACTTTGAGCAACGCCGGATCAGCAGTCGGCACCAAGACACCCCAGTACGGAATGTGCAGGTCATCGCCACTGGTGACCGAGGTAAAAGTCGCGAAGCCCTCACTGAACTGCAACGTGGCGAAATCGAGGCAGTGGGACTGCACGTCGGAGTATTGCCCTAAATGTGTCGCGATGCCCGAGCCCGTGGCGCTGATGGTCGCCAGGGGCGCGCAACGGCCGGCAAAGTCCGGGGGCGCCCCCTGTCCCTGCAGATACCAAATGAAGAGACGACCGGCGCGGACTTCGATCTGGTCGGCTTGCGGAATTTGGTTCAGCAGCGCAGCCGGCACTTTGGCGAGAATCTGCTGGTTCTGCTCCGCTTGCAGTTCGAGTGCAGTTGGCGCCGCAGGATTACTGTCCTCGTTCGGTGAACAACCGGCGACAAGCAACGCGGCAGCGAGGAGAAGATAGCGCATGGTTTTCATGGCATGCTCCATAAGTTTGAGGGTGATTATCGAGGGGATGTGCCAGTGCAAGTACCTGGGGCCCCCCTTGAGTTGTGTCTGCAACATAGTGAAGTGCCGCTTCAGGCACAATCCCGCGAATGCAGTAGTTTTTCTGCTCGTAGCTGGTATAGGATGGCGTGGCCTCACCATTTTGGAGTAGGCGAAGGCAAAAAGCAAAAAGCAAGAAGCAAGAAGATGGAGGCAGGCAGGAAGAAGGTCAATCCCAGATCGATGGAACCGGCTCAGCGGCGGTAGAATTTGCGGGCGGCTTCGGTGCGGGTGTGGACGTGCAATTTTTTGTAGATGTTGCGGATGTGGGTGCGCACGGTTTCGACGCTGACAAAAAGCTCGCCGGCAATCTCTTTGTCGTGGTAGCCCCGGGCAAGGTGGGCAAGAATCTCGGCTTCGCGCTCGGTCAGGCCTTCAGTATCTTTGTGTGACTGGCTGATTTGCTGAAAGGCCTGCACGACTTTGCGGGCAATCTGGCTGGACATCGGCGAGCCGCCATTGTGGAGGTTGCGGATGGCATCGAGCAACTCGGCCGGGGGCGTTTTCTTCAGAAGGTATCCCGTGGCGCCGGCCTTCAGCGAATTGAAGACCAGCTCGTCGTCCTCAAACATGGTGAGCATCATGATCTGCAGCTCGGGCAGGCGCTCCCGCAAGTGTTGGACACATTCAATGCCACTCATCTGGGGGAGACGAATGTCCATCAGCACGACATCGGGCGGGTCATCGGGGAGATATTGCAGGGCTTGCTCGGCATCCGGATAAGCCGCCGTGCAGGTAAAGCCGGGCGAGCCGTCGACGAGAACACACAAACCCTCGCGGATTTCCTCGTTGTCCTCGACTATGGCTATTTTGATTGGCATTTGAACTGTGTAGGTAGATTGCTTTTCAAGATACATGCCGGCCTCTCACAAGGCAATACTCCAAATGCGGTATTTTGAGTCAACACTCTTACTCTCACTCGCTTTTGAATATACTCGAAAGGAGCAAGAGTAGGACGAGAGCGACGTGCCTTCACCTGGTTCGCTCAGTTTTAAAAGATTGCCGCTCACTCTTCAGACCCACCACCACGCGGATTTGTGTCCCACCATTCGGCTGCGAGTGCAGGATAAAAGTCCCGCCAATGTCCTCGATCCGCCTTTTCATGTTGGCCAACCCGTTGCGGAATGGCGCCGGGGGCCCGGTCAAGAAGCCCCTGCCGTTGTCGCGGATCGAAATCTCGATTTGTTGTTCCGCGCAAGTCAGCCGCAGCTCCGCCGCGGTCGCGCCGGCGTGTTTGACGAGGTTGTGCAGCGCCTCTTTGAAGACCAGGAACAGATTGCGCCGCATTTCCGCCGAAAGGGGCAGGTCGGGCAAGGCCTCCGGAAAATCGCAGTGGTAGGAGATTCCGGTCAACATCAAATACTGCACGGCATGGTGCCGCAGGTAGGCGGCAAAATCACCGAGCTGATCGTGTTTCGGATTGATTGCCCAGATAATTTCGCCGAGGTTGTCGACGACTTCCCGGGCGCGTTCGGAGATTTTCACGAGATGTGCCCGGGCGGCTTGCGGCTGCGACAGGTTCCTTTTCGCCAGCTCGCTCAAGATGGCGATTTCGGTAAGTCCGGCGCTGACGTCGTCGTGCATGTCCTGCGAAATGCGCAAGCGCTCGCGCTCCAACGCCTGCTGTTTTTCCGCCGCCCGCAATCGCGCGTGCAGCTTCCTGATTTCGAGATAGCGAATCGTGCCGCCGATCGTGATCAAAAGCGTTGTGCCGAACAAACCTGTGAACCACCAGGTCTTCCAGAAGGGCGGCGTGATGGTGATTTTAACCGCCATGCCATCCTCATTCCAGACGCCGTCGGCATTTGTGCCTTTTATCCGCAGCGTATATTGCCCGGGAGGCACATTGGTGTAGCTGGCGTAGCGCCGCGTGCCGGTATGTATCCAATCGCGATCGAAGCCTTCCAGCAGGTGAGCATACTGATTTCGTGCAGGCATCGCGTAATCGAGCACCGCCATCTCAAAAGAGAAGAAATTCTGTTCATGCGCGAGCCTGGTCTCCCGTGTCGAGCTGGGATGAGGGGGCAGTTGCAAAGGCTGATCATAGACCTTGAAACTGGTCAGCACAACCGGCGAAGTGCACGGCCTCACCAGAATGCTATCCGGATGGAACGCCGTCACGCCGCCTTCGCCGCCAAAGTAGAAGCGGCCATCATGGCCGCGATGGTAGGCGCCAGAAAGAAAGACATTACCGTGCAGGCCATCGCTTTTTGTGTAATTCTTGGAGATTCCGGTTTTGGGATCGAATCGCGCCAGGCCTTTGTCGGTGCTCAGCCAGAGATGGCCATGGTCATCGGGCAAAATACCCTTCACGAAATTGTCCGGCAAGCCGTCCTGCTCGGTGTAATGGGTGAAGGCGCCGGTCACGCGGTCCAGCCGGTGCAGGCCGCCCAGGAATGTACCGATCCACAGCGGCCCACGCGGGTCGGCATACACGGAATAGATGAGAACGCTGTTGAGATCATCAGGATTCCGCAGGTCATCGCGATAGCGGACGAATCTCCCGCTTTGGCGGTCATAGCGATTCAGGCCCTCGCCATACGTGCCGATCCACAAATCGCCCTGTCCGTCTTCGGTGATCGACCAAATGTCGTTGCCACTCAGACTCTGCGGATTTCGCGGATCATTGCGAAAGCAGGCGAAGGTCTTGCGCCGGTGATCGAGGCGGTACAAGCCGCTGCCGGTGGTGCCGATCCAGAGCGCGCCTTGGTGATCTTCATAGATGATCTTGACCGCACGGTGACCCGCGATGGCAGGGTTCAATGGCTCGTGGTGGTAATGCACAAACCTGTCGTGCAGCACCTCATAGCGGCTCAGTCCCTTTCCGGTGCCAATCCATATTTCGCCGCTTCGATCTTCAAGGAGGGACAACACCTCATTGCTGCTCAGACTTGCCGGTTTCGCGGGATCATGGAGATAGTGTTTGACGCGGCGTGCCGGCTGGCCATTCTTGTGCTCGAGCCGGAACAGGCCGTTGCCGAAGGTGCCGAGCCAGAGATTGCTGCGCGTATCGAGCAGGACCGCGTGCACGGCACCGTCAATGACGTGGCGCTCGAAAGCATCTTGTCTGCGGTCGTGGCGGTTGAGGCCGCCGCGATACGTGCCCACCCACAACACGCCGGAGCGGTCTTCAAAGATGCAAGAGATGCGATTCCGATCCAGCGAAGAGGGATCATTCGGCTCATGGACGTAGCGCGAAAAACTGCCGGTGGTTGGATCATACCGGAACAGACCGCTATGGTAGGTGCCGATCCACAGCATGCCCTGGCGGTCCGTGTAGAGCGCAAAAGTGAGATCGGTGTTGAGCAGATGCGAATATCGGGAATCCTGGCAGCGCACGACTTTGCCGGCCTTGCGGTCGTAGCGCTGCAGGCCCGCACCGGTGGCGAGCCAGATGTCGCCGCGGCTGTCTTCGGCGATCTGCAGGATCGCCTGCTTGGAGGGATCAGCGGAGGCGCCGGCCTGATGAGGAAAAGCAATGAAGCTCTTAATTTTTGGATCAAAGCGCTGCAAGCCGTTGGCGGTGCCGACCCAGAGATCGCCCGCGCGCTCTGCAAAGATCGCTCGGATGTCATTGCGGAGTGAATCACCCAGCGAGGCATTGGAGAAATGACGTTCAAAGCGATCTATTTCGTCATCGTGCACACATAAGCCTGCGTTGGTGCCGATCCACAGCTTGCCCGCCGCGTCTTCGAAAATATCGCGAATCCCGTTGGCGGGCAGGCTTTGGGGATCGTGCGCAATATGCCGGTAACGCACGAATTTGTTCGCCTCCGGGTCGTAGCGACACAAGCCGTCAATCGTGCCCACCCAAAGACGGCCATGGCGATCGACGAGTAAAGCAGTGACGCTGGGATGGGGAAGCGAGCTGCTGTTCTGTGCAACCGGCCGGTAGACGGTGAAAGTGTGACCATCGTATTTGTTCAAGCCGTCCTCGGTGCCAAACCAAAGAAAGCCCTGGTGATCCTGGATGATGCCGGTGAGTGAAAAATGGGAGAGTC
>JBBIKM010000270.1:0-6478 GCA_037445455.1 bacterium | reverse complement strand
CAAAGACGCGGCGCAGCGGCTCAGCGAACGCGGTGGCGGTGTATTCCATGCGCGGCGTTTGGCCGATGCGGCCGCAACCCCACGAGTCACTCACCCGCAGTTGGCGAGTGACGCGCACGAGTCTCATGATGGCATACACGAGACCGATGACGATTAGCAAGCCGAGCGCAGCCAGCGTCGGTGAGATTTGTGCAAAGCCGGCGGGCATTTGCAAAGAGAGTGCGAGCGAAAATTTCGGCATGATCGCCGGCAAATCATCCAAACCCGCTATTGCTTTTCCGAGCATGGGCATCACGGCAAACGGCGCGAGTCCCAGCACGACACAGGCGATGACGAGCAGGGCCATGCCCGTTTGCATCGAGGCCGGCGCTTCATGTGCATGTTCCGCTTCCGGCGAGCGCGGGATGGCCAGAAAGGTGACGCCGAATGCTTTCACGAAGCCGGCGACGACGAGGCCGCCGGTGAGCGCGAGCATGCCGACGGCGAGCATCATCAACGCGGCGGTCAGCGGCTGCGGAAAGCCGACGCCGGGCAGCAGCGCTTGAAACAGCAGCCATTCGCTGACAAAACCGTTGAGCGGCGGAATGCCGGAGATGGCAATCGCGCCCACGAGAAAAAACAGCGCGGTGCGCGGCAGCCGTTTGATGAGTCCGCCCATGCGGTTCATGTCGCGCGTGTGGGTGGCGTGCAAAACGGAACCGGCGCCCATGAACAGCAAGCTTTTGATGGCGGTGTGATTGAGCACGTGATAGAGCGCGGCAATGAAAGCGAGCGCCGCGATGGTTTCCATGCCGCGGCTGCCGAACATGAAGCCCGCGCCGACGCCGATGAAAACGATGCCGAGGTTTTCGATGCTGGAATACGCGAGCAGCCGCTTGAGATCGTTTTCCATCAGCGCGTACAAAATGCCGAGCACGGCGGAAACGGCGCCGGCGATGAGCACGAGCGCGCCCCACCACGTTGGCCCGCCGCCGAGCAGATCGAGGCCGACACGCAACACGCCGTATACGCCCATTTTAATCATGACGCCGGACATCAGCGCGGAGACGTGGCTGGGCGCGGCCGGATGCGCGCGCGGCAGCCAAATGTGCATCGGCACCAGGCCGGCTTTGGAGCCGAAGCCGAGAAAGGCCAGCGTAAAAATGAGGCTGCGCAAATTCGGGTCGAGCAGCGCGGCGCCGGCGCGCATGTCGCTGAACGAGCCGCTGCCGCCGGACATCAAAAGCATAAACGCCGCGAGCAACAACACCAAACCGGCGTGCGTCATCGCCACGTACCAATTGCCCGCTTGCACGGTTGATTCTTCCCACGACTCCGTCATGACGAGGAAATATGAGGTGAGCGACATGCCTTCCCACATCAGCAGAAACGTGAGCACGTTGTCGGCCATCGTCACCAGGCTCATCGTGAGCAAAAAGAGATTCAACATGAGGCCCAACTGGCGCAGCGAGGCGCGGCCATTTTCATACGCGGCAGAGTAGCCCGCGCCGTAGAGCACCGCGGGGATCGCGCCGAGGCCGATGACGATGAGAAAAAATGCGCCGAGGCCATCAAGACGCAGCGCGAGGCCGCCGGCGAAGGGGAGCAAATCGGGGATCGACAACGCGAAGGGAGAGTTCGAGAGCATCACGGTTGCCCCGAGGGCAGTTCCTGCTGCCGCGCCGATTCCGGCGCCGATAGCGACCAAACCGCGACCAATCGTGCCGCGGCCGCCGATCAAAGCGGCGAGCGCGCCAAAACCGTATCCCAGTATTATCAGGAGAAAAAGAGATTGCATCATCCGTAGTTTTTGTTTGCCGTTTGCTTTTTGCTTTACTTCTTCGGCAATCGATCCAATGCCGCGAGAATGCCGCGCAGAATATCCGTGGGCTCCGGCGGGCAACCAGTCACGAACACGTCCACCGGCACGACTTTGTCGACACTGCCAAAGACGGCATAACTGCCTTTGAACACACCGCCGCTGATGCCGCAGGCGCCCGCGGCGGCGACAAGCCGCGGTTCCGGTGTGGCGTCGTAGGTCTTGCGCAAGGCCAGTTCCATGTTCCTGGTCACCGGGCCGGTGACCAGCAGCATGTCCGCGTGGCGCGGCGAGGCGACAAAGTGAATGCCAAAGCGCTCGAGATCATACACCGGATTGGTGAGTGCAGTGATCTCAATTTCGCAGCCATTGCAGGAGCCGGCATCTACCTCGCGAATCGCGAGTGCGCGGCCCAGCAGGCGTTTCGTTTTGGCGTCAATTTGTTTGACGAGCAGCACCACTTCGGCGTCGTCCGGACCCAGTGGCTCGGTGACGATGCCGGTTTTGAAAATTTTTTTGAATACGGAAGGCATAGTTTACCAGTAGTTGTCATGTCAGTGCCCGCGATCGCGCCTGCAATGATCTTGCGAGTGAAATCAGGGCATTTTTCAACACGGAGAAAACAGGGCAAACAGAGATTCAAAGCTAAAGCAAATTTTCCAATCAGTGCTCTCTGGGCTCACTCCGTTTTCTCATGTCAAGCTTTTGGGTCGCGGCGTGTCTGCGTCGTGAATTTTGAAGCCGGAGTATATAGAAAGTTCGCTCAACATTCAAGTATCATTTTCAAATCCAATCGCCTGCAACATCGCTTTCATCTCTGTGTTCGCCATGAACATTTTCCAAATCAATCCTGTGCGATAGTTCTCGATCATCACGGTGATCGGCGCCTGATCCAAGCCCATGAAAATATCCGCCACCCAGTTTTGGCCGGGATTGAACGCATCGCGAAAACCGTAAATGCCCCAAAGCTGCGCGCCCAATTCATAGTAGAAATGTTTGAGCGCCGCCATGGACTCCGCGGGCGTGTAGGGAAACGAGGCAAGCGCACCGGTGGGCGTCAGGGTGCCGTTGTCCTGCCGCGGCACCGCTTCATGCGCGCGATAGCCCCAGGGATCATCGCTCGCCGTCAAGCCCCAACTCACCGCGCTGTAGCCGCGATGGCCGCGCGGATTCTCGACGCAATAGGCATGATTGATCAGCGCCAGGTTGCGGTTGTTCTTGAAATAGTTCGTGTAGCGATCCCTCTTGCCGCGCGGATCGAATCCCAAAAAAGAATAGTGCGTGAAGAACAGCGGGCCGCCGCGGCCGACGCCGACGTCCAGTTTGAAACCGTAATACGTGTTGCCGTTGACATACTGATTGCCGTGCGTGGTGCGGCCCCATTCCTCGCGGTAACGCCGCGCGCGCTCCGACTGCCCCGCCCAGCCGCTGTGATACAGCCTCGCCGGCACCGCATGCGTCGGCGACGCAATGGCCAGCAGGTACACAATCATGGTTTCGTTGAATCCGATCAACGGATGATTGATGTGCCAAGCGTGATCCGGCGACCAATGCCAGTAGAGAAAATCGCTGTCAGGTTCCTTGCGATACCAATCCCATTCCACCGATTCCCACAGCGCGGTGATGCCGGCGACGATTTTGCGTTCCACCGCGTTCTTGCCGTTGAAGTACTGCCGCGCCGCCAGCAGCCCTTGCATCAGAAAAGCGGTCTCGACCAGGTCGCCGCCATTGTCGTATTTGCCGAACAACGGCAGGACTTTGCCGGTGCTGCCATACATGAAGTGCGGCCACGCGCCGTGAAAGCGGTCAGCCTGTCGCAGAAACTCGACGATCTGCAACAATTGCGCGGCCGCCTGCGGCCGCGGGACAAAACCGCGCTCCGCCGCCACCACCAGCGCCATGATGCCGAAGCCGGAGGCCCCGATCGCCACCATTTCGTTGTCACCGGGAATGTTTTCCAGCGCCAGCCCGGAGACCGGATGCGCGGATTCCCAATAATAGCGAAAGCAGGCTTCCTGCACCATGGTGAGCAACTCTTCATCGGAAAGCCGGCGCGTGGTGGCGGTGACGGCAGCCGACCGCGGCGACTCGTTGCCGTTCAGATCGATCGCGCTGACTTGGTAGAAGGCTTTTCGTTCGGGCGCGCCGAGAAAATCCGCAGAGCGGTTGAAATCCACCTTCTGAATGCCAACCGGCTGAAAGTCTTTGCCGTCGAGGGAGCGATAGATTTGGTAGGACAGCACGTCCGGCTCGGGGCTGGGCTGCCAGCGCAAGTCGATGTGGCGATCGTAGGCCCTGGCCGTCAGTCCCAGCGGCCGGGCCGGTGGTTGCTTGTCGGCAGGATTGCTGTCGAAAATTTTGATTTCATCCAGATAGATGGTGTGCGGCTTGCCGTCGTGCGCCGCCTGCGCGAAGCAGATGGTTTTGATCCTGCTGAGGTTTTCCTCTTTCGTGGAGGCAACAACTTCATGTGGATTGAGCAGACGGGCCAGCGCGAACTTCACCTGCCGCCATTGCTGCGCCGGCAAACCGCCGGCGAGCTTGCCCCACGCCACCGGCGGTGTGCCCATGCCGTGCACATCCTTCAAGTAAAGCAGCGGCAATTCTTCCGCGGGGATTTCTTCCGGCGTGAAGCACCAGAACGAAAGCGTGTCCCCGCGGAACAGGATTTCCTGATTGCGCCATTTGCTGTAGTGCACCGCCATCTCCCACTCCCCGCCAAACTCCGAGCGCCACGACAGCCGCAGCGCATTGGGCGGATTGTGATAGCGCCCGGTCGCCACCGGAATTTTGCCATCAACCAGGGCAAGCTCGCTCGGCGCCAGGCAGGTGCCGGTGCTGTAGAAATAGGATTCGGCCGTGAGACTGTTGGCGAAAAAAACGTGTTGATCGTAACGGGACTGGCTCAAAGCAGATCCAAAGCCAAGAAGAAGGAGAAGAGCGCAGACGCTGCGGACAGGCGGCGAATTCATCGTGGGTTCCTTGCCGGCCTCTCAGCTCTCGAGCTGCACCACGCACAACAGCACGAGGAGGCCCAGGACCAAATTGATCGTGGCAAACATTTTGAGCTGCTGCTGCGCCTTGATGAATCCGGGTGCAGGCCGCTCGCCGGGCGCCGGCGCCAACGCTCGGGTCTTCGGCACAACGCTGAAGGTTATCACACTGGCAATGATGATCATGATCAACACCAGCGCATGCTTAACGGTCAACACCACGCCATAGGGCGAGGTCGTATCGAGCAGCATTTCCGTCGGGGTTTTGATCAATCCGGTGATCAGCAGCAGCACGATGCTGCTCCAGGCCACGATGCTGAAGCGCTTGGCCACGGCGCCCATAAGCTGGCCGCGCGGGCCGGGCTCCAGGCCTTGCGCCGCCGGCATCAGCACAACCGCGGTATAGGCCATGCCGCCGATCCACATCACCGTTGCCAGTAAATGCAACGCATTGACAATGTAGTCGAACATGTCGCTTCCTCCTCCTTGCAGGGTACCTTTGCGTGATCCGCGCCGGGTTACAGCCACCAGCGCCAAACACTGACAAGCCTGCGATCAACGGCGCCGGCAGGTGGCGCTACGGGTGCCAAAGGTCCGGCGGAAAACGCCGCGCGCCGGCTGTTCTCCTGCCTCAGAAGGTCACGCCCAAACTGAAGCGCTGCGCGGATTCCAAGCGGCCGTGATCGGCCCAGGCATAATCCAGGCGGAAGGCGTAGCCGTCGACCTCGAGGTTCATGCCCGCGCCGAGCGTGACGCCTACTTCGGAATCCTTCAAAAAGAGATTCTGGTAGCCGCCGCGCAACGCGAGCATTTTGAACAGCAGCCATTCCGCGCCCACACTCATGCTCTCGGTGTTGTCGCTGGGATGAAAAGCATTCACCGCGAGATGCACGACGTTGCCCGGGTTGAGACGCAGAGGATAGGTCACGCCCACGCGAAAGAGCACGGGCAGCGGATAATCCTCGGTGAAGACCAGGCCGGGGAGCGCGCTGTTGTCGCCGTACTTGTCCGGGTCGCGATCAAAAACGAAACGCAAATCGCGGCCATCATAGCGCGCGGGCAGGCCAAAATTCGAAATACTGGCGCCCAAACGCAAGCCCTTTTCTGAGAGGCGATAGACCGTGCCGACGTTGAGGGCAAACGTCGAGAGCGTGCTGTGCCAGATCCGTTCCTGGATATAGAGCACCTGCACGCCGGCGGAAAAGCGATCGGAGATTTGCCGGCCGAAGCCGAGACCGAGCGCGAGGTTCGAAACCGTGTAGCGTTCGCCCGTGCCCAGCGGCTGCTCGACCGTACGCACATCGATTTCGCCGGAGTTCAGCGAGGTGACGCTGAGAAAAATGTTGCCCACTTCGCCCGCCTGCAGCGCGGCGGCGGCGTAGTTGTACGAAATATCCGCGAGCCAGGTGCTGTGCGAAAACTGTGCGCTGTAGCCGCTCTGCAGCCCGATCGCGCCGGCATTGTAATAGGCCGCCGCCACTTCGTCATACAGGGCAACTCCGGCGTTGCCCATGGCCGCCAAACGCGCGCTCGGCTCGATCAACAAAAACTGCGCAACGGTGGTGCCGGTTTTGCTCTGCGCGAACAGTGCGCTGTTCATCAACAGAACAAAAGCGAGTATCGAGTTTGCAAGCTTCATATTCAAACTCCTCGTATTGAGTCATGCACAATGTAGAGCCTGTCGTTC
>JBBIKM010000269.1:0-6515 GCA_037445455.1 bacterium | reverse complement strand
CTGCGGACACACGGATTTTCAGTCCGTTGCTCTACCGACTGAGCTACCTGGCCTTCAAAAAAAGCGACGCAAAATAAGCTTATCCCGCCAAAAAGTCAAGGTGATTTTCAGTCCAGGAATGCCCTCGCTGCCCGCCAATTCATTGCATTTGTGAAATGCTTGGTTTAGATTCACCACCGAGTGCTGCTCGCAGCGTACCGTCCGTAGCCGTGTTCATCTTCATTTCTGTGATGAGAATGCAATCCTCCCAAACAGTCCTGTATCGCGAATATCAGCCCATGAAGCGCTGGTTCGTGCACCTGCTCGTGTTGGCGATCGGCGCGGCCGCCGCCTTGGTGGTGGTGCTTGTGCTGCTCCGGCCGCATCTGCCCACCTGGCTGCTCGCGCTGATGCTGCTGGCGGTGCTGGGTCTGGCGGCGGCCACCTTCACCTTCCGGCGCTTGTCGATCGAAGTCACCGAGGGCGGCATCGCCTTCGGCTTCGGCTTTGTGCGCACCCGCCTGCGCTGGCAGGAGATCGAAAGCGTTGACCCGCAGCCCTACCTGTTCTCGCGTTTTGTGGGCTGGGGCGTGCGCTATGACTTGCGCGACACGATTGCGTTTGTGGCGCAGAGCGGCATGGGCGTCGAGCTGAAAACCCGCAACCGCTGGCGCTACTTCATCACCACCGACCGGCCGCAAAAGTTGGTTGAGCTGGCGCGCCCCCGCATTGCACCTGCCGCCTCGCCAGTTCACCGCTGAGGCCCTGTTCCCGCCCGGCTGCTCTTCACAATCCCGGCAAAGCAGCGCGCGCCCTCCCTCAGGCGCCGTTCCTGCGTGGCAAAGTCGACCTCGTACAGGCCGAATTTCATGTCGTAGCCTTCCGTCCATTCGAAGTTGTCGAGCAGCGACCAGTAGAAATAGCCGCGCACGTCATAACCCTCCTGCATCGCGCAGATCAGGGCATAGAGGTAGCGCCGGATGAACAGCTCGCGCCGGTCGTCGCGGCTGTCGGCAATGCCGTTCTCCGTCACGTAGATGGGCACGCCCAGTTGCGCGATCTCTTTCACCGCGCGATAGAATCCCTCGGGATAGACGGCATAAGGCATGTCGGTCATGATCTGGTTGGGCGGCAAGGCGAAGGCAAACGGCTGCCGGCGATTCCACTGCAGCTTGACGTGAAAGTGGGAATAGTAATTCAAGCCGACGAAATCCAGCGCGGGCTGGGCGCCGAGATTGCGATGGCGCAGATTCACGATCCCCGGCAGCTTGAAGCGGAATTCGCCGGCATTGAAATATGAAAAGATCGAATCGTTGAACAGCCGGTTCAGTGCCCGCGTCACCGCCCAATCGCCCCAATGCCAATAACGCAGGGGATCGAATTGAAACAGATTTTTGGCCAGTCCAATGTGGGCCTGCCCGCCGCCCGGCAACTTCTTCAGGGCATGGTAGACTTGCGTATGCGCTTCGAGCAGATTCCTGAGCACCAGCCCGGTGGCTTGCGCCTCGCGCTTGCCCGGCGGAAACACGCCCATGAAGTAGCCTTGCGCGGCATACACTTCCGGCTCATTGATGGTGCACCACCAGTGCACGCGCTCGTGCAAGGCCGCAAAGACTTTCTCCGCAAAGCGCACGAACAGCGCCAGGTTTTCCTCCTTCTCGAAAGCGCCGAGCGCATCGAACCACTGCGGCTGGGTGAAATGGTGCAGGGTGATCATCGGCAGCAGATTCTCCGCCTGCAGCGCGGCGCACACCTCACGGTAATGCTGCAGTGCGGCTTCGTCGAATTCGCCCGGCCGGGGTTCGATCTTGCTCCATTCCACCGAAAAGCGGTAGGCCTGCACGCCCAGCGCCTTCATGAGCTGAATGTCTTCGCGATAGCGCTGCCAGTGCTCGCACGCGCGGCCGGCGCGCTGGCCCCGCTTGATGCGCGGCTGGCCGGACGCATCCACCGCCTTTTCCCAGGCACTCCAGTTGTTGTTGTCGCAACCGCCTTCCACCTGGTGCGCGGCGGTGGCCACGCCCCACAGAAAATGCTGCGGAAAGCGGATCCGGTCGGTGTCGATGTGATCCCAATCCCAGCGCAGCTCGGGATATTTGTGCTGCCAGCGCAGCAGACTGAGGAGATAGAACAGCAACACGGCTGAGGCAACAAGCACGACAAGGGTCAATTTCGTTTCTCCTCGCGTAAGCCAGCGTACAGCGGCCTCACGGCCGCAGCGATTTGTAGACGCCGCTGAGCCAGTTTTTCAAATCAGAACAATACCATTTTGAGAAACGCCGGTCCGAGGGGCCACCAGCCAGGTTGGTGTACAACTCATCGCGGCTGAAATCAGTGATCATGCGGAACGAAGGCGTGAAGCTGGTTTGGCGGCCGCCGCTGCGGTAAATCTGGCCCTGATGCGGCGTGGCGCGGCCGCCGCGCACCGGCACCGGACCGCGATCGAAGCCGAAGAGCCGCGGCAGCTTGTCGCCGAAGACCAAATGGCGCAGTGTCAGCTTTTGCACTTCGCCCCATGGTTTCGGCATGACCGCCAGCGCCGCTTCCGCCACCCGGCGAAAGATTTGCTCGCGCGATTCGCCGCCGAACCATGCCGAATTCTCCGCCAGCAACACCGCATCGAAATTCGCATAGAAATCGACAAACAGCGCGGTTTCCTCCGCGAGGAAGCCGGCCACCTGGCCGCCCCAGCCCGCCGCGCCGAACACTTCCCGCAGCAGGCGGTGATAGAACTGCTCGAATAAGTACGCGCCTTGCGAGGTGGTGGCGTAAGCGCAATCCCACTCGGCCAGAATGCGGCCCGCCAGCGTGGCCGGCAGCAGTGGATGCAACACCTGCAGAAAGCGTTCCGCCTGCAGCGAGTGCACATCGTACTGCATCTTCATCATGTCCGCCGGCGTGAGATTGGACTGCGATTCGATCATCTCGGCGATGCGCTCGGCGCGATAAGGCCCCATCGCAATGTTGATTGGCTTGGCCACGCCCCAGTCGTTGAGGTTCTGATTGGCGGTGACGAAATAGCCTGCTTCGGGATTCAAACAGCGCGGCAACTCGCGATAGTCCACAAAACCAGCCCAATCATTCTCCGGCTTCCAGCCGGGCAGCGGCACCAAACCGGAAACCCCCACGCGGCGCTTTGGCATCAAACCGGACATTTGATAGCCAATGTTCCCGTGCCGGTCCGCCAGCACCCAGTTGAATGAAGCTTCATATTGCCCGAGATGCTCGCGGCCCTCCTCCACCGAGGCCGCCGACCACATCGCAACCGCATGGTTGAGGGTCTGAGCGCCGGTTTCCGCGCCCGACCAGCGCGTGGCGAGATAGTAACCTTCGACGTGTGGATCCCCCTCGAGCACACCGTGTTCATTCTCGTGAAAGATGACTTCCACGGCAGCTTTCTTTTTGCGCTTGATCACTTCGCGGCGTTCCCGAAAAGCCATCCATTCGTTGCGGCCGCGGCGATAGCGGCCCTCTTTGCAATGCTCAATCCACGAATCAACCGCGTCCATGAAAGCATACGTCGCGCCCCAGGCCAGGTCATTGTTGCGGCCCAGCAGCATGCCGGGCAGGCCGGGCATCGTGGCACACAGGCAGTAGCGCGTGCCGCACGTCAACACCATTTCATACCAGACATTGGGCAGGCGGTTGGTTTCGAGATGGGGATCATTCGCGAGCATGGGCCTGCCGGAGGCGGTTCGCCGGCCGGCAATCACCCAATTGTTGGAGGCCATCATTTTGGGCGGGACAGTCTGCCAGACCAGCCCGGCAGGCACGATGCGATTGACCAGTTTGACTTTTTTGATCAGGTCCACCTCCAGGCCGTTGAGCTGGCCGGGGAACAGCTCTTCGAGTTGTGCCAGGCTGATATTCGCCTGCACCATTTCCAGCAGCAGGCGCTCAATCTCGGCCTGGGATTGCGCCAGCGTCAGATAACCCGTCATGCGGCTGAGCAGGATGAGGTCTTCCAGCCGCCATGGCTCGGGCTGATAGCCGAGCAGCTTGAATTCCCACGGAATCTTCCGGCTGAAATAATCATTGGCACCCTCGCAATAAGACAGGCAGGCTTCCAATGCCGCGGGCGAGAGTTTCGCAACCTCAGCCGCGAGGTTGCCGCCCCAATTCATGCGGCGAAAAAACCGGTCGACTTCCAGCATGGCGTCGCTGCTGTCGAGGAATTCCGAGGCTTGCCCGCGGCCAAGCAGCCGCATGAGCAGCATTTGCAGGCCGCGATCGGCAGCGTGGCAATAGCCCATGCCCCAGTACAATTCGAGCTCTTCCCGGGCTGCGACATGCGGCACGCCATTTTCATCGCGCCTGATTTTTGCCCACGGCGTATCCACCAGTAAACGGCGACTGGCCAATCCTCCCTCCTCACTCATGAACATTACGGCCGGCGGCGTTACTGTGTCCGACCGGCAGGTTCGACTCCCGGCTTCGGCTCAGGGAATGTCCCTGCGCTGAAACCGCCACAGCGCGAGCGTAAGCCCGGCAATCGTCAATCCCAACAAGAACAGCACCGGCGGCAAACGCCAGACTTGCTCCAGCAGAATCGCCTGCGGCGTGTAGTAGTGGAATAATGAAAACGGCAGCAAGAATGCGGCTGCCGGCCACACACTTCCCAAGACATAGAGCAGATAGGCAGCAAGCGCGAGCAGGAACGCGGTGCCGGAAACATGGCTGCGCTCGCGCACAAATGCCGAGAGACTCAGCGTGACGGCATACCAGGTACTCTGCAGCAGAAAAAAACTCACGCCGATCTGCGGCAGCGCGGCCGCGGCAAACGCCGGCAAGGCGAAGCGTTTCTGGCCAATGGCCGTTCCCAAAATTCCGCACGCGCTGATCGCCGCCAGACTAAACAGGGCAAAAAGGATCTGGCCGGCCAGGTACTGGCGCCGCGAGATCGGCTGGCTCAACAGGAACTCGAGCATGCCGTTTTCAATCTCACCGGCAATGGCAGCCGCGGCCAGCGCGATGGCCGCCGCCGTGGCCAGCGCGTGCACGATCGGATGATTCCAGCCAAACGCAAGAAACCCGGCCGTGGTCAAGTTCGCTGCGAATTGGTTGCCAATCACCGACTGCAGAAACGGTGGCATGGATTTCATCAACTCCTGCAGCCCGCTGCTGAGGTCCACCGTGCCGAGAATCGCGCACAGCAAGTACTCAAATCCGCCCAGCAGCAACGCAATCAAACTCAGAAACAGCGCGTGCCGTCTGGCCAAATGCAGGAACAGATTACGCATCGCCGGCCGCCTTCTCGCGATAGTAGCTCAGGAAAATGTCTTCCAGCTCCGGCTCGGGGAACACGAAGTGATCGAGGTCGGCCGCGGCCAGCCGGCGCAGAATGGAATTGACTTCGCCCTGGATCCACAGGGTGGCTTCATTGCCGGCGATTTCAGCGGCGGTGACACCCGGGGTGCGCGCCAGATCAGCCGGCGCCGGCTGGCGAAAGCGAACGTGCATGCGTCGCACCATCTGCCGCCGCAAGTTGGCGATGGTTTCGATGGCAACGATTTCGCCGCGGCGCAAAATCGCCACCCGGCTGCACAAAGCCTCGACTTCGGAAAGTACGTGCGAAGAAAACAACACGGCGCGGCCGCGGCCGGCAAAATCCCGCAAAATCGTGTGAAGGGCCTGTTGCACCAGGGGATCGAGCCCGGTCGTCGGCTCGTCGAGCAGCAGCAACTCGGGATCGTGCTGCAACGCGAGAAGCAGGCCCAGCTTCTGGCGCGTGCCGTGCGAGAGGAATTTCACTTTGCGCCGCAGCGTGGCCTCTTCGAGCGCGAAGGCTTCGATCAGTCTTGCGCGCAACACCGGCGGCTGCTGGGGCCGGAAGCGGGCGAAGTAATTCAGCAGGTCGAAGCCGCTCAGATGGCCGTAGAGTTTCAGCTCGCCGGGGAGATAACCCAGGCCGCGATGCGCGGCCGGTGCCGTGGGCGCGTTGCCCAACAGCCGAATCTCGCCGTGATCGGCGAACACCAAGCCGAGCAGAAGGCGCAGGGTCGTGGTCTTGCCCGCGCCGTTGGGGCCGAGATAGCCGAACACTTCGCCGGCCTCCACGGCAAAGCTCACTTCGTGCAGCGCGGTGACATTGCCAAAACGTTTGGAGAGACGGTTGACTTGCAGGCTGATCATGTTCCAGCTTAATGGCGAGATCGTTTTACGGGCTTGCAGCGCGGTTGCAATATAGGGCTTTTCTTCCGGAAAGCAAGCCCGCTCTTCAATCCGCCGGCAAAGCAGCGCGGGCGTGAACGCAGCTTTCAGCTTGTGAATTGCAGAGCGGGCGAAGATGTCGCGCAGCAGGCCCCTCGCGACGAACCTGACTGGCGTGGAACATCACGAAGGTACAAAGTCACGAAGAAAACCCTGGTGACACGATTCTTGTTTGTTCTTGCCTTCGTAGTTGGAGACCTGCGGAATTGCTTCCATGCTTGAATAAGTTGCCCGCCTGATGACAACGTCAAGTCGAATTCTGTTGCAAAGACAACCAGCCCCACAGGGGCGAAAGGTGATAGCGAAGGGCAACGCCCTGGAAACGC
>JBBIKM010000268.1:0-6575 GCA_037445455.1 bacterium | reverse complement strand
GAGATCGGTGATTTCCAAACGCAGCTCATATTTGCCAGCCGCCAGCGTGAATGAGGCCTTTTCTTCATTCAGATGTTGGCGATCGTTGGTCTCAGCAAAAGACGCCGCACGCAACTGCCGTTTCCAGGTGCGGCCGGCGCTGAAGTTCCCCGCCTCATTGAGGAGCACCAGCGTAACCTCGTAGGCGGCGTGATAGCGGCCGGGCTGCAGGTGGACGAATTGCAGCAGATCATTTACCAGCCCGAAGCGAATTTCAAGACGCACGCGGCCGTCCGGCTCCGGGAATTGATAGGAGCGCAGAACAAACGCCGGCAATCCGGTGATGCCGCCGGTCTGAACTCGCGCGGTACTGTTCGGCGGTTGCGCCGGTCCCGCCTCAGCATTGGGTTGCGCCGGCACTCGCAACGGCATGACGGCCAGCAGCATCAGACAGAGGCTGGCCGCGGGAAAATGCCCGCAGCGTGCCCACAACCGCAACGCTGGCGCTCTCCGGAAATTCGCACTGCACATGTTCGACCAAGCAAACCTTGCCTTTTGAGACTGCGGCCATTCCGTTGACGGCATAATCTTACATTCAACACCGGTAAACTGCAGAGCTGCGCCGGCATCCGGCTCGCGGTGGGAATTGCCATCCTCGCGGCTCAACCGAACAGGACAATACAGCATTGCTGTGGCGCAGGCCTGGCAGCCGCTGTTCGCACCCACTTACAACTCCGCGCCGAGCGAAAAATAGTATCGCGGCTTCGAGCTGGCCTGACTCAGATTTGTCTTCCAGGCCAGATCGAGACGGAAAAGCAGGATTCCCAAATTGGCACGCGCGCCCAGGCCGTATCCCATCTGCAAATCATGCAACCTGGGCAAAGCAGAACCTGATTTGCGAAAAGGCTGAAAGTTTTCGCGGCGGCCAAGCTCGCCGCGCCACGCCGAGCCCAGATCGGCGAACAGCGTGCCCCGCACATTCTCCAACGCCAGCGGCAGCGGCCAGCCCAGCAGCAGTTGCCGAATCATTGGATAGCGGAATTCGAGATTCAACAGGACAAAACGATTGCCGGTTTTCTCATAGTAATCGGTGCCGCGCAGGGGCGTCTCAAAGCTTGCGAAATAGATGTCTTCCGGCCGGTCAATGCGGAGGCCGCCTCTGAAGCGTTGATTGAGCCAGTTGTCGAGGCCGCCGAGATAGAATTGCTGTGGCTCGCTGCCCTCGGAAAGGCCGCCGGCGAAACGCAGAACAAAGTTGTACTCTTGAAAGAATTTGTAGTATCGCCGCAGGTCGCCGCGCACGGTAAAAAAGCCGAGTCCATTATGCGCTGCGATTTTGGGGGAAAAGCTCACCGCCAGCTCGGAACGGCTGCCGTTGTTGGGGCCGGTCCATCCCCACCGTGCGGTATCCGTGACATAGGCGAGATTGCCGAGCACCAGTCGCAGCCGCCGCACTGGCGTGCCGTTCTGGTGGAGAAATTCGCGATTGATGGCGAGCCACGTGGCACCGCCCTCCAGGCGGCGAAAGGTGCTGAATGGCCGGGAGGCAAAGAGCGAGAGGCCGTAGTAACGGTCCCGCATGAGTCCGGATTGATTGCTGTAGAAGTACCAGGCGTTGTGGAATGCGCCGATGCCATAGTCCGTGCGCCGCGGCAGATGAAAGTAGCGCACGAGATAGTTGGAATTGCGGATGTCGTAGAAGAGATCCGTGATGAAATCGATGCGGTGATCGCCGAGTACATCGGAAAGCGAGATTTGCGTCTGCCCCTGCACCCCGAAGAACTGGCTGTAACCGGCATTGCCGTAGACAATGTCGGGCGTGAATTTGGTCTTGTAATTCCGCACCAAGTATTCGCCGCTGGCTGACTTGTATTGAGTGCTGTCGCCGAGGGCAACGCGTTCGGGACGCGGCTGGACGATGCCGTTGGCGAAATCCTTGCCGAAGACGTATTGGCGATACTTGTCCGGTCCCTCCTCGGCGCGGCTGCCGGTGGCAGGGACAGCCAAGCTGTCGGGCTGGGCTGCGCGTTTGGCCTCGAGCGCCTGCAGAAACGCCGTTTTCTCGAGCTGAATCATGCCGGGCTGCAGGTCGAGCGGATTCTTGAGCAAATAGACGTCATAGCCGCCGTTGAAAAAGGAAACGAACGTCAGGCGCGAGCCCTCGCCCGCCCAGGAAAGATGAGAGATTCCGGAAATAACATTGGTGATGGGATACTCCGCCTGGGTGGCGAGATCATGCAGATAGAGATTGGCAATGCCGGAACGATCACTGGTGAAGGCGAGCTTGTCGCCTTGCGGCGAGAAGACCGGCGACTTTTCCTGCGCGCGCGTATTGGTGAGGCGTGTGATTTTTCCGCCACTGGCCGTGCCTTGCGCCTCAACGAGGTAAACGTCGAGATTGCGGTAATCGCTGCGCCAGATCTTGAAATCCGGGCGCAGGCTGTCGGCCGCGAGGTGGCTGCCGCGATCGCTGACGAATGCCAGGCGGGTGCCGTCTGGTGAGAAGGAGGGATCGAGATCGCTGAAGACATCCTGCGTGACCGGGCGAAGCTGTCCGGTTGACAAGTCAACGGCGTAAAGATCGCTTTGGCCGTTGCGCAGGCCGACAAACGCGATTTCATCTCCCCGGGGCGACCACGCCGGCGAAAAGACACCGTCGAGTCCGAATTTCAGACTGCGCACGATTTTCCTTTGCCGGACGTCGACGATATGCAGCGCATCCTGCGCGCCGGCCTTGGCGGCGAAAACGATGCGCGTGCCATCCGGCGACCAACTGATGCCGGGCCGCAGCCAGTGCAGTTCCTCCAGGTTGCCAGATCTCTGGCCGCTGACCAGCTTGCTGATCATCCTGCCGTCGAGGGTGCTCATCAGGTAGATGTCAAAGTAGTCGGATTTGTCCGACAGGAAGGCGACCTGATCGCCATTGGGCGAGAGCGCCGCGCTGTTGTTGATGAAATTGCGGTAGGCCACGTGGTCGGTGAGCGGGGTGCCGATTTCCTGCGGTTCCTGGCGGTTGGCAATGTCAGGCCAGTATTGCTTGCGCAGATGCTGGTGCCAGCGTTTGCTGAGATCTTCGAGCTCGACCCCCAGAGCTTGCCGCACCGCCCGCTCGAGACTCTTGGTGATTTTGAGCCGGCTTAAAAGCTCGCTGATTTTTTCCGGGCCGTATCTTTGGGCGAGATAGTAGAGCACTGCTTGCCCGCCCTTGTAGGCGAGAAAGCCATAACGGCTCAAGTCATTGATCGCGGGAACGTAGCCGTTGAGCGCGGCATCACGCATGAACATGTCACTCTCCGTATCCCAACCGCGGCTCTCATATTCTGCCAACCCTTCGATGAACCACAACGGCATTTGCACGCGGCTCAGGCCGGTGAGAATCGCCTGCACGCCCGAGCCATACACCATCTGCAGCATCACGGCATGAGTCAACTCGTGATGAATGACGTGCCGGAACTTCTCCCAATCGCCTTCATAAGGCACGACCACGCGGTTCTTGAGGAACTCGGTGAACCCGCCGACCGCTTCCTCCGGTGGACCGAGACTGAGGTTGGTCTGCTGAAAATCGTTGTGGCTGTTGTAAACCACGATCGTGATGCGATCATGCAACTCATAGCGAAAGTCCGATCGCAGCAGCTCGTAGCTTTGCTCCGCCACTTCCGCGGTGAATTCCGCGAGCGATTCGCCGCCGGTGTGAAAGTAAATGTCGAAGTGCTGCGACTGAAGGTAGCGGGCCTTGAAGCTCTTGTACTGCACGTGATTTTTGCCAAAGCTTTGGCTGTAAAGCGGCGAGAGAAGGGTGAGAATAACAAAAGCGGAAATGCCGCCAAAGGCGGGGAATCTAGGCGTCATGCGTTCTCCGTTGGCTGCGCTGCCGGCCCTGGCATCCTGCCTGCGGAAGATCAACCTGCCCAAAATGAGCTCAAAATGCTTTTGCGATGAAGAAACCAAGGGCAGCAGGCGGCCACCGCAGGGGTCACCTCCTGTGGCTGCGACAAGACCGTGAGGTCGTCCGTCACTGCCAGGCTGGCGTGTCAGGAGCGAGCTGCCGAGCGGCAGGCGCGCCAAAGCCCTTGACATTCAAGCGGGCGTTGCTTATTGTGGGCGCGTTGCTTTTCGACAGAAAGGACAATCCCTCGGGCGCAAAATGCAAGCAGGGCTTTGCGAACATTGTGTACATGTACAGGTCATTCACAGCCGTCGCGGAAGCCGCTTTCTGCTGTGCCGCAAGTCGGAGAGCGACCCGGCTTTTCCGAAGTACCCCCGCCTGCCCGTGACTTCCTGTCGAGGATTTGTTGCGAAATCGGAACATGATGCCGGCTCACGATCAGTGTTGCGCTAGTGGCGGCCCCAAACCCCACCAGCCGGGCGCTTCGTCATGAGCAAGAGTCAGGCTTGTTCGGCTTGTGTTCGAGCCGGAGCCAAACGCCCTGGCGGTTTTTTCATATCTGGCGAAACACGAATCACGATCCGCTCCAAATCACAGCCCGTTAACCGTTGAGTTCTTGCTACCGCGTGGCCCCAAAATTTTCAGAAAAGAAACTCAGTCCACCAGCACTGGCAAAACCTCATGTCTGACCTCACGATTTTCGGAAGAAACCCGCTGGCCGAGGCGCTGGCGGCACAGATCCCCGTGCGCAAGATTGCCGTGGCGCAGGGCACGGCGGGCGCAGAGATCGAAGCGCTGCTGCAACAGGCACGCAGCCGCAAGATTCCGGTGCAGTTTCTACCCCGCCTGGAGTTGGACCGCCTCACCAAAACCAACAAGCATCAGGGTGTGGTGGGATGGTTGCCGGCAGTGGAATACGTGTCGTGCGAGACCATGCTGGCGAAGGTCGAGCGCCGCACGCCCCGGGAAAAACCGGCGCTGATTCTCCTGGACGGGGTGGAGGATCCGCGCAACCTGGGTGCCATCATTCGCGTGGCGGAGGCTGCGGGCATGCACGGCTTGGTGATCACCAAGAACCGCTGCGCAGACGTCACGGCGGTGACCATCAAAACTTCGGCGGGAGCTGCCTTTCATTTGCCACTGGCGCAGGTGGCCAATCTTGCCGGGCAGATTGAAGCGTTGAAGAAGCGCGGATTATGGATTGTGGGGCTGGATGAACGCGGCAAGCAGGCGGTGTTTGAAATGGATGCCAACATGCCGCTGGCCGTTGTGCTGGGCGGCGAAGGCAGGGGGTTGCATCGGTTGGTGCGCGAGAAATGTGATTTTGTCTACAGCATCCCCATGCGCGGCCGGGTGGCCTCGCTCAATGTCGCCACGGCTGCCGCAGTCGCCTGCTATGAAATCGTGCGGCAACGCCGGCAGCTCAATCATTCGGCGAACCAGCCTCCGGATTCGCCGCCTGGCTCATGAAAACGCTGTACCGATCTTCGATTCTGCCCGCACGCAGCCTGCCACTGGCAAACAGATCCTGAATGAAATCGGCATAGGTGAGACGTTCCACTTTCAGCCCGGATTCGAGGTAGGAGTAAATCACGGCGGCCAGAACATGCGAGCCGTTGTCGGCAATTCGCACGTATTGGCGCGCGGCCGCGCCCGTTCCGGCAGTCGCCAGGTCAGGAGCCACCGGCAGCAGTTGCCGTCGTCCTGCCAGCCACAGCTCAACCGCAACAACCAGTTCCTTGCGGAAATAATTCGACATGCTCTGGCCGCCGGCGGAAAGACGCTGCGCTTTGAGCAGGAAGCTGTCGGCCTGCAACGCTGTGAACTCGGCAACAAACAACGAATCCACCAGGCGGTCGCAATAGGGATGCGCCATCTGCTCGTAGAAACTTCTGACCATCCCCCTGAGTGGATTTCGGATGTCTGTCGCACGCTGGTAGCTGCTGAGCCGGAGCTCATGCGGATGGGCGAGGGCCAGAATGAGCACCTGCAGCGTGTCGCGGGTCTCAAAGTCAACGAGGAAACGCTTCAAGTCTCCGGCCACGTCATACGGTTGCAACTCCTGCCGGGCCTGCTCGATGTGCGCGCTGATGCCCGGCAACAGTTTTTCCCGCCAATAGCTTTCAAAACCGCTGTTGTGCAAGTGCAGCAGCACAACCTGTACGTGCGGTTTGATATCGACCCACTGCTTCCAATTGTTCTGGCTGGCGTAATCAGACTGCATCAGCCGATCGTAGATTTCTTTGTTGCGATCCAGGGCGCGCAGAATGGCACTCAGACTGTCATCCGCCGGCACGAACGACATCAGCAGGCTCAAGCGCGGGCCGGGCGGCCACTCCGGCCCGATGATCTGGTCGATCTGCCCCAGCGCGGCCTTGACGGGCGCCGGCAGTCTGCTGCCCCATTGCTGATAGATTCCCTGGTAGAATTGCGGATAAGGCGACCGCCCGGTGAGAATGTCGATGAGATGGCAGGTATCATATTTCAGAGAAGGTTGGACTGACCAAACGGTGGCAGGGGCGGGGATTGTCGCCGAATCCCTGGTGCCGCAGCCGGTTGCAAGCAGCGCGCACGTGATCCCGGCAAGCAATCCTTTCAGCAGTTGTTGCATTCCCAGGTTTTTCCTCTCTCCGCATGGGGTGGAAATTCGCGAGGACTGTTGACCAGCGGCAATTTAGATGTTTTGCGGAAAAATGCAAGCCGGCATGAA
>JBBIKM010000267.1:0-6580 GCA_037445455.1 bacterium | reverse complement strand
AGTAAGGATATGAATTCCAAACCAAAACCGCAAGTAAAGAAAGTTGTCCTCGCCTACTCAGGCGGTTTGGATACGTCTGTGATTGTGCCCTGGCTCAAAGAAAACTACGGCTGTGAAGTGATCGCCTACACCGCCAATATTGGCCAGGGCGAAGAGCTGGAAGGGCTGGAGGAAAAAGCCATCAAAACCGGCGCCAGCAAGATTTACATCGACGACTTGCGTGAAGAGTTCGTGCGCGATTTCATTTACCCGACTTTGAAAGCGAACGCTGTTTACGAAGGAAAATATCTGCTCGGCACTTCGTTTGCCCGGCCGTTGATCGCCAAGCACCAGGTCCTGGTCGCCGAGAAGGAGGGTGCAGATGCCGTCGCGCACGGTTGCACCGGCAAGGGCAACGACCAGGTCCGTTTCGAATTGACCTACAAAGCGCTCAACCCCAAGTTGCGCGTTATCGCGCCCTGGCGGGAATGGAACATCCGCTCGCGCGAAGATGCCATCCGTTATGCCCATGAAAGAAAAGTTCCCATCAGCGCCTCGCTGGACAAGATCTACAGTCACGACCAAAATCTCTGGCATCGTTCCAGCGAAGGCGGCGAACTGGAAGATCCCTGGCAAGCCGCGCCGCCGGCTGTCTTCAGTCTCACCGTAAGCCCGGAAGCCGCGCCGGACCGCCCGACGATTATCACGCTCGACTTTGAAAAGGGCGAGCCGGTTGCGCTCAACGGCGAAGCTCTGTCCCCGGTGGCCTTGTTGACCGAATTGAACCGCGTGGGCGGCGCCAACGGCATCGGCCGCGTGGACATGGTGGAAAACCGGCTGGTCGGCATGAAATCCCGCGGCGTTTACGAAACCCCCGGCGGCACGATTCTCTATGCCGCCCATCAGGAGCTGGAAAGCCTGGTGCTCACCAGCCAGCTCTTGCGCATGAAGGAAATGCTGGCGCCGCGCTACGCCGAGTTGATCTACACCGGCCAGTGGTACACGCCGGTGCGCCAGGCGCTCGATGCCTTCGTGCAAAAGACGCAGGAGAAAGTCACCGGCACGGTGCGGCTGAAACTCTACAAGGGCAACGTCATGGTCGAAGGCCGCAAGTCGCCCTACTCGCTTTATCGTGAAGACTACGCCACCTTTGGCGAAGACGACGTCTACAACCAGCAGGATGCCGAAGGCTTTATCAATCTTTTCGGCCTGCCGCTCAAAGTCAAAGCGCTGATCGACATCGAAGGCAGCGGCTTGAGCGAGTATCGTCATCCGGATTACAGCAAATTCAAGCGGGATTAGTGCGGTAATCGCCGGCTGATCATTCCAGCCGGTCAGCCTGCAGCCTCTCATTGGATGGGCGGCCGCGCGTGATGTTCACGCTGCAGGAATTTTCGCAGGTTCGGGGTTGAATTTTCGCGAGGGCCTCCCGTTGCAGGGCAGGATTTCGGCGTATCGACCGGCACAGCGATGACTCTGCCTGCGTGCGAAAGCGCCATGGAATGCTGAGAGAAAACGCGCGCGCCAGGAGAGTGAGGGTGAGAAAGAAGGTTCATGAAGAGAGTTCGAAAGAAGAAGCCGGCCCGGCAGCAGGTGGGCAAGATTGAGGCGAAAGTCTGGGCCGGGCGCTTCAGCTCCGGCCCGGCGGAATTGATGGAAAAATTCAGCCGCTCGATCGACATCGACGGGCGGTTGTGGCAGGAAGACATTTCTGTCAACCAAGCCTGGGCAAAAGCTCTGCACGCCGCAGGCATCCTCTCGAGTGCTGACGCAAAGCGCATTCAATCGGGATTGCGGCGTATCGCCCGGGAGTTTCGCGCCGGCCATTTTCAGTTTCTGCCGCAGGATGAGGATATTCATGTCGCCATCGAGCGCCGCCTCACGGAACTGACCGGCGCGGCCGGCGCGAAAATTCACACCGGCCGCAGCCGCAATGATCAAGTCGTCACCGACTTTCGCCTTTATTTGAAACGCAAGACCCGTGAATTGCAGTCCGCGCTGCATGCGTGTGTGCATGCGATCGTGCAGCAAGCTGAAGCCTCGCAAGAAATCATCCTGCCCGGTTATACTCACACCCAGCAAGCGCAGCCCGTGCGGCTTGCGCATTATTTGCTTTCAGCGTTTGAAGCCTTGCGCCGGCATCACCAACAATTGCAGGAATTCCTGCCAAGAGTCGATGAGTTGCCGTTGGGCGCCGGCGCGGTGGCCGGCACCGCCTTTGCAATCGACCGGCGGCTGCTGGCGGCGGAGCTGGGCTTCAGCCGAATCGCGGCGAATTCCATCGACGCCACCGGCAGCCGCAGCTTCTGCAATGAAATCACCTTTGTGTGCGCTGATCTCGGCACCACGCTGAGCCGCTATGCGCATGACTTCATCTTGTGGAGCACGCAAGAATTCGGCTTTCTCGATCCCGGCGAGAAGTTTGCCACTGGCTCGAGCATGATGCCGAACAAAAAAAATCCCGATGCCTTCGAGCTGGTGCGCGGCAAGGCCGGCGTGCTGATCGGCTTGCTGGCCGCCCTGCTCACGCTGCAAAAAGGCACGCCGGTCACCTACAATCGCGACCTGCAGGAGGATAAGAAAATCGTGTTCGAAGCGCTGCAGACGGCACAGGATTGCCTGGAAGTGTTTGCCGGCGCGCTGGCTACCAGCCGATTCCGGCCGGAGAAGATGAAGGCCGCGCTCGACAGCAGCCTGTTTGCGACTGACATTGCCGACCACCTCGTGCGCACAGGCGTGCCGTTTCGCAAAGCGCATCATTTGGTCGCGCAAGCCGTGCAACAAGCTGAGCGCCGGCGGTGCAGCTTGCATGAATTGCCGTTGTCGTTTTGGCAGGAATTGCATCCGGCGTGTGACGAGGAAATTCTCAGTTGTTTTGCGGCAGAAACGAGTGTCGAACGGCGTGCCGCCCTTGGCGGCACCGCGCTGGCACAGGTGAAACGGCAACTGCGGGAGGCAAGGACATGGCTGGAACGCACGCGCGACTGATGTTGCTTCTGATCATGTTGATCGCACTGCCGCTGCGCAGTCAACAACCGGACAGTCTGAAACCGCGGCCGCAAAATCCCTCACCCATGCGCGAGACGGCGCGGTTGCATCAGCGCATTCCCCAGCAAACACAGCCCGGCATTCACTTCGAGATTGCGGCACTGCTGCCCAAGCCGGTGCAGGTTTTCCTGCCGGAGAAAAGGAGATCGGCGCGCAACATGGACGTGCTGCTGCATTTTCACGGTGCGGCATTCCTCACCGAATATGCTGCCGTGCGCCACCGCCGGCCGCTGCTGGCAGCCACCATCAACCTCGGCTCCGGCTCCAGCGTTTACGGCCGCGCTTTCGAAGATTCCACGGCTTTTCCCGCATTACTGCGTGCCCTGCATGACAGCCTGCAATACAGGCTTGGCCGGCCGGTGACGCTGCAACGCGTTCTCCTGAGCGGCTTCAGCGCGGGCTACGGCGCGGTTCGCAAGATCATCAGCACGCCGCAAAATGAAGCGCGCGTTGACGCCATTCTCCTGCTTGACGGCATTCACGCAAGTTATGTTCCGGAATACCGCGTGCTGGCCGAGGGCGGTGAGATTCAGGCGGCTGATCTGGCCGCCTTCGTGCGCTTTGCGCGCCGTGCGGCCGCAAGAGACTCCGGCAAGCGATTCCTGATCACTCATTCCGAAATTTTTCCCGGCACGTTTGTCAGCACCACCGAGGCGACGGATTATGTTCTGCAGCAGCTCAACATGCCGCGCCGTCCGGTGCTGGCGTGGGGCCCACTCGGCATGCAACAAATCAGCCAGGCCCGCCGCCACCACTTCACCGTGCTCGGTTTTGCCGGCAACGCCGGGCCCGATCATACCGATCATTTGCACGCACTGTATCATTTTCTCAATGAACTGGTGAACTGAGGCCGCTTATCCCATCCCACTCACACCAACTGACGAGGAGGAGAGTGACATGCCCAAAACGCTCAAAACCTTTGCAGAGTTTTGGCCATTCTATCTCGGCGAGCATGCTGCGCCTGCCAACCGCCGGCTGCACTTCATCGGAACCTCGCTGGCGCTGGTGCAGATTATTTACGCTCTGGCAACGCAACGCTTTTGGTTCTTGCTCACGGCGCTGCTCACCGGTTACGGTTTCGCGTGGATTGGGCACTTTTTGTTGGAGAAAAATCGCCCTGCAACCTTCACCTATCCGCTTTTTTCGTTTCTCGGCGATTGGAAAATGTGGGCTTTGATGCTCACCGGCGGCTTGCAGAACGAACTGGAGAAGGCAGGCCTGCAAAACAAGAAAAACTAACCCGCGCCGGTGGAATACTATTGCACGACATGCTGCAAACGCAAGCGCCGAGCGGCGGCACCTCTGCCCGCGCTGACAAGATACCTCAGCCGCCGCATTCGCCGGGTTTGGCGTGATAGCCGGCGCGCTGGCAAGCCGATGCTGATACTCTCGGGGAAATTTGGCTTGCTCGCTCCGCACGCGAAAATTCCCTGGTACGACCACGCACTTGCGCGCGACGAAGTAGCGGCGATGGTGCGCCGAGTCACCAGCCAGCTTGCCCGCCGGCAGGTCACGGCAGTGATCTTCCATGCCCGCGCGCGCAGCACGCCGGGTTGGCTGCCTTACTATCAAGTGCTCGAACAAGCTTGTCGCCGCCGCGGAATCAAATTGCAGATCAAACGATTGCCGGATGATTTCGTCGCGCAGCCTGCCGCGCGGCGAGCGAACCAAGCCGGAAGAGCTCGGCAGTCGGGCTGATTCTTCCAGAGGACTACTGTATGAGCTTCCGCGCCCTGGCCGCCTTCTGCCGCAAATTGCCGCACGCCACTGAAGATGTGAAATGGGAATCCAACCTGGTTTTTTCGATCGGCGGCAGAATGTTCGCCGTGTTCGAATTTCCCGATTTCCCGCATGTTTCCTTCCGCACGACGCCCTGGTTGTTTTCACCCTTGATCAGCAAAGAGGGCATTGCTCCTGCACCGTATCTTGCCCGTTACAATTGGGTGTTGGTGACCAGGCCCAGGGCCTTGCCGCCGGCGATGCTCAAGCAATTAATGCGCGAGTCTTATCATCTCGTGGCGGCGGGCTTGCCGGCAAAGAAAAGGAAAGAGATGGGGCTGCAAGAGGGTTCTGTTTCCCCCAAAAAGCCAGAGTCCAAACGCGGTCGCACGAAACGCTAATTCTCGATTGGCAAATTTGGATTCTTGCCCGCGAAATACACGAAATGCGCGAAAAAGCATTTCGGGTGATTCGCGTGCTGCGTGGGCAGAAAAGGAAACTCTTGCAGCAGAGCTAAACAGCCATTTCAAATGGTTTGACTTTGGCATGTTGCTGAATTAGATTCTCTGGCAATCTAACTTTAAAAATGGCGGACAAATTTAAACCATGTTTAACAGACTGATCAAGTTGCCAAAAAACAATAGCTTTTTCCTGTTCGGAGCACGCGGAACAGGTAAGACTTTCCTGCTGAAAGAGCATTTCAAGCCTCCGAAGGCGGCTTATTTCGATCTTCTTTCGCCGGAAGTGAACGAGACCTTCAGCCTGCGGCCGCAGGCGCTGCTGGAGCGACTGGCCGCCTTGGGAAATGAAACAGAATGGATTGTGATCGATGAGATCCAAAAAATACCCAGGCTGCTCGATGTCGTGCATCAACAGATTGAATCTTCACGGTTCAAGTTTGCGTTGTCGGGTTCGAGCGCGCGCAAGCTGAAACGTGGCGGCGCAAATCTGCTCGCGGGCCGCGCTTTTGTCAATCATCTTTATCCTCTTACCGCACGCGAGTTGGGCGGGCAATTCTCGCTTGACGCGGCGTTGGCTTGGGGAACACTGCCCCGCCTCTTTGCTTTTGAAAACGAGGCGGACAAGCGCGAATTCCTGCGCACGTATGCGCACACCTATCTCAAAGAGGAAATTACGGCAGAGCAGGTCGTGCGCCGCCTCGATCCGTTTCGGCGTTTTCTCGTTGTTGCCGCGCAAATGAGCGGGCAGATCATCAATTACTCGAAAATCGCGCGTGAAGTTGGCGCGAGCACGCCCACGGTGCAAACGTATTTTCAGATTCTCGACGACACGCTTGTGGGCTTTCTGCTCGAACCGTTCCATGAATCCATTCGCAAGAGACAGCTTGGCAACCCCAAGTTTTATTTCTTCGACTCCGGCGTGCAGCGCGCGCTCAACAACACACTGACGGTGGAACTGAAGCCACAGACGTATGCCTTCGGCGCTGCGTTCGAGCATTTCGTCATCAATGAAATCAACCGGCTGCAATCTTATGCGAAAAAGGATTACCAGTTTTCCTATCTGCGCACCAAAGACGGGGTGGAAATAGACTTGATCATCGAGCGGCCGGGGCTGAAGCGCGCGCTCGTTGAAATCAAATCCACGGCGCGCGTGAGCGAAGATGACGTCCGCGCCTTGCAGCAGCTCGGCAACGACATTCCCAACAGCGAGGCCTTCTGCCTGTCGCTCGATCCCACGCCCAAGAAAATCGGCGCCGTTGCCTGTCTCCCCTGGCTGGCCGGGCTGGAAGAGTTGGGATTGTAGAATTCGTTTCCTGCCTGTTTCCTTCCGCACGACGCCCTGGTTGTTTTCACCCTTGATCAGCAAAGAGGGC
>JBBIKM010000266.1:0-6588 GCA_037445455.1 bacterium | reverse complement strand
GATCTCCCACGGCTGGGCCGTGGGGTTTCAAAATGCCTGGTTCGATTTCTCAAGCAGGCTGATAAAGCCACGGCTCAGCCGGGGCTGAACATCCAACAAACCAGCACGATCTCCCACGGCTGGGCCGCGGGTTCCATATGCCAAATTCGAGTTCACAAAAAGCCTGCATAAGCCCCGGCCCAGCCGGGGCTGAACATTGCTCAGACAGACAAGAAAATGGCGGCAAGGGAATCATCAGGCGGGCCGCTTGACCGAACGCTTGCCGGCCGGCCGGCTGGCGTGTTGGAATTCCTCCAGCAGCAGGCGATGCAGCGGCTCGGGCAAAGGCCCGCGCTTGAGATTCAAACAAACTTCGTGGGTCAGATCAAGTGTGGCAAACAAGGACTGGCAGCGTGAGCACAACTCCCGGGCGGCAAGGGGAAACTCCACGCCACGGTCGAGCGCTTCCTGCTTGGCATGCAAGAGATGCAGGCAGACTTGCCTTTCGTGATCGGGCGGCGGCGCCTTGCGCTTCGGCAGTTTCTTCACCAGTTCCTTGCGCAACAGCAGCCGGCCGCGATGCACGCGCGTTTTGACCGTGGCTTCCTTGATCCCCAGGACCTGCGCAACTTCCTCAACGGAGAATTCCACAATGTCTTTCAGCAGCAATGCCATGCGAAAGGGCGGGGGCAGCTTGGTGAGGGCGTGTTGCACCGCCTCCTGGGCCTCGCGGCGCAAGACGTGCTCCAGCGGGCCGTCGTGGTCAGAAGGCAGATCGGGAATCTCACCCTCTTCCGGTGCCGGCATCAGTTCGGCGAGGGATTGCATGCGTTGGGGCTGGCCGGCGCGCTTGCGCTTGATGCGCTTGCAGGTGCGCACCGCGATGGTGTAAAGCCAGGTGCCCGGCTGCGCGCGGCCTTCGAACTGCTCCCACTTGCGAAAGGCGCGCAGGAAGGTCTCCTGCACCAAATCCTCCGCATCGGTTTTCCGGCCGCACATGCGCAACCCCAAATTGTAGATGAGTCCGCCGTGTGCTTCCAACAGGCGGGGAATTGCCTGCTCAGCAGGCTCGGTGGCGGGAGGGGCCGGCGGACGTGACTTCACGGGCTTCATGCTCTAGCTCATTTGCTGTGCTGCGCAGGACGACAGCCGTTTTCAATTGAATGAAAGAGTTTGCAGTCTCCGCTCCTGGTGGGCGCCTGTTGAAGCCAGTGGTTTCGCGGTGACAACAGTGCTGCACCAGCGGGCAGGACGACGAACCGGCACACGCAATTGAAAAATGCTGCACTGCGAAAAACCAGCCGGGCGTTGGTGTTCCCGGACGGGCCGAATATACGACACCGGCAGTCCACTTGCAAACACTCTGATAGCGCCAGGCATTCCCGGCGGGTGCAACCGCGCGATTTCATCGCTTGACAAAGTAGTATTTTTTCGCTATGCTGCCGCCACTTCAGGATTGATTCCTCCCTTGCGCCGTTCCGGACCCCGGCCGCCAACTCATGATTCATGAACCCAGGAAAACAGGTATCCGATGAACACCAAAAGAGCAGATTTCACTCATTCCCAAACCCGTGAACCACATCGTGAACGCACCAAGGAAATTTTGAGCAAGCACCCCGAGGTCCGGCAGCTTATCGGAAAGAACCCGTACACTTTTCTGATCATTTGCGGCATTGTCGGACTGCAGATTGTGAGCGCTTATCTCATCAAAGATCAGCCGTGGTGGGCGGTGCTGCTGCTGGCCTACACCATCGGCGCCTTTGCCAACCATGCCCTGTTTGTCATGATCCACGAATGCGCGCACAACTTGCTCTTCGAAAGGAAGGCCTTCAACAATCTCGCGGGCATCATCGCCAATTTGCCCATCGTCGTGCCCAGCGCGATTTCATTCCAGAAGTATCATCTCAAGCATCATGCCTTCCAGGGCGTGTATGAATTGGATGCCGATTTGCCGAGCCATTGGGAGGCCAAACTCATCGGCAATTCCTGGTGGGGCAAAGCGCTGTGGCTGCTGTTCTATCCCTTCTTCCAGGCGACGCGGCCGCTGCGCTTGAAGGAGCTGAATCTGTGGGACGGCTGGAGCATCTTCAATCTGATTGTGCAGCTCGGTTTTGACGTGGCCGTGTTCGTGTTTTGGGGCCCGTGGGCTTTCATCTACCTGCTGGCGTCGCTGTTTTTCTCGATCGGCTTGCACCCGCTGGGCGCCCGCTGGATTCAGCGGCACTACATGGTCGACGAAAAAGGCGTGCAGGAAACCTACAGCTACTACGGCCGGCTCAACACCCTGGCCTTCAACGTCGGCTATCACAATGAGCATCACGATTTCCCCTCCGTGCCGTGGAACAAGCTGCCCGACATCAAGCGCACCGCCCCCGAGGCCTACGACAATCTGATCTCGCATCAGTCCTGGACCCGCCTGCTGTTCCAATGGCTGTTCGATCGCGACCTGTCGCTGTATTCCCGCGTGGTGCGCGACGAGCGCGGCCAGGTCAAGCTCAGCGATGAAGCCCGGCATGATCTCGACCTGATCAAACAAACGCCGGCCATGAAAGCTTGAACCCTCCGCCGGCCAGGTGGTGATGGCGCCGGCGCCATTTTGGGTTGTTTGCAGGAAAGGCCGGTGCGTGACCGGCCTTTTGCATTTCCTCTTTCAATTCGAGCAGCCTGTATGCCTCTCCGCGAGGAAGCGCGCACGGTGTTAACCACACCGCGCGCGCTGCTGGTGCACATTGAGAAGGGCGAGATTCGCCACGCCCAGGAGCGCTGGACCAGCGGCCTGACCATCGGCCGCAGCGCCGCGTGCGACATCAGCTTCGTCAATCCCGAAGTCAGCCTGCGCCACGCGCAAATCATCTTCGAAGCCGGCCGCTGGTGGGTCATGGATTTGAACAGCACCAACGGCACTTTCCTCGACGGCAATCGCATCGATCGCGCGGCGCTGCCGGCGCGCGCCGATTTGGAGCTTGGCCGCAATGGGCCGCGTCTCACGCTGCAACTCGAACCGCTCAGCGAAGCAGTGTTGCCGCTGCCGCTGGTCGCGCCCGCCTCACTCACCCAAATCGGCAGGCGCTATTTCACCCTCTCCATGGCCGGCAAAATTGGCGAGCACACCCTGCTCATTCGCCGGGCGTTTCAGCGGGTGCGGCGCCAGCACGCGCGGCGCTACTGGGCGATCATCGGCGTCATTGCCACGCTGTTGCTGGTCACGGCCGGGGCGTTGTATTATCAAAGCGCGCAGGTGAAACGGTTGGAGCAATTGCATGCCCGCGCGGAGAGCATGTTTTATGCGATGAAAGCCCTGGAGCTGGAGATTGCCACGCTCGCGCCCACTGCCGCCGCGCGGCCGGGTGCCGAGCTGCGCCGGCTGCAGCAGGATTACAGCCAATTCGTCGCCGAGGCGCTGGGCATCACACCGGACAAACTCTCGCCGCAAGACTGGCTGATCTACAAAATCGCGCGCGACTTCGGTGAGTGCGACGGCAGCATGCCGGACGATTTCAAGCAAACCGTGCGCGAATACATTGCCAAATGGCAAAGCACGCCGCGGCTGCGCCAGGCCATCACGCTGGCCCGGCAAAGAGGCTACACCAATCGCATCAAGGACATCATGCGGCAACACGGCCTGCCGCCGCAATTTTTTTATCTCGCGCTGCAGGAGAGTGATTTCGACGTGAGGCGCTGCGGCCCCGAGACCGTCTACGGCATTGCCAAGGGTATGTGGCAATTTCTGCCGCGCACCGCCAAAGATTACGGCCTGCGCGTCGGTCCGCTGCAAGGCTATGCCGAATTTGACCCCAAGGACGAGCGCCACGATTTCGAGAAAGCCACCGTCGCAGCGGCCAGGCATCTCCGCCTGCTCTATGACACCAAGGCGCAGGCGTCCGGCCTGCTGGTGATGGCTTCCTACAACTGGGGGCAGGGCAATGTGCTGGCGCGCATCGAGCGCATGCCGAACAACCCGCGCGAGCGCAATTTCTGGCGGCTGCTGAAAACCGAAAAAATCCCCGCTGAAACCCGCGACTATGTCTTCTACATCATCGCCGCCGCCGTGATCGGCGAAAACCCGCAGCTCTTCGGCTTCAATTTCGAAAATCCCTTGCAGGATAATTGACAGCTCCAAACGCAATCCTACTCTTACTCCTACTCTTACTCTTACTCCTGCTCCTCCTCTTACTCATCCTCCCCCAAAACACCTCTCAAACCCTCATGAAACCGGCAGGATTGGGCCTCTCAGCCGACGGACAACATGCCGGCGGCAAGTCCCTGCGCGGCTGAGCGCCCCGGCCTCGAGCACTCTTCACGCTTGCATTTCGCGCACGTCGTGGCTATACTTTCGCCATGCACGAATCGGCAACTTCCCCGGAAATCTGGCAGCTTGAGCGCGAAAACTTTCAGCTTCGCACGCTGCTGGAAGTGGCACAAGCGCTGAGCGAGTGCCGGGAGCGTCGCGCTATTTTCAACGAGGTGCTGGCGATTCTCGCGGGCACCTTCGGCGCCGGCAAGGCCGTGGCCGTGGCACAAGACGAAGACGGCCGCTGGCAGTGCACGGCCACCCGCGGCGAATTGATACCGGAGGCCGTTACCGCCAGCATCAACCAGGCCGGTGCCTTCACGCTGGAAAAAATCCTGGCGGAGTTGCGGCTGCTGCTCGACCCCAGCCTCGGCATCGAACATTTTGCCGTCGGAACCTTCAGTCTCTGGCGCGATCAACGCGCAGGCGCTTTCGTGCTCGGCCCGCGTTTGCTGGGCGAACCTTATGCCGAGGCTGATCGCGAGCTGCTGGAAGCCGTGGCCGGCTTCAGCGGCCGTGCCCTGGAAAACCTGCGGCTTTACGAAGCGCTGCAGGAAGCCCAGGAGAAACTGCGCCTGGAAAATCTCGCGCTGCGCGAAGCGGCCAAGCGGGATTTCAGTGACGCCGCGCTGCTCGGAAGGAGCGAGGCGATGCAGCAGGTGCGGCAGCAGATTCGCAATTTCGGCAGAAGCGACGCCAATGTCTTGATTACTGGTGAAACCGGCACCGGCAAGGAACTGGTGGCGCGCGCCCTGCATTATCATTCCCTGCGCGCCGACGGCCCGTTTCTCGGCGTGAATTGCACCGCCATTCCCGAAAATCTGGTGGAAACGGAATTCTTCGGCATTGAGGCCGGCACGGCCACCGGCGTGAAGAAACACGTGGGCTTGTTCGAGCAGGCGCAGGGCGGCACGCTGTTCATCGATGAAGTTGGCGACATGCCCGCGGCCTCGCAGGCCAAGCTGCTGCGCGTGCTGCAGGAACGCAGCCTGCGCCGCATTGGCGGCGACCGCGAAATTCCGGTGAACGTGCGCGTGATTGCCGCCACCAACAAGAACCTGGCAGAGGCGATTGCCGCCGGCACGTTCCGCGAGGATTTGTTCTATCGCCTGGCGGTGCTGGAATTGCGCATTCCGCCGCTGCGTGATCACCGCGACGACGTGGCCGTGCTGGCGCAGCATTTTCTCGGCGTGTTCGAAAACAAGCTCCGCCGCAAGACCGGCGGCCTTTCCCCGGCGCTGTTGGAGCTGGCCCGGCAATGTGCGCGAATTGGAAAATGAAATCGAGCGGCTGGTCACCCTGGCGGAGGAAGGCCAGGTCTTGCTGCCGGAACAGCTCTCGCCCAAACTGCGCCAGGCCGGCTCCCTGCCGCGCTTGCCGCGGCCGGAGAACCTGCGCCTGCGCGACGCGATCGATCAGCTCGAACGCGAGATGATCGCGGAAGCGCTGGCGCGCTATCACGGCAACAAGAGTGGTGGAGAACCTAAATCTTTAGAAGCAACAGAAAATGGTCCGGCTGGGCGTGGGGAATCCGAATGCGGATAAACAATAGTTGATATCCGGATCGTTTCTCCGTAAGTGATCGTGAGGAATTTGAGTCGATAACCAAAAAGCTCACAGGTGATGCAACATGCGACAAGTCATCATTTGCCCCGGCGAAGATGGGTACTGGGTAGCGGAATGCCCGAGTTTGCCTGGTTGTATCAGTCAGGGGAAAACCAGACAAAAAGCCCTGCTCAATATCAAAGAAGCCATTAAGGGATACATCGTGGCTCTTGAGGAAGACGGCCTCCCCGTTCCCGAAGAAAGCTTCGAGGCGATCTTGGTGGCTGTATGAGTAATCTGCCAGGAGTTTCCGGGCGCGACTGTGTCAAAGCGTTGGGACAAGCTGGCTTCCATTTCAAACGACAAGAAGGAAGCCACATAGTTCTGCGTCGAGACGATCCTTTCGCCCAAATGGGCGTGTCTGATCACAAAGAATTAGACCGGGGCACTCTTCGCGCGATTATCCGCCAAGCCGGCCTCCGCGTGAACGAAGTCGTGAATTTGCTGTGAGTTTTCCCATTGGGGAGGCATTGAATGCCCAATCATCATTTTATCAGTTATTCGGCCATCGACGCGTTCGACTTTGCGCTGAAACTGTGCGATCAGCTTGCATCCGGCCCACCACCGATTCCGGTGTGGCTGGATAAGCGCCAACTCCGCCCGGCCGAAGATTGGGACGAGCAGATTGCCGAGGCCATCAAAACTTGCGAGAGCATCATCTTTGTGATGACGCGCGACAGCGTGCAGCCGAATTGCACCTGCAAGCAGGAATG
>JBBIKM010000265.1:0-6648 GCA_037445455.1 bacterium | reverse complement strand
TGTCGTCGCTGCCCACGCGCCAATGATGAGATCATCTTTGCGGTCGCCATCCACGTCGCCGGCAGCAATGGACTGGCCGAGCCAGGCGGAACGCGTGCCACCCCAGATGACGTCCCACCGCGCATTCGTGCGGCGAAAATCAACGGTATCCGGAAAGGACGGGGCGCCATAGAGAACATAGGCATTGCCTTCGTAAGTCAGCTCCGGTATCCGGCGCGTCGCCAGCAGGTTGGTGAATGCGAGATCATCCACGCCATCATCATTCCAATCCAGTTTTATCATCTTGTAGGGAGAGGTGTTGCCGCCCTCGCGCGCGTAGGGATCGACGATCACGGTCACCTGGTGGCGCGGGTCAAAGTACTCGAAGGTTTTTCCCCGGGCCAGGTGGGGATCCAAATAGAGGCGGGCGTAACTCTTGTGGGTCAGCGAGTCATAGCTGTCGATCACCATGTCGGTGATGCCATTGCCGTTGAAATCACCGCTCACGAAACGATAGGCAGTCATGGGCACCTGGCTCTTTCCCACCAGGCGCGTAATCTGGCCATCGGTTTGCCAGCCGTTCAAATCGAGAGTTTCCGGCCAGTCTTTCCTGCCCCAGAGAATAAAACCAACGCCGCCCCAGTCCAACTCCGTCAGCACATCGGCATCCGGCAAATTCACGATCAAATCGTCACAGGCATCGCCGTCCAAATTCCCGGTGTAGAGGATGAGGGAAATCTGTTTTTCGCGGGAAGGCGTAATGGTGCAATGTTGCAAAGCGGGATTGTCGATTTTGCCACTCATCAGCCGCTGGCCGCCCCAAAGCAGGTAAGCCGTTGATTGTTGTGAAATGTGCGCCGGCCGATTGGCAAAACGAGTGACTGCGGCCAAGTCCGGAACGCCGTCGCCATTGTAGTCGCCGTGCGTCAACCAGTATCCCAGGTATGCGCGGGAGCGTTCGCCGTGCAGCGTTGCGGCCAGGCTGTCGTCAGGATAATCCTGCAAAGTAATTTCCGCCGGCCAATGCGCTCTGCCCTTGAAAAAATAAAGCCGGCCCTCCATTTGGTTGCCGCCGGCGAAATTCCATTGCGGCGCGGCGATGAAAACATCGGCGAGGCCGTCATTCGAAAAGTCGAAAACGTCGACCCTATCTCCGGCATAGTCCTGGCGGCCGCCGCCCCAAAAAGCCACGCGTCCCTGTGGGTTTTCCAAATCAATGAATCGCGGCAGCGCCTGGTTGCCGAAAACTAAAAAGGCGCCTCCGCCGCCCAGGTGGAAGAGTTCGATGGAGTCAGCTCCAATCAGCATGTCATCGATGCCGTCGCCATTCACGTCGCCGGTCGCCGCCGAGCGGCCGAAACCAGCGGAGGGCAGATAGTTTGAAATTCGAACGTCCTCTTCGAACTTGCCGATATCGATAACGGTCTGGCCGGACAAGTCGAGCGCGAACAGGCTTCCCAGCAGCAGGCCGGGAATCAAAAATAGTGTTTTGCCGGACATCGCAAATCCCCTTGCAGCGAGTTGCCGCTCAATCCCACGCCAATGGGAAATCTTCACCGGTGCTGCTCTGCCAAATGTCGTCCGTCAGGTGAACATGGGATAATGGCACAGTTCATCAGCATTATCATAACTCGATGGTGGAACCAAGTCATCTCCATCTTCAAGGATTGGGAATAAGAAAAAGAATGGAAAAAGAGGAACAGAAGGAATATGAAGATGAAAAGAAGGTCGGGATGAAGACAAGCAAGTTGTTCAAACGCTTACCCCGGCCCCCTACGAATCATTGCATTCGTTCCACCTCCCATTTGAACTCGCTCAACTCGCTGGCGCAAAAATGCTTGCCGCGAAACTCAAAGTCAAGAACATTTTTGGGATTCTTTGTCGTCGGCCACCCGTTCGCTCTTTCACTTTTCCCAATCGGTGGTTTTGCAGGTATATATAACCCGCAACCCCTCGTCCAGCGTTTTCATCACGCCGGCTTTGGTCTTCTGAGGAGGGAGATCTTGACGACGCAAAAAGGATTTTGACAACCCTCGGGAATCTCATCCATGGCCCTCACCCTTTCTTTTCGCAGTCCGCTCATGCCTGCCATTGCGCTGCTGCTGGGATTTGTATTGGCGCCGGCCGGCGCGCCGCGCGCTTTCGCCGCAGTGGACACGGTTTATGTTTCCCTCTCCGGCAGCGATGCGCAAGGCGATGGTTCCGCTGCCAAGCCCTATCGCAGCCTCACCGTGGCGCTGCAGAAAACGCCGAGCAACGCGGCCAATCCCAAAGTCATCAAACTGTCCAGCGGCACCTTCAGCGCGGCCACCACCGGCGAGGCCTTCCCGCTGGCGCTGCGAAGCTGGATGACCATCCTGGGCGCGGGCCGGAACGCCACCATTCTCGATGCCGGCCAGGCGCTGCACATTTTCACCGGCACTCAAATTCAACAGACGGGCGTGGCGGACTTGTGCCTGCAAAACGGCAGGGCCACGGGCGCGGCGGCGGCGGGACAGGGCGGCGGCGTGTGGATCAAGGGCTTCACTAATTTCACGCTGCGCAATTGCCTGATTCGCGACAACACCGCGGCGAATGCCGGCGGCGGCTTGTTCATTTCCAAAGGCTCGGGATTGACGGTGCAGAACTGCGTGCTGGAAAACAATCGCGCGTCCAACGGCGGCGCGATGTACCATGACAGCTCCAGCGCCACCCTCATCACCGGCACCACGCTGCAGCACAACCGGGCCAGCAACCTCGGCGGCGCGCTGTACATTGCCGCCACCGCGCCCACCATCCAAAAATGCCGGATTCGCTGGAATATCGCGGAGCAAAGCCAGCAACAAGGTGGCGGCGGCATCGTGCTCAGCAATGCCGCGGGCGCGGTGATCGGCGGCGCATTCGAGCTTGGCAATGACCTTCACGAAAACACCGGCGGGGTGCAGGGGTCACAGCTTTTTCTGCTCGACAAACAAAGCACGGCTGATGCCCGCTACAATTTCTGGGGCGCGTTGCCGGACAAAAAGGTGGCGGCACCGACGGCCCAGATCAATCTGGGCAATGCCCGCAACGTCGCCATCAACGTGGCGTTCGGCACGAAGACGTTCTACGTTGCGCCCACCGGCTCGGACGAGAACAACGGCAGCGCCGCGCAGCCGTGGCGCACGATCAACTACGCGCAGAGCCAGTTCTTCGCCACTGAACTTGATACCATGCGCCTGTATCTGCGCCCGGGCATTTACGGCACCGCCACCACCGGCGAGAATTTTCCGATCCGTTTGAAATCGCGCATCAGCCTGCTGTGCGCCGGCCGGGAGGCCACGGTCATCGAGGGCGCGAACTGGTCGCAGACGGAATTGGTCGCGGCGGTGAATGTCGTGGGCGCGCGCCTGACGGCGGTGACGCTGCGCCATGCCGGCCGGGGCGCGCTGGTGGCGCGCGGTTGTGAACGTTTGCTGCTGGATTCTCTGCTGGTGGAGAATAATCAGGGCAGCCGCGGCGCGGGCATTGCCATTATCGGCGGTTCCGGCAACCGCATTGCCAACTGCCTGTTTCGGGGAAATCACAGCACGGGCAGCGGCGGCGCGCTGGCGCTGTTGGGCGAGGATACGGAAGTGGTGCAGAATGTTTTTCTCAACAACCAGGCGGTGCGTGGCGGCGCCCTGGCGGCTGATTCCGGCAGCGCGGCCGTGCTCGAACAGAATGATTTCACCGGCAACAGCGCAGAAGCCGGCGGCGCGCTTCACCTGGCGCAAGCGCGGCTGCAAGTGAGCGGCAATCGCATCCGGCAAAATCATGCCACGGCCGGCGGCGGCGCCATCGCGCTCGACGGCGGTTCGCAGCCGCTGATCGGCGCGAGCCGCAGCCGCGGCAATGACATCTACGGCAACACGACTGCCGGCCAGGGCACGCAACTGTGGCGTACTTCGCCGGGCTTGACCGTTGATGCCCGCTACAACTTCTGGGGCGCGGTGCCGGGTCCCGGCACCGCCGTGCCCGAGAACGAATTCTCGCTGTTGGAATACCGCAATCTCGCGATTCGGCTGCCGCGCGGCACACGCACGCTCTACGTCTCGCCCAACGGCGATGACGAAGCGAGCGGAGCAACGCCCGATGCGCCGCTGCGCACCGTGACCGAGGCGCTGCAGCTCTGCTTCGGCACCTCGGAAGCACCCATGACGCTGCAGCTCCTGCCCGGCCAGTATGGGCCGGACACCAACCGCGAGACGTTTCCGCTTGCGCTGGAAAGCCATCTCACCCTCACCGGCGCAGGACGCGAGCTGACGGTGATCAACGGCGACGGCCTTCATCGCCTGTTCGAGGGCCGCAAGCTGAAACAAGTGGCATTGCGGCAGATGACGCTGCGCCACGGCAAGAGCGTCCAGCGCGGCGGCGGCGTGCTGCTCGATTCGGTGACGACGGTGTTGATCGATAGCTGCCGGTTTCAGGAGAATGAAGCGGTGCAGGGCGGCGGATTGGCGCTGCGCGGCTGCAAGCCGGCCACTTTCATGGCGCGGTCAATCGGCTTGCCGCCGCAAGCCGGCCACGATTCAATTCACGCAGTTTGCCGGCAATCAGGCGCAACTGCGCGGCGGCGGCCTGCATATGGAGGGTGACAGCCTTGTGCTGCGCCATTGCGAATTCACCGGCAACCAGGCTGTCGCGAGCGGCGGCGGTCTTTATTTCAGCAAGATGAAACTCGCCTACGTGCATTCCAACTTTCTGGCCGGCAATCAAGCGGAGCAAGGCGGCGGCGCGGCAGTGGCCAGCGGGACGGCGCAGTTCTTCCGCAATACCATCATCGACAACAGCGCGACGCTGAGCGGCGGCGCACTCTTCATCGCAGCCGAGGCCAGCGCGGTGATCGGCGGCGCGCCGGAGAACGGCAACGATCTTTATGGCAACCGCGCACCGGGCAGCGGCAAAGCGCTGGCCGGCCCGGGCCGCACCACGCCCAACGAAGCCCGCTTCAACTTCTTTGGCGCGCGGCCGGACGAGGCGCAGGTGAGCAGCCTTGCCGGCTTCAATGTCTCCGAGTTTCGCCGCACCAGCATCATTCTGCCGGCCGCCGAGCGCACGCTCTATCTTTCGCCCCATGGCAGTGATGACAATACCGCGCCCTCCGCGAAAAATCCGCTGCGCACGCTCGGCCGCGCGTTGCGATTGTTCGTTGCGCTGCCCGGTGATCGCTTCACCCTCAGTCTGGCCAACGGCGTTTATTCGCGCAAATCAACCGGCGAGGTTTTGCCGGTGCGCTTGCCCGGCCGCGTCGTGCTGGCGGGCAGTCATGCCGACAGTGTGATCATCAACGGCGGCGATGCCAGCCGCCTGCTGGAAGTTGTCGAGGCGGACAGCGTCGAAATCAGGCAACTCACTCTGGCAGCGGGCGCCAGCCGCGCCGCGGAACAGCCGGCGGAAAACGGGGCCGGTTTGCGGTTGCAAAACAGCCGCGCCATTCGCCTGGTCGGGGTGCATTTTCGCGACAACACCACGCAAGCGTTCGGCGCCGGCCTGGCGGGCATGGCGGTCACGCAGCTTTATCTCAGCCAATGCCGCTTCACGCAAAATCGCGGCAGCGGCGCAGCGCTTTATCTGCAAAACAGCAGCGGCGAAATTCTGGCTTGCACGATCACGAACAACCATTCGCCGGCACTGGGCTCGGCGATGTATCTGGATAATTCCAGCGTGCAAATCAGCGGCTGCCGCATCACGCAGAATCACACCGAGGCCACCACGCTGGGCGGCGCGATCTATTGCACCGGCGCGGCTCTGCCGGTGATCGGCGGCGAGAGCGGCCGCGGCAATGACATCTTCGGCAACACCGGCGGCAACACCGGCCGCCAAATGCTGCGTACGCATAGTGCGCCGAAAATCAAGGCGAGCCACAACTATTTTGGCCCTGCCACGCCCACGGAGACGGAAGTTTCTCCGCTCAACGGTTTCGATCTCGAGCCCACGCGCAAGGTGCCGCTCGCCGGCAACAATCCGCCGGTTTGGGTCAATGTCACGCCGCCGGTCAGCCCGCCGCTGGCCGCTTCCCAGCAGGATACGATTCGTTTTTCCGCCAGCGCCATCGATACCGACAACGATCCGTTGAGTTACACCTGGTTTGTCGACAACTTTTCGGTTTCGTTCGCGCAGGACTTCGCGTGGGTGGCGTTTTTCTATGCCGACGGCCGGCACACGGTGCGTGTCGAAGTCAGCGACGGCGTGCACGCCATTTCCGCCGAATGGCAAATCGATTTACTCACCACGGCGGTGCACGCGCCCGCCGGCCATCTGCCGGCGCAATTCCGGCTCGCGCAAGTCTTTCCCAATCCGCTGCGTGCCGCAGCAACGCCGGGCCGCATCCTGTTTCAAACCGCCCGCCAGAGCGTGGTTGATCTGGTGATCTATGATGTGATGGGCCGGCGCGTGCGCCACTTGTTGCACGCGGAAAAACCAGCCGGCGTTCATCACGTTGCGTGGAATGGCCATGATGACAACGGCCGGGTGCTGCCCGCCGGTGTTTATCTGTTGCACATGAATGCGGGCAGTTTTCAAGCCACGCAAAAGCTGGTCATCGTGAAATAGTGTTCCCAGGGCGGTGCCCTTCGCTATCACATTTTGCCCCGGTGGGGGCTGGTGATTTCTCTTGATGATGGCGTTTCCAGGGCGTTGCCCTTCGCTATCACCTTTCGCCCCGGTGGG
>JBBIKM010000264.1:0-6721 GCA_037445455.1 bacterium | reverse complement strand
TGCTGCTCTTCGAGGGCGAACAGCAGGCGGGCCGTCATACCATTCGCTGGCATGGCCGGGACAGTCATGGCCGGCCCGTTGGTTCCGGCGTGTATTTCTGCCGGCTGGAAACATCCGGCGTGGTGCAGACGCGCAAGCTCGTGCTGGCGAGGTAACTCAGTGTGTCCGGCCAAACAAAAAATGCAGCAATCCAATCTGCAGGCATCCCGCGGCGGAGCCGTGGAGAGAGCGAGCCAGCAAAGCTTTGAGTCGCCGGCAGAGGTGAACTCGAAAATTTGACAATTGACTTTCTGCGCTTTTGTTGTAAGTTGAGGCCGGCCGGAATGAATCTGCCGGCCGTGTCAGCACGGCGCGCTGCTCGCCAGCGGGCGCGCTTCCGGACAGCTCACTCACTCTCAAAAGGTCATCCCATGCCTCAGCACACACCCGCCAGCCGGCTGCAATGCATTGTTCCGCCGCATATGCTCAAGCGCATCGCGGAGCACGGCACACCGGCCCAGCAGCAATGGGCCAGGCGCACGCTGGAGGTTTCCGAACAGTTTCGCGGCCAGCGCCAAACACTGACCGAACACGCCGCGCTTGCCAAATTCGCACGCTCGGAACAACTGGAGCGCGTCATCTATGATGCACGCAACGGCAAGACACTGCCCGGCCAGAAAGTGCGCAGTGAAGGCCAGGCGGCCAGCGGCGATCCCGCGGTGGATGAAGCGTATGAAGGCGCGGGCGCGACCTACCAACTGTTCAAGGAAGTCTACGGCCGCAATTCCATCGACGGCAACGGCCTGCGGCTGGATTCCACCGTGCATTATGACCGGGGCTATGACAACGCCTTCTGGAACGGCGAGCAAATGGTCTACGGCGACGGCGACGAAGACCTGCCGGTGGCCGAGCGCCTGTTCAACCGCTTCACCATTTCGGTGGACATCATCGCCCACGAGCTGACGCACGGCGTTACCCAGCATGAAGCGCGGCTGGTGTATTGGGAACAGGCCGGCGCGCTCAATGAATCCTTTTCGGATGTGTTCGGTGCGCTGGTGAAGCAGCGCCAGCGCAATCAAACTGCGGCCGAGGCTGACTGGCTCATCGGCCAGGGCCTGCTCACCGCCAATGTCAACGGCACGGCGCTGCGCTCAATGAAAGCGCCGGGCACCGCCTACAACGATCCGGTGTTGGGTGAGGATCCGCAGCCGGCGCACATGAACGCCTACAAGAGTGTCGACTACGACAACGGCGGCGTGCACATCAACTCCGGCATACCGAATCACGCGTTTTTTGTTGTTGCGCGCGAGCTGGGCGGCCATGCCTGGGAAAAAGCCGGGCACATCTGGTATGTCACGCTGCGCGACAAGCTCTCGACGCGCTCCAACTTTCAGGAGGCGGCCAATCTCACTTATCAGGCGGCGGGTGAGATTTTCGGCAAGGGCAGCGTGGAGCAGAAGGCGGTGCGCACCGGCTGGTCGGAGGTGGGCATCACCATCGCCGAAGAGGGCGGCGGCACCGGCGGCAACAAGGGCTGCCTGCTGATGCCGGTGGGCGTTCTCGCCGCCGTGCTGCGGCGCTGATCGCCGGCAACCCTGCGACACGAGAACAAATCAATCCCTGCAGGAGATTGCCCGCTGCCGCCCTGTCGTGATGGGGCGCAATTTGACAGCGGAGGTTGAAATGCAAATCTACTTTGAGCGCACCGGCGGTTTCATGGGCCGCCGGCTCACGACGGTCATCGACACTGAAACCCTGCCGCCCGAAGAAGCGGCCGAGTGGCAGGAACTGGTCGAAGCCGCGGGGTTCTTCGAGTTGCCCAGCCAACTGGAAGAGACCGGTGCCGCTGCCGATCAATTCCATTATCGGTTGAGCGTCACCCTGGACGAACGCCAGCACACGTTGGAAGCCAGTGAATCGGCGCTGCCACCGGCGCTGGAGCCCCTGCTGCTGCGGTTGCGCGTGCGCAGCCAAGGCCGGAAACCCGCATGAGGCCGGCCATGCACTCATGCCTGCGCGGGGAGGCGCAATGACACGGCCGTGGGTATTGCAACTGCTGTTCGCCGGCTGCCTTTCCGCCCTGCCGGCGACGGCGGCAGCCGGCAATGCCGGCGATTCGCTGCAGGTGGAAATTTTCCACAACCTGCACGAGTTGCGCGCCGACACGCTGCCGCCGGAATTTCCCCGCCACCGGCCGTTCAGACTGCTGTTGCGCGCCCGCGGCCGCGTGCAGAGCCGCCTCTCCGTTTTGCAAATCGCCGACAGCCTGGCGGCACTGCAGCGGCTGGCCGGGCTGCGATACTATTCCCGCACCGAGAGAAAACACACCACGCTCTTCAAAGCCAGCGCGGTTCTTGAGCATCCGGCGGCGCGCCAGGCCGCGCGCTCGCCCGTCTTTCGTAGCTTGCCTATTGACACCGCATTCTATTTTTATCAAATTGACAACCGTCTCGGGCGCATCATTTACCGCGCGACGTTGCAAAGTGAACAGACGCGCGTGCGCTTCCTGGCGCAAAACGTTGTGCCCGTGAGCAAGTGGGGCATCCAGTTGGCGGAGATCGGCGATTTTATCGTTTTGCTCGAGCTGCGCCAGCGGGCACCCGGCGATTTTGATTTCTGTCTCTGGCAATGGTCGCGCTTCAAAGGCGGCATTCTCGGCATCCTGGTGCAGGAAGAGTCGTTCGTGCATCGTCTGCGCGCGGTTGCCGGATTCTACCTGGAAAAGCTCGGCCAACAGCAATGACCAGCCGGGCCTCTCCCAACCGTGTGAATCACCGTGAGGTCGAATGCGAAAAATCGCTCTGCTGCCGATTGCCGTAACATTGTTGACCTGCGTCGCGCTCTTTGCCGGAGACAACGAGCGCGTCGCTCTCGCCACGCCCACCGCCACGCCGCCGCAGATCGACGGCCACCTCGATGAAGCGGTCTGGCAAACGGCGACCCCCGTCACCGGATTTCTGCAACACGAACCTTTCGAAGGCCAGCCCGAAACCGAAGTCACCGAGATTCGCATACTCCATGACCAGCATGCCCTCTATTTCGGCTGCATGATGTATGATGCCGAACCGGACAAGATCGTCGCCCGCCTGACGCGGCGGGACAATGAAATCGAATCCGATCTCATCTCCATCCGCCTGGACAGCTTTCATGATCAAAAAACCGCCTACGAGTTCACCGTCCTGGCCTCCGGCGTGAAAGTCGACATCCTGCAATACAACGACGGCGAAGAGGAAGACGACTCCTGGGACGCGGTGTGGGAAGTGAAGACGCAAATTCTGCCCGACGGGGCGCCCTTTGCGGACGGCAGCCGGCCGGCGAGCGGTTGGTCGGCGGAGGTAAAGATTCCGTTCAACATGCTGCGCTATACGCCCGCGGCCAACGGCGTCAACGAGTGGGGCCTCAATCTCATTCGCCGCATCAGCCGCAAGCAGGAAATTTCGTTTTGGGCGCTGGTGCGCAAAAGCCAGAACGGTTTCGTCTCGCATTTCGGGCATCTGCGCCTGCACGGCCGCCTGCCGAATCCCCGGCATGTGGAGTTGTTGCCCTATTCGGTGGCCAAGGGCCAATTCACCCATCGCGATTTGCGGCCGCCGGGGTCGGACGCGATCGACTTCCGCAGCGACGCCGGCTTCGATCTCAAATACGGCCTCACCAGCAATCTCACCATCGACCTCACCGTCAATCCGGATTTCGGCCAGGTGGAAGCGGATCCGGCGGTGCTGAATCTGAGCACATTCGAAACCTTTTACCCGGAAAAGCGGCCCTTCTTCATCGAGGGCACGCAGATCCTGCGCTTCACCACCTTTGGCGGGGACTTCGGGCCGGGCTTGTTCTATTCGCGCCGCATCGGCCGGCCCTTGCGCGGCCGCAACGAGGCGGCCACCATTCTGGGCGCCGCCAAAATCACCGGCAAGAACAACCGCGGTTTGTCCTTCGGTTTATTGCAAGCCGTGACCGACGAAGAGCAGGCGCTGATTACCGAGCCGGCCGCGAGTTACAGCCTGGTTCGCCTCAAACAGGACCTGCTCGACAATTCCACGGTGGGAATGATGGCCACTTCGGTGGCGCGCGCGCAACGGTATCCTGCTTTCACCGGCGGTGTGGATTGGAATCTGCGCTTTCAGGACAGCCGGTATGTGATCAACGGCTTCTGGGCCGGCTCACACACGACTCAGGGGGACGCCCGCCGCATCACCGGCTCGGCCGGCAAATTGCGCTTCGGCAAGGATGGCGGCACGCACTGGCTCTACTCCGCCAGCGGCGATTTCACCAGCCGGCACTATAACATCAACGACCTCGGGTTTTTCTTCCGCCCGAATGACTACGGCACCGTGGCGAATCTCACTTACAAGCAAGACCAGCCCGGCCGGCTGCTGCGGCAATGGAACCTCACGGCCACCAGCCATTTGCGCTGGAATTTCGACGGTGCCCGTCTCATCAGTGAGGCCGGCGCCACCGCCAGCGGCCAATGGTGGAACTATTGGAACACCCGCCTGAGCGCCAGTTATGCCTACAACAACGCGGACGATCGCGAGTCGCGCGGCCGCGGGTTGTATCGCCAGCCCGATTACCTGAAAGTGGCGGCCGGCGTGGAAACCGATTCCCGCCGCGCCGTCATTGCCGAACTGAATCAGGACTATCTGCATGACGCCGGCGGCCAGCGCCAGTGGCGAACCGAATTGCAAATCGAAGTGCGGCCCACCACCTGGGCGCAAATCAGCAGTGAGCTGGGCTATGGCCACACGCGCAATCGCACCGCCTGGGTGCCTGGGGTGCCCGATTCCCTGTTCACGCGGAATCCCCACGCCATTTTCGGCCGGCGTGACACGGACGAATACGATCTCACCCTGCGCGGCAACCTGACGTTCACGCGCGATCTCACGCTGCAACTCTACGCGCAAACGTTCGTGGCCAAGGGCCATTTCGACAATTTTGCGCGGCTGGTTTCGCCCGCCACACTTGTGCCCGAAGACTATCGCGGCAATCACGATTTCAACGACCGCTCGTTTCATCTCAACCTGGTGTGGCGCTGGGAATACCGGCCGGGCAGCACGCTCTACCTGGTGTGGACCCAGTCGCGCCGCGGCGCCATCACTGATTTTTACACGCCGGTTGGCCGGGATCTGCGCGATACCTTTTCCCTGCCTGCCGAAAACGTGCTGATGTTAAAGGTGAGTTACTGGCTGCAGCCCTAGGCCGCAGTTGCCCTGAAAAGAGCCTGCACCATCGCTGTCGTCCTTGAAGGCGTCGGTGGGCCATCATGCTCACCGCCTGGTCCTTCACAAGATTCATCTGCAGAATCCAGTGCGCAAGCAGGTTCATTGTGCGCGAAGCTGGTCAAGACGCGTTGCCGATCTCATCACGAGCTGCTGTTTGAAACCACTTGAACCCGAAGGGAGGAAGGAATGCCGGAAAAACCTGGCGAGCAGCCTTATGTTCCTGCAGAAACTTCGATGCCGGAAATGACGGCCAAGGCGCTCATCCTGGGCCTGGTGATGGCAGCGGTGCTGGGCGCCGCCAATGCCTATCTCGGACTGAAAGCCGGCCAAACCGTGTCTGCGACGTTCCCGGCGGCGGTGATTGCCATTGCCGCGTTTCGCCTGCCGTTCTTTCGCGGCAGCATTCTCGAACAGAATACCATGCGCATCGCCGCGGCGGTGGGCGAGGCCCTGGTGGCGGGCGCCATCTTTACCGTGCCGGCATTCGTCATCGTGGAAATGAACGGTGAGCGCTTGTGGACCAGCTTCCGCTATTGGGAAACCTCGATGATGCTGCTCATCGGCGGGGTGCTGGGCGTGCTCTTCATCATCCTGCTGCGCCGCACGCTGACCGTCGATTCCGATCTGCCCTTTCCCGAGAGCCGCGCCTGCTTTGAAATCGTCAAGGCCGGCCAGCATGGCGAAAGCGGCGCCAAGTACATCTTCGGCGCCATGGGTTTGGGCATGCTGATCCAATCTTCAAGGACGGCAAGGGCCTCGCCCTCTTTCGCGAGAGCCTGGAAACGGTGGTTCGTCTGCCGCAATCACTGATTCACCACTTCAGCAGCAATCGCACCCCCATGGGCGACGTGGCCCACGCCGGCGCATTGCGCTTGTCGACGCCGGCAATCTCGCCGGCGCTGCTGGGCGTGGGTTACATCATCGGCTATGAAGTCGCAGCCATCAATTTCACCGGCGGCGTGCTTGCCTGGCTGGTTTTCATTCCGCTGGCGGTGTTTCTCAATCCGGAGCTGCCCGGCCGTCTCATGCTGTCCGGCGCCTCGCCGGAGATGAGTGAAGTGATCTTTTCGATATGGTACAACCAGGTGCGGCCGATTGCCGTGGGCGCGATGATCGTGGGCGCGATGAAAACCATGTGGGGCCTGCGCGGCGCGCTGGGCGAGGCGTTTCAGCGCGCCTTGCGCAAGGGCAGCCGCGTGGTTGCGCCGTCACGCCTGGAGCAGGATCTCGATCCCAAAATCATTCTCATTGCCACCGTGGTGTTGGTGGTGCCCATGAGTCTGCTGTATTACTACTTCAGCCAAAGCGTCACCGGCGCAATCGTCTCGGCGGTGGTGATGCTGGTGATGGGCTTCCTGCTGTCGGCGGTGGGCGGCTGGCTGGCCGCCCGGCTGGCACTGCCCAAGGCGACCGGGTTAGGTGCCCTCAGCCTGGCGCTTGCCGCCGATGGCCGGCTGCGGCGCGGCGAGCCCCTGTGGCGGCTGGGATTGTACAGCGAGGCCAAAGCCGAGCTCGAGAGCCTG
>JBBIKM010000263.1:5606-7072 GCA_037445455.1 bacterium | reverse complement strand
CGGGGCTGTCCCGGTGCGGGCAATCTTGTACGCATCCATCAGCGTCTTAATCTGGTTGCGCGTCAACGGGCCGGCGAGATACGACATCACCCAGCGCGTCTCGAACACTTCCGGCTGGTCTTCGTGCACATTGTGCATCAGGAAAATCCGGTTGCCCAGGCCGGCCAGCGTTTGCTCCATGAGATTGCGGTCGAAGGTACCGCCGCTGGCCGCGCCCTCCAGCCCTTCGAGCACGCGCGCCTTGTCGCGTTCGGTTTGCAATCTCCCCAGGAACCACGTGCCGATGTTGGAGAGGCCTTTGTAATCGAGATCGACCGGATTTTGCGTCGCCAGCACCACACCCAGGCCAAAGGCGCGCGCTTGTTTGAGCAGCGTGAGCAACGGCGCTTTCGAAGGCGGATTCGCCACCGGCGGCAGGTAGCCGAAGATTTCATCCATGTAGAAAAGCGCGCGCAAGCTGGTGGTGCCCGATTGCGCCCGCATCCAGCCCAGCGTCTGATTGAGCAACAACGACACGAAGAACATGCGCTCGGCATCGGAGAGATGCGCGATCGAAAAAATCGCATGCCGCGGCTTGCCGCTCGGCGAATAAAGCAGGCTCTGGATGTCGAGCGCCTCGCCCTCCAGCCACGACTGAAAGCTCGGCGAAGCCAGCAGGTTGTTGAGCGCCATGGCCAGCTCCAGCCGCTCTTTGGCGGGATAGAACGAATCAAGATCGAAGACGCCGATTTTGCCCACCGGCGGCGTTTGAATCGCATGAATCAATGTCGCGAGTTCGAGATTTGTGCCCTGCTGCCAGTAGTGATTGAGAATGGTGGAGATCAGGATGTGCTCGCGGCTCTTAATGGGATCCGCCGCGATGCCGAGCAGACCGAGCAGGCTGGTTGCGGTGGTCGAGATGCGTTCGCGCAGGGCGTCGCTATCCTGGCGCACCGCCGCGCCGGGCGCCGCAAACGACTGCAGAATGGAAACCGGCAAACCGGCCGAGCTGCCGGGTGTGTAGATGACGAACTCGGCGGCCTCACGCAGCCGGCGAATGCGGCCGGCCTCCTGGCCCCAGGAAGCCAGTCCGTTTTTCCACAGCTCGGCCTGCTTGGCGGCAAAGGCCTCCGGCGTCAGGCCTTTCTTGCGCGCATCGTCTTCATTGATCCATGGCCGGAAGTCTTCCGGACGCAATTCCGGAAAGGTGAGCAACAGGTTGCCGAGATCACCCTTGGGATCGACGATCAAGGCGGGAATGCCATCGATCGCGGCCTCTTCCAACAAGCCAATGCACAAACCGGTCTTGCCGCTGCCGGTCATGCCCACGCACATCGCGTGCGTCACCAGGTCTTTGGAGTCGTACAGAATGAGATTCTCTTTCGCCTGCTTGGCGGCCAGATCATAGGCACGCCCCAGATAAAACACACCGAGCTTTTCGAAGTCTGTCATGGCTGGATACTTGATACTGGATGCTTGATACTGGT
>JBBIKM010000263.1:0-5554 GCA_037445455.1 bacterium | reverse complement strand
CGCCACCACGGCGGTGCAATGGCCGCAGCGCCTGGCCTTGAGCGGGATTGTCATCATGCATTCCGGGCATTCTTTGGTCGTGGGCGCCGCGGGCGCAGCTTCTTCCTTCTTCTTCAGGCGATTCATGGCCCGCACGATCATGAACATGGCAAAGGCAATGATGACAAAATTGATCACGGCATTGATAAAGACGCCGTACTTGATCGCGACCACCGGCTCATCCTGGAGATTGAGCGCCAGGTTGCTGAAATCGATGCCGCCGGTGAGCAGACCCACGGGCGGCATGATCACGTCATTCACCAGCGAGCTGACAATGCCGCCAAAGGCCGCGCCGATGATGATGCCCACCGCCATGTCCACGACGTTGCCGCGCATTGCGAATTCTTTGAACTCTTTCAACATTTTGCTCCTCCTCACCGAAAGTGATTGCAGCCGCATGGGCGAGGCCGGGAAATCCCGTTCGGCCGGCCGTGCCTTCATGCCGCGCCAGCCGCCCGAGGCCGGGCCGCACCGCTTTAAAAAAAGGTGTAAGACACGCCGAAGCCCAGCACTTGTTTGAGCTGGCGCTTCTTCGAGAGGTTTTCATCATACAACACGCGCACGTTCACATTGACCGTGAAGAGCTTGCCAAGCTTGGCCGTGAGGGTGTTGTCCCAGTTGACATCCACCTCGTCGAGATGCTCGAACGCGCTGAACAATTCCAGCTTGGTGGTGAACAGAACATTCTCCTCGAGCTTCTGCGAGAAATCGGTCACTGACTCGATGCCGGTTTCGACCCGCACGTTCTCATCGGGTGCGTTGCCGTACAACGGCCGGAACTCTGCCGTGCCGACAATGGTCTCCTTCACCGAAAGGCCGAGACGCGTGACGAAATTGTTGACCGGCTTGTAGCCCATGCCCAGGCTCTGCCGCAGGAAGGTGGGATCGAAAGTGTCGGACACCAGCAAACGCGGGGTCTTGCCGTAATCATAGCCATTGGCGATCTGCGTCAGCCCGTTGAAGGCAACATAGGGATTGAGATACTTGCCGACTTTGTAGGTCAGCACCGATTCCACTCGCAGCTCATCGTCACTCTTGCGCACCTCCTGATCGCCCTGTTTGACCTGGCCGTAAGCCAGTTTGCCGGTGTTCTTCCAGTTGATTTTGGCTTGATTGTTCTCCCAGAGCGTTTCAATGACACCCTTCCAGGCGACCGCATTTTCGCCACCCTGCGTCCAGTTGCTGTACGAATTTTGGGTCAGGGTCAAGGCGCCAATGAGATTCTTTTTCCAGCCCATCGGCTCTGGTTTGGGGGCTTCTTGCGCCACTGCCATGCCGGCCGCCAGCAGGGCGGCCAGCGTCAGGACATAGGCCACGCGTTTCCGCATCTTGCATCTCCTCACATGAAAGTCAACTTGCTGATGGTTCGTCCCGGCGCCGGGTTGCTGCGCGGGCTTTCGCGCCACTTGTCGGCATGCAATGTACAAGTCTCGCCGCAAAAGTCAAGTCGGCGATCCGGCAGCCCTCTCGTCTGTAGCGCTTTTGATTTGCATGAAAAGTCCTTGCCCTGGCATCCCGCCTGCCGGGTCTAACTTCACACCGGCGAGAATAGCTGTCATCCTGGCAATCCGGCAAATCCTGCCCCACGGGCCATTTGCGGTTTGCCCTGCTGGCGTAACGACGAGGCCGGATCTCAATCTCGTCCTTTTGACAGGATGGAACAGGACGAGTCTCAAGCGCTTTTTCAGGCAGCGTCGTCGCCTCTGTCATCCCGCCTGCTGGTTCAACTTTTGCGCCGGCAGGCAAGCCCATACGAACCACGGCGGTGTCAGAGAGAATAATATCGCTGCACGCAAACAGGAATTGCCGTCATGAAAGGCGAGGGGGCTGAACTCATGCCTGCTGCACGCGGGACGCCGATGCCAGGTTTGCCCCGGGCCGGAGGCGATACGCCGGTCGCGGCTGGCCGTAAGATTTGCGTTGCGCAGCAAGAAAAGGGGGAAGCAGAAAAAAGACGGCTGGCGCGATTGCCGCAGCAATCGCGAGTTGGTTGGGAGGATGGCATCGCCGGCGCGCCGGGCGGGCGCGGCTGGATCAATGCAGACGATAGAGTTCAATGCGCCGGTTCCTGGCGCGGCCCTCGGCGCTGCTGTTGGAGGCAATGGCATTCGCTTCGCCAAAGCCGGCGCAGCGCATGCGCTCGCGACTGATGCCAGCCGCAACGAGATAATCATACACTGCTTGCGCCCGAGCCAGGGAAATTTGCAGATTCTGTGCGGTCTCACCGGTGTTGTCGGCATAGCCGCGAATCTCAAACGCCAGCTCCGGAAACTGGCGCAGGGTGCGGCACACGCTGTCGAGCTGTTCCAGGGACTGCGGCGCCGGCTGCGTCTGGCCCTCGGCAAATGTGACCTGGCTCAGCAGGAATGATTGCCCAATATCCACCCAAAAAGCCGGCTGCTCATCCGGGCAACCGTCATCGTCTGCATAACCGTTAACGTTCTCGAGTTCATTCGGGCACTGATCCCGCTCGTCGGCCACGCCGTCACCATCACTGTCCGAGGTGAGCGCGTTGGAAAGCAGGCTGCGCACTTCTTCACCGTCGCTGAGGCCGTCGCCGTCGCTGTCCCGCCGCCGGGGATCGGTGCGGTGTTGCAGGACTTCCTCACCGTCCAGCAGCCCGTCGCGATCGCTGTCGGGCCGCAGCGGATCGCTGCGCGTCTCCAGCAATTCAACGCGATCTTCCAGACCGTCACGGTCGCTGTCGCGCTGGTTGGGATCGGTGTGATGCTTTTCCACTTCCTCGAAATCCGACAAGCCATCGCCGTCAGAATCTGCCTGCAGGGGATTGGTACGATGGTGGTTGATTTCATCAATGTCGATCAGACCGTCTTTGTCGCTGTCCGGTGATTGCGGGTTGGTGCCCAGCATTTTTTCTTCATGATCAGAGAGGCCGTCGCCATCCTTGTCGAGTCGTGGCTTGACTTTCGCCGGCTCGAGGCCCCTGGCGTTGAGGCTCATCGTTTGCATCGCGGCGAGGGTGAAATCAGCGGAGGAAAACGGCACGCAGAAAAAAAGTATGGGCAGGAGCAACTCCAGGCCGGCAGCGCGCAGCAGGGGAAGGAATTTCCTTGGCATGACTGGCTCCGTTGTTCAGGTGATGGCAGCCATAGATTCGTTTCCTTGAGATGTGGTGCGAGGCGTGTGGTGATTTGGTCGAATGAGAATTCGCGGTGCCGGCACTGCAAGGCTTGTGCCGGGCCGCTTGCAGAGGTTGTGCTGAAAGCAGAGGGCGCGGAATCGCAATCGCCGAGTTGCCGGCATAAGCAGGGCAAACTCCGCGACGCAAGTGAAATGATTCTCTGCGATTAGCCTGCGAAAATAAAAAAAGATATCTGGCTTCAGAAACTGAAGGAAGTGGCGGTGGGAATGAGAGGTGTGACGCCCGGGCTGGACTGAAGTCAGCCCGCCATTCAGGTGCATGATTGACTCAAAATTGGCCACGCGGGGTACAACTTGCCGCGTCTGAGACGAATCAAGAATTTGTTCGCGCCAAAATGGACTTGTGGAATACGCATCACTCTACCTACCCGATGAAGATTTTGCCTCTGTAATTGACCCGAAAAGCGGCTTGCCGATCACAGGCCGCGAAGCCTGCCACGCCCAAACCGGGGGCAGGCCGCGCGGCACAGCATAACAAACTTTTGCTTGAATAACAAATGGTTTTTCCCGTCGTGCCCCTGCGTTGTGCTGCCCGCCCCGGCAACCAGGCGGCAAGCCGTGCCGAATCGGCGGCCTCAGTTTCTGCCATAGGTACGCACGAGATAGAAGACGAGCTGCTCGAACTCCTCATCGCTGACCTCCAGGCCGTTGTCGATCATGCGATCGAGCAGCGCGGTGGCTTCAGCGGCATTGGCGGGCGGGCTCTTTTCGACATTGTTGAGGCTGTGGCATTGCGAACAGGTTTTCTCAAACAACGTTTGTGCCGCAGCGGGATCGACCTGCGCGGTGGGGAGCTCCCGGGGGAGCGCGGTCGAAACCGCAGCGATCGCCGCCCGCGTCTCTTCCCGCTTGATTTCCTGCCGGCGAATGGTGGTGACGGATTTTTGCAGCTCCGGCGTAATGGCGATGAGGTAAGCCGTGACAACGTGCTGCTCGAATTCGTCCAGCGGCTCGGCCAGCACCGCGCGTTCGGCCATGCGCGCCACCGTCTCGCGCCACTGGCCGGGCGTTCGCGGCCGCAGCAGCACGGTGCGGAGATCATGGCACTGCACGCATTTCTTCAGAAGCACGGCGCGGCCCTGTCGCAGCGCCGCAGGGGTGGCCAAAGCGGCAGGGGAAACCTCGTCCGGGAAACCGGCCTGCGGCAACAGCGCAGCAACGCGCGCGAGATTTTCCTGTTCAAAGGCCGGCCCGCCCGCAGCGCGCCGGCTCAAATAGTGCTCGCGCCAGGCGAAGGGCACTGAAAGCCCGATGAGCAGCGCAGTGCACACCAACAAACTCGTGCCGAGCAGCGGCGCCATTTGCGCTTCGAGATGTTTGAAGAAGCGCACGATCATGACCTTGGCAAGCAGAATCACGCCGATGGCCATACCCAGCATCAAATGGGCGACCGTGCGCGCCGGCAGTTCGACCTGATACTGCCACAGGCGCGGCACCATCTGCGACATCAAATAGAGATAAATCGCGAGATAGAGATAGCCGAGGGCGCGGTGCAGCAGCACGAGCGGCCGCGGCGCCGTGCTCTTCTGCCTCTGTTCATCGAAGGGATAGCCCCACAGTTTGTACATCAAGAGCGTGCCGGCGAGCGAGAGCGCCAGGAAGACCATCCCGAGAACTGCGTTGCCAAGAGTGTTCATCGTCGTTCTCCGTTGGTTGCTGCGGCGTGGCGCCGCAAATGTCTCCTCCGCACCGAGGGCGGCGGCGTCCTGCTCGCCGTGCAGAAATTGGCGCGTAAGTTAGCCAACCGCGCCGAGAGAGTCAAGGCCGGCCATGCCAGGAAACACGGACACATTCGTTCATCACCACTTCATGATGTCCTCATTCTCCGGTAAATTTCCCCCGCTATCTTGGCGCCACAAACAACAATATTGCACTCGCCGTAGGGAGAGGAAAAGACTATGGCATCATTTCATCGGTGGCCGGCAAGTCTGCTGAAGGAACAAGGCAAGAGCTTCCTGCTCAGGCACGCCGGCCTGCGGCGCATTCACATTGTCGGCTGTGCGCGCTCCGGCACCACCATGTTGCACTATGCCATGATCGCCTTCAGCAACACCATTCTCTTTGACAAGGAAACAGCGCCGTGGAGCGCACCGGGGCTCGGTCTCTGCTTCACGCTGTGGCGGCAGGCGAGCGGCCGGCACGACCCCGGCTTCTTCATCACCAAGCGCCACGCCAACTGGTGGCGGCCGGCGCAAATCAGCCGGCTGGCAGATTATGCGCGGCGCTTTGACGTCTTCATCATCAATCTCATTCGCGATCCGCGTGATGTGCTCACCAGTCGCCATCCGCTCACTCGCAAGCAGTACTACGTCACACCCGGATTGTGGCAGAGCAGCGTGGCCGCGGCCCGCCG
>JBBIKM010000262.1:0-7117 GCA_037445455.1 bacterium | reverse complement strand
CGATGATCGCACCACCGTCATGCAACGCCAGGAGACCCTCCACCCAATGTGGATTCGGCGCAGGGAAGACGGCCACGCCATTTGCCGGCCACTGCCACGCACCACTGGCATTGAGTCGCTGCACAAAGACTTTTTGATCAGTACTGGTCTAACGATCCCAAGCAATGATTGCTCCACCCGTGCCGTCTGCCACGATTTCATAGGAATCTGACGACAGCATCATCGCCTGGGAGAATACCGGCACGCCATCGGCGAGCCACTGCGGCTGGCCGTGCGCATCAACGCGCTGTGCGTGGAGATCAGGATAGGAGTTACGGAGATCCATCCAGGTCATGATAGCGCCGCCCAAACCGTCGCTGGCAATGGCACAGCCATTTTGTTCACCCGATGCAAGGCATATGGCCACGCCGTTTTCACTCCATAATGCCGTGCCTTTGGCATCAAGACGCTGGGCATAAATGTCGAGCGCGCCATTCCGGCTGTCTTGCCAAGCCACAATCGCACCGCCGGCGTTGTCGCTGACCATGTCCGAGATTCCATAGAAATAGCCATAGGTTTGATCGCCGGAGGCGGTACACACCGGCGTGTTGGCGTTGCGATCGCTGGTCCATTGTGCGAGAGCGAGGTTGGAAATACACCAGCCCATCAGAATGGCCGGAGCGAGCGCCGGCATCAATCGCACTGGACCGCGAGAGGGCATTGAGGATTTCATAGGATCTCCGCATTTGATTTCACCGGTTGGGTGGACGAGGCTCTCACCTCACGAGCAGCGCGGCAACGCCCTCCCCCTCAACTTGAACAATCCGGCACCAGGCGCGCCACGCTGCATGATCCCAGGTGCATGATTCCCCTTGCCGGATCAATCCTTTTGACCTCCGACCATTCGTATGGCATCTTCTCCTTGCATTGGTTCGCCGTCAAGGGTCTTCCCCGTCAGGATGGCTGCGGTGTCGCCGCATTGCATGCCGGTGTCACCAAAGCGGAAATGAACAACCATGTCAAGGTCACCATCACTGTCGGCGTCCTCGATGTGCCCTTTGCCATGAGTTTCGAGGGCCTCGGTGCCGCTGTGCCCGAACCGGATCGTCGCAGCATCGATCGTGGCCGCGTCGAAATCGATTGCTTCACCGGCAGCCTTGCTCGTAGTCAGAATCGCCACCGGAATGACGCCATTCAGATTTCTGCAGTTGATGCTGTTGGGATCACTGCCGGGTTTGACGTCAATCGCGACCGGAATGAACTTGCATTTTCCCGCGGCGCCGGCGGTAAAGATGGCTTGGATTTCAGTATCTGAGAGCACGCGATTGAAGATCTCGACTTCATCGATGAGCCCATCAAAGAACAAACCATCTTTTCTGCGGCCGATGCGCAATGGTTCATCATTCGGGTACTGCAACAAGCTATGTTGCCAAACAACAGTGTCCACCAAATCGCCGTTGACATAGAACTTCACGACTCGAGAACCGGCATCGGCGGTAACGGCAACGAAGTACCACTGACCAACGACCAAGTCGGGCATATTTGCAAAATGTCCCCAAGTTCGATTATAGGGCGCATATTGCGAAGTGAAATAGAGCTTCCCATCGGCAAGAGTCAATTCATAATTCCCGCCATGATTATAGCCGGCAGATCCCGTGGGCTGCTTGGTGACGATCGACTGCCCTCCGGTCAGTTTGTCCGTACGAATCCAGGCATCGATGGTGATTTGGGAGGTCAGATCCAAAGTCGGATTATCGGGTACTGCCACGTAGTCGTCAACACCGTCAAAGCTCAGCCCGCCGGCAACCATAGCCGGCAGTGGCGTTGCGCCGATGATCGCGCCATTGTTCTCACCGGCAGTGTCTGCGGCAGTGGTGCCGCTGGTTTCATCAAACGGCCACCAGCTTATCACTCCAGGCGGCACCGGGGTGCAATCACACGCGGGTTTGAGAAAGGCAGCAGTCGCTTCATTCATGGGTGCCGGTTCCGGCGTGGTGGGATGCGGGGCTTGGTTACAACCAATCAAGACAAGCCCGGCGCACAGCAGGCACGCCGCTAGTTGAATCAGCAAATTTTTCATGATAACGTCTCCAGGTATGAGGGTCCGAGGTTGATTGATTATCAATACTTGTATTTCATTGCGCTGCTTTGCTGAGAGCTGAAGCCCAACGAGCAATCAACTCGACTGCTCAGGATCACCACGAAGCCACCAGGCCGGCACCGGAACCGCAGAGCCGCAGGGAAAGGCTCTTCCTGATGCCAAAGCGCCGCAATCTCCACGTTTTTCGCGGTTCAGATGCCTGCAAAGAAAGACTGCTGTGCCGCTCTATCCTTTCACCTCATGACAGACGCAACAGTCGCGATTTTTATGCAGGCTGGAAAAAAAAGGGGCACAATCGTGTGGCGGGAGAACTGCGGCGGCAGCAGGGGGCTGGGCATTTATTTGGGGCCGCGAAGTGCCTCGGTGAAGCAGCAATAGCCCTCAGGATTAACCTATGATTCTGAGATGCCTTGAGTGACGCGGTCCGCAATCTGAGCCGCTGGGGAGACGGAGTGAAGGTTGCCAGAAGACAGACGATGGATTGCTGCGACGCTGCTGACAGCACACCAAAAGCCGTTTCAATGATGAATATGCGAAGGGTGACAAAATGTACATCGCATAAGATTTTTGCCCAACCTCTCAGGTTGAGGCCTCCACCTGTTTCAATTGTTTTTCTATCCGATTTTTGGGAAAACTTCCATGAGGTGTTCCTGCTTGTGAGAATTTTCGTGTCGATGCTTGACCGTTTTCTTGATCTTAGTCCATTATTATCAAGCCACCCTCTCGCCTGCGGTCTTTGGCATATGAATTGATTGAGTGACAAAGGTGATGGCGGGGTAGCCTTGACATTCTGGATGGTCGAAGACGACCATCATGGTATCCTCTGAGCAGTATTGGCAGTGATTGAGCCGCGGGGCTCACCTCTTCTGACTCGCCTGAGGGGCAATCTCTGCATGGTTGACCAAGGCGCTCACCTGGATAGAAGAACAACAATCGCGCGAAAATATTGAAAGTCACGGTGTGGCTTGGCATGCCTGCCGTTACGATTTGCAGAAACTTGGCCAAGGAGAATTCTATGAGCCGAAAATTCGTCGTTGGTCTCGCGCTTGTGCTTCTGGGTGTCGGCGTGTCCATGTCGATTCCAAACCCCGCTGCCGCGCAATCGGTGTTAGCCTCGTGCGAGTGAAAGAAGTTCGTTGCAAAAAAGAAAGTTCTGATTTAGATTTGGACGAGGGTCACGGCAGAAACGAAAGTACGGCGGCAATTCGTAACAGTTTCGTGGTGGCTTTGCGAACGTTCGTACCAAGATTGAAACCTGCGTCTTGCTCGCCGCCCTCCCCAGCCGTCCTGGCTCGGCGAGAACAGAGTAAGTCGGAAAATAGATTGCAACAATCGGAATTTGTGCTATACTTAAGTTGAGTAAGAAGTATGACAACACTAACAAACGACAAGCTATCGGATGCCAACCGTTCAAAATGTTTCCGGCCCATATCGGTTCTTTTTTTATAGTTTCGATTGTAACGAGCCAATGCATGTCCATGCGCGACGGGAAAAAATGACGTGTAAGTTCTGGCTTGAACCTATCGTTCTCAGCGAGAATCATGGCTTTTCACCAAATGAGCTGAATCGTATTCGTCGAATGATTCAATCTAACATCGACAAAATTATCGAGGCTTGGCATGAACACTGTGGTTAACAATATTGAACCCCGCATAAAGCATGTTGAAGTGACCGAGGATACGATCACGGCGTATCTCGTTGATGGTCGTATAATCAGTGTACCTCTGGCGTGGTCATGGCGTTTATCCGATGCAACATCGGAGCAACGGAATAACTGGGAACTTATTGGTGACGGTCAAGGCGTCCACTGGCCTGATATTGATGAAGACATTAGCGCTAGAGGTATGCTTTACGGGGTTCCTGCTCGTCGCCCTCAGCACGTACTTGTTTAAAATTCAGCAGCACATACAAAGTTATATCTCAAGACCAACAAAACGTTCTTGAAAAAGTCAACTATCGCGTCTAACACGGGCTCCAGCGGACTGGCAAGCAGAGGCATAAATTTCGTGTGGTGAAAACTTCAAAGGCCCGTCTTCGATCAAGGTTCTTCTCGCTTGCCAACCGCTGAGCCTGTTGTTCGTCAGTGAGCTCAACACAGGCAATGTCCTCAGAGTGGATGCGTCCGGAAACAAGACGATCTTCGCCACCGGCCTCGGCCGGCCCGGCTCGACGTTCCCGCCTCGATCCTGCTTGCCGTCCTCCTCACTTCAGGCAAAAGGTGGCTGGGCATGACGATTGGATTCATGCTCAGATTGCGCAGACTGCCGTTTGGAGGGAACCGGTTCGGCGGTGAGAATTTTCGCCCCTGCTGACATAGGGTTGTCAGCGGCCTTTGCTATCTTTTGCATGCTTTTTCTCATGCCGCCTCGCCCCTGCGCGCTTGAGGCCACTGGAAATTCCTCCTCAATGGCTACGATTTGACTCAGCGCTCTGCACCACCACTATCTGTTGGATATGAGCAGCGCTGTGACCCCATGGCTGGTGGAGCGTTTCTGTTTGTCGCGAAACGCTTCACCCGGCACAACTTGTCCCATGCCTGATTGTGCGCCTGAAAAATGGCCTCGAGATGAATCCGCGCGGGCGCAAACAGCGGGATTCGGGGGGCAACTGCTGCGCCGAATCGACCCGGCGGCAGCAAAGGCCTCGCGCCGCGCAGGGCGGAGGCCGGGGAATCATCACAGTCAAGCGCAGCGGGCATCTGACTTGCGGCAGCCTTGCGCGCTTTCCCAACGTTCGCTCGATTGAACGTTTCGCGCCGGGCGGGCATCTCATTGATGCGTCCGCGGCTTGATCCTGGCGTGGCGAGATTGCCAGAAAGGAGAGGTTGTGGTGAAAGCGCACCGTTTTGGAGTCGTCCTTACGTTGATGAATCTTGTGCTGCTCGTGCTCTTGATGGCGCAGAATCTTTCCGCACGGGCGCAAAATACCGCGCCGGTGCTGCGCGGCCGCGCGCTTGAAATCGTGGACAGCAGCGGCCGGGTGCGGGCGAGTATCACCGTGGAGCCGGCGGTCACGATTGATTCACGTCTCTATCCGGAAACAGTGGTGTTGCGGTTGACCGATCCGCGCAGCGGACCGCTTGTCAAGATTACGGCCACGGAAGCAGGCGAGGCCCTTGGCCTTTCGGATGACGCGGACGGCGGTGTGGAATTGGCCTCCACCAAACACCGGGGCAATTTTGTGAAGATCGTGAGCCGTGAGGGCAGGGAGCATATCATCAAGCCATAGAGGAAGTATCCGGCCGCGGGCCGGAAAGAAAAGAGGCGGGAGCGCGCTTTGCTCTTGCAGCAAGACGCATTGTTTGCCTGGTCATGTTGCCTGCTTTCGGCACTGCAATACTCGCTGCCTTGCAGCGGGAACCCGCTCGCGGAGAAGAGGCGCGCAGGGCGGCCGGCTTCGCTCCACTCGGACAGCATATGCTGTGGTAATCAATTTTGTGTCACGACCCAAAACATGGAGATCAGGCAATGAAAGCAAGAGTCTCGCAGGCTTCGGTTGTCATGATGCTGTTGGCCTTTCTGAGTGCATTCGCCGGGAATCAGGATGAAAAACAGGCGGTGATCAAAGTCGTGGAAGAGGCCTACGTCCAGGGCGTGCACGCTCATCCCGACGGAGAGGCCATGCGCCGGGGCTTTCACGCTGCGTTCATCATGTTTGTGCAGGAAGGCGGCAAAATCAACCAAGTGACGCGCGATGAATGGATTGGCCGCATCGCAACCGCGCAGGCAAAAGGCGCAAACCAGCCCCGGCCGGAAATCAAAGCGGAATTCCCGCTGGTCGAGGTGACCGGCAGCGCGGCGATCGTGAAAGTGGAGCTTTATCGCGACGGCAAGCACACCTTCACTGATTATATTTCGCTCTACAAATTCGACGAGGGGTGGAAGATCGTCGCCAAGACATTCCATCGCCATCCCGCCAAATCGGAGTGACCGCACAAAACCGCGAATCCGTTTCATCACGCCCGGCGTTGCTGATCTGCAACGGCCATTGCAGGTTTATCGCGCGGGGCCTGGTTTGCCAACGCCGGGCCTCAAGGAAGAGAACAGATGACTGAATTGACGCGAGGTTCAGCGTTTTGGCAGGAACTGAAAGCCGAAGCTCCTGCCACGCGCAAATGTTTGGAACGCATCCCGGAGAGTCAATTCGGCTGGAAGCCGCATGAGAAATCCATGACCATGGGTTATCTCGCCCTGCTGGTTGCGGAGATCCCAAGATGGATAACCTGCATCGTCGAGAAGGGTGAAATCGACTTTGCCACATTTGGACATTTTCAGCCCAAGACTACGGCGGAATTGGTGAATCATTTTGCTGAGAATCTTGAAGGCGCAAGAAATGCACTGGCCAAAGTTACCGACCAAGAACTGGATAGAACTTTTTTTCTTAAGAACCAGGGTCAGGTGCTGCTCAGCTCTCCTGCCGGAGAAATCGTTGGCTCAACCATCAACCACCTGGTGCATCACCGCGGACAACTGACAGTCTACCTGCGTCTCAACGACATACCGGTGCCCTCCATTTATGGCCCTTCCGCAGATGAAAGAACTTTCTGAAATGCCACGGCAGCACTCGGGTGTGTTGAACTCCGTGGCCTTGCCGTCTGCCCGGCGAGGGACAAAACCTGACGTGCCTTCCACAACCGTGATGAATGACAGACTGCAGCGACTCGTCTTTCACGAAGTCGATCGCCAACGCTTGAATAACTTTGTTAAACTCTTCGCAAGCTGCGGCGGGCCCAAGTATTGTTGGGGCATGGCCTGGCGCGCCACGCCAGAAGCAGGAAAGCAGTAAGACGGGGCCAGCCGCTTATGGGATTTGTCAGTGCCTTCAGAAAAGCGCGCTTGGTGGAAGAGGGACGCGCCGGAACCCGGCGCCATGTTATGCGATGCAATCTCGAAAATCTCAAAAGGAGATCGCGACATGAGAGTTGAAAGCGCCTGCCTGGCGCCGCCCCTGGTTTTGCTCCTCTTGGCCTGCTGCTCCCTTCACGGTCAAACCGTCATCTCCGACAGCACCTATCCGTCCGCCAACTGGAGTGTGCAA
>JBBIKM010000261.1:0-7173 GCA_037445455.1 bacterium | reverse complement strand
CGATGAACATTTCTTTGATGATTGCAAACCACACATTTATGACAGCCATTTTTCTGGTATTGCTTTTTCTCAGGCAAGCTCAATCTTATCGAATTGCTTTAATCATCTTGACACACAAAGGCGAACAGTTGGAAAAGATTTTCGATAGTCATGCCTTCAATTGTTTTGCCTTGGTGGAAAAGTTCGTGACGTTGGGCCGCCAAAAGGCCGGTTCGTGCACTCTTGTCTCATGTGAGGTCGCCACCATCACCATCAGCCAGAAATGATCTTGTGAGGATTGAGGTATACACCCGTGCCATTCACCTCAAAAGTTGACCGTGAAGAGGCGAAGAACGTGGAGAAGGGCTCTCTTGATTTTAGAACGCCGCACTCTCCGCGGGTGAAGCAGTTGCTTCGTGGTCAAGAATCTTTCAGAATCTTATTCTGATTTCGAGCGCCTCCGGCCCAGCCCGGCGGTTGTGCCTGCTCTCGCGGCTCATGATGAGAAGAAACTTGTGGACTTTGCGCCGTTCTCTGAGGCTTTGTCGGCTTTGCAAACTTGAGAATCCAATTATCAATTTTATAACAGGCTCATTATCAAATTGATAAATCTTTGCCTGGCGGTAGGCTCGTACTCCCCCTTAAGCTCTTTAATATCATAAACAGATTTCGGCAAGAACGCTGGCGCAATTTTTGTCAATCCTGTATCAAACCTGGCCAATGGCCCAGGATTTTTCAGCGCGCTGCAAGTCACTCTGACTGACTCGAACCGATGCCGCCACAGCCGTCTTGAGTGAGGCTTCCATTCCAGGCAAGGATGAACGATGAAGATTTCCGTCCCAACTCTCCTCGTACTCATGAGTGCCGGTGTGCTCGGCCTCACTTCTGCATATGGCCAGAGCATTCCCAAACCCGATTTCACGGCGCAAGTGGACAAATTGCTTGCGCAAATGACCGTGGAAGAAAAAGTCGGCCAGATGACGCAGGTGACGATCGATGTCGTTTCCAAGGACATGCCGGCACCCCTCCAACCCGGCGCGCGTCACCAGCTTGACCCCGCCAAGTTGCGCACCGCGATCACGAAATATCACGTGGGTTCGATTTTGAATGTGATGGGTTCGGCATATTCCGTGGATCACTGGCATGAAATCATCACGCAGATTCAGGACGTCGCCACCCGCGAAACGCGCCTGAAAATTCCGGTCATCTACGGCGTCGATGCCATCCACGGTGCGAATTACACCACCGGCGCCACCATCTTTCCGCAAAGCCTGGGCATGGCCGCAACGTGGAATCCCGGCCTCATGCGCCGCGACGGTGAGATCACTGCCTATGAAGTGCGCGCCAGCGGCATTCCGTGGAATTTCAATCCGGTTTTGGATATTGGCCGTCAGCCGCTGTGGCCGCGCTTGTTCGAAACCTTTGGCGAAGACCCCTACCTGGCTGCCACCATGGGCGTCGCGTATGTGAGGGGCCTGGAAGGAGAGGAAAATCAGATCAATCAAAAAGACAAGGTGGCAGCCTGCCTGAAGCATTACCTGGGTTACAGCTTTCCGCACACCGGCAAGCACCGGACGCCGGCCTACATTCCCGAAATCATGTTGCGCGAGTACTTTCTGCCGACCTTTAAAGCTGCGGTCGAGGCCGGCGCGCACACCGTGATGGTCAATTCTTCCGAAATCAACGGGGTGCCGGTGCACGCCAGCCATTACTATTTGACGGAATTGCTGCGCGACGAGCTGGGTTTCGAGGGCTTCGTGGTTTCGGACTGGGCGGATATCATCAATCTGCACACGCGCGAGAGAGTGGCGGCCACCCCCAAAGAGGCGGTGCGTCAAGCAGTGATGGCGGGCATTGCCATGAGCATGGTGCCGCTCGATTTCAGTTTTTATGATCACCTGCTGGCGCTGGTGCGGGAAGGCGCGGTGCCGATGCGCCGCATCGATGAAGCGGTGGGCCGCATCCTGCGGGTAAAATTTGCGCTCGGCCTGTTTGAGAATCCCTATCCCGACAAAACGCTGCGGTCCAAGTTTGCCTCACCGGAGTTCCGCGCGGTCGCGCTGCAAGCCGCGCGCGAGTCCCTGGTTTTGCTGAAGAATCAGAACAATCTGCTGCCGCTGGCCCCCTCCACCAAGCTGCTGGTCACCGGCCCGACCGCCGACAAGCTGAGCGTGCTCAATGGCGGCTGGACCATCACCTGGCAGGGCAATGAAGAGTCGCTTTATCCCCACGAACACCATACCATTCTTGAAGCGCTGCAGGAAAAATTCGGCAAGCCCAATGTGACCCACGTGCCGGGTGCAAGTTTTCAGGAGGAAATCGACGTGGCCGCGGCCGTGCAGGCGGCGCAGAGCGCGCAGGCCGTGATCCTGTGTCTGGGTGAGGAGGCTTATTGTGAAACACCGGGCAACATCATGGACTTGAGCCTGCCGCGCGCGCAGCTCAACCTGGCGCAGGCGCTGCAGCAAACCGGCAAACCGGTCATTCTGGTTTTGGCCCAGGGCCGGCCGCGCTTGATTCGCGAAATTGAAGAGAAAAGCGCGGCGATCCTGGCCGCGTTTTTGCCCGGCGTGCAGGGCGGCACGGCCATTGCCGAGGTGTTGGCCGGCGAAGTGAATCCCTCCGGCAAGCTGCCCATCACTTATCCGCGCCATCCCAACGATCTCACGTTGTATGATCACAAATTCAGCGAGCAAGCCAGCGAGCATCAATCCTACAAGCCGCAATTTCCCTTCGGCTTTGGCCTGAGCTACACAACATTTGCATACAGCGATTTGGCGCTGGATAAAACCAGACTCAAGCCGGGCGAGGCGCTGACGGTCAGCGTCACGGTGAAGAACACCGGCACGCGCGCCGGCCAGGAGATCGTGCAGCTCTATCTCACGGATTTGTATGCCTCGATCACGCCGCATAATCAGCGGCTCAAACGATTCGAGAAGATCCCCCTGGCGCCGGGGGAGAGCAGGCGCGTCACGTTCACGCTGCAGCCGCAGGATCTTTCCTTCATCGGGCGGGAGCTAAAGCCCACGATCGAGCCGGGTGAATTCAAAGTGGCGGTCGGGCCGCTGGCGCAGCAGTTTTGGTTGGAATAGCCGGCCGGCTTGCGCTCGGGGGGCCCAGCCCATGAATTCGCGGGTTGGCGTAATGGCCGGCAAGCACGAGTGGCCGTGTCAAATGCTCCAAGCTCGGCTGAGCCAGGGCGGCAGGAATCTCGAGGGGCGTGGCAAAATTTGATGATCGTGATGCAACGGCCAAATCGTTGCAGGAACGTTTCTCAGAAGTTCGCGATTGCGGGTGGCCAATTCCATCCAGAGACGATTCAAGCTCGGCTGAGCCAGGGCGGCAGGCATCTCGAGGGTCGTGGCAACTTGGATGATGGTGATGCAACGGCCAGGCCGTTGCAGGAACGTTTCTCAGAAGTTCGCGAGGTCGGTTGGACACGAACTATTGGAACCGCAAGGAGGTGATCGCCCAAAGAGTTGTTTGCAGGCCGATTTCAGTTCAGCAATCTGCTGTTCAATTCAAGTGGAGGCATGCGATGAAAAGGTACAACTTGTTACTCCTGTTGTTGCTCATTCCCTGCCTGGCGTTTGGGCAGGAGGTGCTGGACAGCTTCGATGCCGCGCCTGATTCCGGGTATTGGTATTTCGAGCACGTTTCCAGCTCGACACAGACGTTCACCAATCTGTCCTACGTGAACGATCTCGTCAAGCAGGGCACCGGTTCGCTCAAGGTCGATTATGCGATTCAGGGCACGGAAAGCTGGGGTGGTTACGCCAACATCATGCACGGCGCGGACACCACCGCAGTCTTCGACTTTTCGCCCTTCACCCACCTGAAGGTTTGGTATTACAACGCCGTGCCGCAGAGCAAACCCGGCACCACTCACCTTCGCATTCTCTTGAAGGACATGAGCGACGTACCAGTGGCCAACCGCGACATGTCGGACCTGAACAACAAGGCCGAATACTGGTATTCCCATTTCTTCGTTCTGGATGCGCAGCCGGGTTGGAATGAGTTGGTGCTGCCGTTGGTTGACGTGGGGCAACAGTCCGACCAGGGCTTGTGGCGGCCGGGATGGGCGGGTGTTGCCGGCAACAACACGCTTGATCTGGACGCGATCAAGGCGTGGAAAATCGAATGGTCGATCGATGGCTCCGTTCATGATGCCGGCAATCCGCAAAACTCCGGCATCTCGACCGGCACGATCTACTTCGACAACATCGCGCTCTACGGCCATGCCTATCCGGTCATCAACTACTTTGACACCACAGCCAGCCAGGCAGCCTCGTTTGCCGGCACCGGCACCAGCAGCATCAGCGTGACCGACAACCAGCAGAATTTCTTTGAAACCGCCGCGGCGCAGTTCGACTGGAAGGTCGATGCCACCGAATCCTGGGGTGGTTTTGCCAGCCTGAAATACGGCAACGACACCAACTTCCTGCCGGACATGAAGGGCAACACCCACATGACCCTGCGCTTCAACAACGTCCTGGCTTCCAGCAGCCCGGGGAACGTGGTTTTCCGCATCCAGTTGTATGATTACAGCGAGGGCGACAACTCTGAAGAGCAGTGGATTTATGAGACGCGTGACATCCTCGACGCGGCCACGGGCTGGAAGAAACTGCTCATTCCGCTCGAAGATCGCGGCCCCGGCGTCACGCCGAACGCCGAAGGCTTCTCGAATCCCGGCTGGTCCGGCGTGCCCGGCAACGGCAAGCTGGATTGGGACAAGGTGAAAAAGTATGAATTCGCCTTCTCCGCCGCCCCCGCGATTCAAGGCACGATCTCCACGGGCAGCGTGCTGTTCGACAATCTCGAACTCTACGGCAAACGCCAGACCGATTTTGAGCCACCGCCTGCTCCGAAAGGCGTGGCCGCGGTACCCGATGCCGCTGGCAATTTCAACCTGGTGATTTGGCAGGATGTGCCCAATGAAGCCGGCGAGAAGTACACGGTCTACGCCAGCAAGCAGCCGATTACCGATGTCACCGCACCGGGCGTGGAAGTGCTGGCGGAAGGCATCGCCGAGAACATTCAGACCTTCGTGCATTATCTTTATTATCCCCTGGTGGACCAGCCGGTGACATATTACTACGCCGTGACGGCCGCCGACAAGGTGGGCAACGTCAGCGTCCCCGGTGTGTCCTTCCCCGGCGTGAACAACACCGCCAAGGGCATTGCCACCATCTCCCTCAATCCGCCCGCGCAATTCAAGGCCGACGGCATTCTGACGGAATGGGAAAACAGCGGGATCAAACCGTTCGTCTTCAAGAAGTCGGTCAGCCACATCGGCACCGGCGTCTTCGACAACGACGATGATCTGACGCTCACCATGTATATGGCGATGGACAACCAGTATTTCTACTTCGCGGTCGACGCCATTGACAATGTCTTCTCCTACGATCCCGCCGGCAACTGGTGGGAAGACGATGCCATCGAAATGTTCTTTGGCCTGTACGATGGCCGGCCCGGGCCGCCCCATGCTGCCCGCATGCGCGGCGCCAAGCCGGACTATGCCCTGCAGTTCCGCTATGACGGCCTGTTCCATCCGGACAATGCCAACCGGCAGCTCTACACGCGGGACTCCACGGATTACTATTTCGAAGGCTTTGGCTCCGACTACATCATCGAGACGCGTGTCAAGTTGACCGACATCACCTTCGGGACCGACGCGCCCTTCCTGCCCGTCAATGGTATGCGGATTCCGCTTGATTTCAGCATCCATGATTCCGACGCTTCCAACACCCGCGACGGTATCCTGACCCTGTCGCCCATCAACAACGACAATTCGTGGCAATCACCACGCAATTGGACCTATACCTGGATCGGCGATCGCGAAAGCCCAACCGCCGTCGCGGACAATCGCAACGACGGCGTGCCGGCGACCTACAGCTTGAGCCAGAATTATCCCAACCCCTTCAACCCGTCGAGCAAGATCACCTACGCCATTCGCAAAGCGGGTCTGGTGCAGCTCGAGCTTTACAACGCACTCGGCCAGAAAGTCCGCACGCTGGTGGATGGCGTGCAAGCGGCGGGCACCTACACCGTCGAAGTGCAGGCGGACGGGCTGCCTTCCGGCGTCTATTTCTACCGCATCAGCGCGGGTGATTTCAAACAAACGCGCAAGATGCTGTTGATGAAATAAGGTCAAATGACCGGAGGATGGGCCGGCGTCCGGCGGTCGCCGCGTTGCGCCACCATTCTCCCCAAAGCAGGCCTCGAGGTGGCGGGGACACCCGGCTGCGGGTGTCCTCCCACCTGCTTGGCGTCCGGCTTTCCCCGGGCGAGCCGTTCGCAGGCCATCTCGATACGCAGGCAGGACGATGACATGAGAATCGCCTGGAGCATTGCTCTGTTCGCGGTGTTATCCTGTCCTTTGCTGGTTGCCGCCAAGAACTACAAGGGCGCTGAGCTGCGCACGCGGGAAGCGTATACCTACGGCCGTTTCGAAGTACGCATGAAAGCGGCGCAGCGCGAGGGCATGCTGTCCTCGTTCTTTACTTACCATGATGGCGGCGGCCCCTGGAACGAAATCGACATTGAAATTCTGGGCCGTTACCGTGAGGACGTGCAATTCAATACCATCACCGCCGGCCAGAACAATCATTTGCGCCATCAGGCGGTGCCGTTCAATCCGCACCTGGATTTTCACACCTACGCCTTTGAATGGACGCCGCAGTATGTCGCCTGGTTCATCGATGGCGTGGAAGCTTACCGGCAAACCGAAGCGCATATTGCCACGCTGGTGAGCGAGCAGAAAATCATGATGAACATCTGGAAGCCGGCATTCACGAATTGGGTGGGAAGCTGGAGTGACGACGGCTTGCCGGCCTTCGCCTATTATGACTGGGTCAGTTATGCCGCCTACACCCCGGGCGCGGGCGACACCGGGACGGGCAACAACTTCTCCCGGCAGTGGAAAGATGATTTTGAATTTTGGGATCAGACGCGCTGGGAAAAAGGCACACACACCTTCAACGGCAACGATGCCGATTTTGTGCCGGAAAACGTGGTGTTTCGCGACGGCTTGATGATCCTCTGCCTCACGGCGCCCGGCAATCTCGGTTATGACGACCGCAATCCGCCGGTGGTCAGATGGGCGAGGCGGTCCGGAAACAATGTCTCGGTCAGGTTTTCGGAGGAAATCGATCAGGCACTTGCCGAGCAGCCATCCAACTACGCGATTCCGGG
>JBBIKM010000260.1:0-7221 GCA_037445455.1 bacterium | reverse complement strand
CTCGACGGGGTAGGAGCGGATCTCGACGCCGTGGTCTCCAACCCGCCCTACGTCCTGTGGCAGGAGCGGGAAGCATTGCAGCCGGAAATCCGGGAGCATGAACCGGCGGCAGCGTTGTTTGTGCAGGAGGGATTGGAGTATTACCGCTGCCTTGTGACGTTTTGTCAATCCCACCTCAAAGCCGGCGGCTGGGTGGCCTGTGAGATGGCGAGCCAGCGCCATACCCAAATTGAAAAGCTATTCAGAGCAAGCCGCTTCGCGAGGCCGGAGATCCTCACGGATTATGCCGGGAGGCCCCGCCATTTGATCGCGCAAGCACAGAATGGAGGTTTACAGTGATCAGCAGCACGATATTTCGCGAATACGATATTCGCGGCATAGCAGAAACAGATCTCATCGATGAAAACGTGACACTCATCGGCAAAGCCTTTGCCACCTGGATGCTGGTGCAGGGGCGGAAGCGGCTGGTGGTCGGCCGCGATTTGCGTTTGTCTTCCGACCGGTTGCGCGACGCCCTGGTGCCCGCGATGTTGGGCTGCGGCGTCGACGTCATCGATATCGGCGTCGTGCCCACGCCCACGCAATACTTCGGCATCATCCATTTTCAGGCCGAAGGCGGCGTCATGATCACCGGCAGCCACAATCCCCGCGAGTACAACGGCTTCAAAATGTCCAGGGGCGTGCGCGCGGAGGACGGACACGTCAGCGTCGGCGCGGTGTATGGCCAGGACATTCAACAGCTCTATCAGATCATCCGCTCGAACAAATTTGCCTCGGGCCAGGGCAGGCTCGAGCACGTCGACATCACCGCGGAATACCTCGCCGCCATCAAGCAGCGCGTCCAGCTTCACAAGAAACTCAAGATCGTGGTGGATCCGGGCAACGGTTGCGGCGCCTTGTTCGCGCCGCAATTGTGGGAGGACCTGGGTTGTGAAGTCGTGCGGCTCTATTGCGAGCCGGACGGCAATTTCCCGAATCATCTGCCGGACCCCACGGTCATGAAATACATCAAGGATCTGCGCGAAAAAGTCGTCGCCGAAAAAGCCGATCTCGGCATCGGCTATGACGGCGATGCCGATCGCATGGGCATTGTCGACAATCTCGGCCGGCCGATTTTCGCGGACAAGCTGCTCGCCCTGTTCGCGCGCGACACGCTCACCCGCCATCCCGGCGCGACCATCGTGTTCGACGTGAAGTGCAGCCAGGCGCTGCCCGAAATGATCACCAAAGCCGGCGGCAAGCCGTTGATGTGGAAAACCGGCCACTCGCTGCTGAAAGCCAAGATGAAAGAGGAACACTCGCCGCTGGCCGGCGAGATGAGCGGCCATATCTTCTTCGGCGACGGCTATTTTGGCTTCGACGACGCCATCTTTGGCAGCGGCCGCCTGATGCAAATCCTGACGCGCGACGGCCGCACCATGGCGGAGCTGCACGATGAGGTGCCGGCGTTCGTCTCCACACCCGAGATTCGCATCGACGCCACTGATGAAGACAAGTTCAACATCGTCGCCGACCTGGTGGCGCATTTCAAAAAGAGCCATTCCGTCATCGACATCGACGGCGCGCGCGTGCTGTTCGGCGACGGCTGGGGCCTGGTGCGCGCTTCCAACACGCAGCCGGTGCTGGTCATTCGCTTCGAAGCCCGGACGCCAGAACGCCTGGCTGAGATTGCCGATATTTTCAAGAAGAAACTGCGGGAATATCCGGCGGTGAAATTTTCAGAAGAGGATTTTCAACTGAATTGATCCCGCGCCTGTCGGAATGCAAGTCGAATGGGCTTCCGCCGAAGCTGAACGGCAGCTTCGCAGGCACAAGCTTTCCCTTCCCGAAGCAGCAACCGTATTTTCGGATCCAGTGAGCCTGACAGTTTCTGATCCGCGCCACTCTGCTTCTGTTGAAAGCGGATGGTGTCCGGGTTTTCTCGAGCGGCAATGACTTTAACCGGGCCTTGTTTGAAAAGCTAATCCCCGACTTGGTTGAAATCGAGATTCTGGAATTGAACCAGCGCTCCACGCCTGACAAGCTGCGGCACAGGCAGTTTGAAGGGAGGGGAGGCATTGATCCAACTGAGGGGGAAGAACAGAACGCAAATCCGTCGTTGGCAAGCAAAGGAGCTCCCGTGTCTCAACTCATGATCAGCATCTCCGGCGTACGCGGGGTAATCGGTGAAGGATTGACCCCCGAAATTGTCATTTCTTTTGCGCAAGCATTCGGCACCTACTGCAACGCGGGCCGCGTCGTTGTCGGCCGCGATTCCCGCGTCTCCGGGCCGGTGCTGCACGGCCTGGTCACCGCCAGCCTGCTCGCCACCGGCTGTGAGGTGGTTGACCTCGGCATCGCGCCGACACCGACGACACAGTTGGCCACGGAAAAGCAGCACAGCGCCGGCGGCATCATTCTCACCGCCAGCCACAACCCGGTGATGTGGAACGGCCTCAAGCTGCTCGCGCATGACGGCCTGTTTCTCGATGAGGTGGAGGGCGCGAAAGTCAATGCGCTGCGTGCGAGCGCGGCGTTTGCGCGCAAAACCTGGGATCAGCTCGGCCGCCTAACGAGCTACAGCAATGCCGTCGCGGATCATTTGCAGGCCGTGCTCAGTTTGCCGGAGGTCAATGTCGAGCAAATTCGCCGGCGCCGGTTCAAAGTCGTGGCGGATTGCGTGAACGGTGCGGGCGGTGTCATCCTGCCGCAATTGCTGGAACAACTCGGCTGTGAGGCGGTGTACCTCAATCTCGAACCCCACGGCCGTTTTCCGCGCAATCCCGAGCCCATGCCGGAAAACCTGGTGCAGCTCGGCCGTGCGGTGGTGGCCCATCATGCCGATCTGGGTCTGGCGGTGGATCCCGATGCGGATCGGCTGGCACTGGTTTCGGAAAAAGGCGCGCCGCTGGGCGAGGAATACACCCTGGCGCTGGTGGTGGATTTCATCCTGCGCCGCAAGCGCGGCAAAGTGGTGGCCAATGTTTCCACCTCGCGCGTGCTGGATGATCTGGCGGCGAAGTACGGCTGCGCGATTGAACGAACCAAAGTGGGCGAGATCAACGTTGCCAAGCGCATGCGCGAAGTTGCGGCAGTGATCGGCGGCGAAGGCAACGGCGGCGTGATTTTGCCGGAGGTGCATCTCGGCCGCGACGCGATCGTGGGGATTGCGCTGTTGCTGCAGCATCTCGCCGACGCCGGCATGCCGCTCAGCGAGCTGAATCGCACGCTGCCGCAATACACCATGTGCCGCAAGAAGCTCGAATTGCCCGACAGACAGAAGGCAGTCGGCGTGCTGCAGCGTCTGGAAGAAGTCTATGGTCATGAGCAAATCGACCGCCTGGACGGGATCAAGATCTTGCGCGACCGCTCCTGGGTGCAGGTGCGCGCCTCGAACACCGAGCCGATCCTGCGCGTGATGTCGGAGGCGCCGACGCCGGAAGCCGCCGAGCAATTGTGTGATGAGATTTTGAAGGTGCTGGCGAATTGATCTGCACCCGCCGGCGTACGAAAAAGAGCTGTGACCCGCAGGCGCGGCAAGGCATGCAGGCGCCTGCGCAATTCCCAAAACTCCCTCACTGGTGCGACGTGAGGGCCAACCTCTCCTGCCAGTCATGCAGCCCCAGGCGTTGCCTAACCGGGGGGACAATGAAATGAGTGCAATACGATGAAAGATCTGATTGAGCGCACACTGGAAGTGCTGGCGCAACAACCCGCCCGCCAATTCAAGGCCAAGGAACTGGCCCGCCTGCTGCATGTTCCGCCGGCCAGGTATGCGGAATATCGCGGCCTGCTGCGGTCGCTGGCGCAACAGGGTTTGCTGGCCAAGTTGCGCCACAACCATTTTGCGCATGTGCGGCCGACCTCGACGCTCTCCGGCAAATTGCATGTGAAGACTCAGGGCTATGGTTTCCTGCTGGTTGGCGAGGGCAAGGAGGATGTGTTCATTTCCCAGAAGAACATGCGCACCGCGCTGAATGGCGACCTGGTCAAAGTTGAGTTGTTTGCCCGGCCTTCGGGCAGAAGGCCGGAGGGTCGCGTGGTGGAGATTCTACAACGCAGCCACAACAACATCGTGGGCACGCTGCAGCGCGGCAAGCATTTTTACTATGTCAAACCGGATGACATCAAGCTCCTGCGCGACGTGTACATTCCGGAAGAGCATCTCAATGCCGCCAAGCCCGGACAAAAAGTCGCGGTCACCATCGAGTCATGGAGGATGAGCTGCAAAACCCCGAAGGCCGCGTGGTGAAAGTGCTCGGCTTTCCCGGGGAGCCGGGCGTGGATGTGTTGTCGGTGGCATATGCCTTTGATCTGCCGCCTTCCTTCCCCGCGGAGGTCGAGCAGGAGGCCGCCAGCCTGAGCATGGCGCTGACCCCCGAGCTGCTGGCGCAGCGGCTCGATTTGCGCGGGTTGTTGACTTTTACGATCGATCCCGAGGATGCCAAGGACTTCGACGACGCCGTGAGCCTGCGGGAATTGGACAACGGCAATTTCGAGCTGGGCGTGCACATTGCCGACGTCAGCCATTTCGTGGCAGAAAAGTCAATGCTCGATCGTGAAGCCCTGAACCGCGGCACATCGGTTTATCTCGTCGATCGCGTCGTGCCGATGCTGCCCGAGCGCTTGAGCAACGATCTCTGCAGCCTGAAGCCGGATTGCGACCGCCTGACTTTCTCCTGCCTGATGGAAGTCACCCCGCGTGGCCGGGTGGTAAACTATCAGATTGCTGAAACAATTATCCACAGCAAAAAGCGCTTGAATTATGAACAGGCGCAGCGTATAATCGACGGCAAAGAATCGGTGTCGCCGGAAATCGACGAGACCCTGCGGCGCATGAATCATTTGGCGCACGTGCTTACCCGGCGCCGCCTGCGCAACGGCAGCCTCGATTTCGACACGCCGGAAGTGAAGGTCATTCTCGATGAGCAGGGCCATCCGATTGAGATCCGGCGCAAGCTCCGCCAGGATTCCAACCGGCTGATCGAGGAGTTCATGCTGCTCGCCAATCAGACCGTGGCGCAGCACATCGATCTCACCCTGCGCAGGCAGTACAAGCAGAAGCCGCCGTTCATCTACCGCATCCACGAGGCGCCCGATCCGATCAAGATGAAGGATTTCGCGCTGTTCGTCAAGGCGCTCGGCTTCAAGTTCGATCATCAACAGCAAGTGACCAGCAAGCTGCTCAGCGAATTTCTCAAGCAGGTGGCAAACACGCCCGAGGCCGACATCATTGAGAATGTCATGCTGCGGTCGCTCATGAAGGCGAAGTATTCGGTCACAAACAAGGGCCACTTCGGCCTGGCCTTCCAGCATTATTCCCATTTCACTTCGCCGATCCGGCGGTATCCGGACTTGATCGCCCACCGCACGTTGAAGGAATATGCCCGCGGTTACCGCGCGGAACTGCACGAATGGTTCGAGCGTAAACTCGATTACGCCGCGCAAAAAGCCTCGGAACGCGAGCTGGTGGCGCTGGAGGCCGAGCGCGCTTCGGTGAAAATGAAGCAGGCCGAGTTCATGTCGGCCTTTCTCGGCGAGGAATTTGACGGCCTGATCTCCGGCGTGGTCGCGTTCGGCTTTTTCGTGGAGATTCCGCAATTCATGGTGGAGGGGCTGGTGCACATCAGAGATCTTGACGACGATTATTATGTCTTCGAGGAGAAGGCCTACCGGCTGAAAGGGCAGAACAGCGGGCGCGTTTACCGGCTGGGAGATCCGGTGCGCGTGAAAGTGGTGAAGGTGGATGTCAGCGAACGCCTGCTCGATTTCGTTTTGGTCGAAAAAAAGTCGCGATCTTCCAGGAAGGAACGCCCGCAGAAAACGGAGCCGCGCAAACGGAGGAAGAAATGACCTATACGGAAAACTATTTTGATGAGGCGGTAATGACTGATCGCAAACCGGTGCTGGCGCGGCCTGCGGCGCAGCCCGCCCAGGCACCAACCAAGGAGGCCGCAATGGCGAAGCAACCCCTCTCCGACGGCAGCGAAGAGTTTTTCGAACGCTTCACCCCGGAGGAGAAAATCCATGCCCATCGGCAAAGGAACATTCTGCTGGGCTTGGGCATTACCCTCGGCGTCATGGCGGGCGTGGGGCTTGCGCTCTGGCTGACCAAGGGCCGGCGCAAGAGTTGGATCAAGAAGCTGCTGGATTGAATGCCGGACTGATGCCCTGCCGGCGCCACCGGGAGGGCTGGCACAAGAACGGTTTGCGGCATGCGTCAAAACCGCCGCCTGCAGTTCTCCCGACCCGGTGGTGAGCTGATAAAAATCCCACCCTGGTTCTTTCTGCTGCGTGCCTCCGCGGAACTTGTCCACCCGGATTTGTTCGTGGAGGCCGTCCTCTTCCCTGAATGCGGAGAGCCCTGTTCATGAAACACCTGGTCTGCCTGGCAATTCTCCTGCTGCCTCTTCCGGTCTTCGCACAAGTCCATCAACCTTCGCGCCCCCAACCCTATCCCGTTTTCGAAACGTTGCAGTTCCGCCGCGCCGTGGAACGCGGCACGCGTACGCGCACCGGCCGCCCCGGGCCGAAGTACTGGCAGCAATACGCCAAATATCAACTGCACGCCACGCTCGATCCCGCCAGCAACCGGCTGAGTGGCGATGCGATGATTCGCTATGACAACCATTCGCCCGACACACTGCATTACCTTGTGCTTCATCTGCGGCAAAACGTGTTTCGCGCCGGGGCTGTGCGCAACACCGAGGTCCCGCTCACGGACGGCATGCAGATTCATCAGGTGGCGGTGAATGGCACACCGCTTTTCTCCTCGAACCGGAATAATTTCGAACCGGGATACACCGTGACGGGTGCCTTGCTGTGGCTGCGCCTGCCCGCGAAGATGCTGCCCGGTGACAGCCTCGCGCTGGCGATCTCGTGGTCCTATTCGCCGCCGCCGGCGCCGGGCGACGGCCGGCAGGGCCAGGACGGCGAGGTGTTCTTCCTGGGCTACTGGTATCCGCAGCTTGCGGTATATGACGACGTGTCGGGCTGGGCCACTGATCCTTATCTCTCGCAGTCGGAATTCTACATGGGCTATGCCGACTACGATGTTCGTCTCACGGTGCCGAGTGGCTGGCTGGTTGCCGCAACCGGCACGCTGGAGAATTCCCGGGAGATTTTCTCCGCCGCCACGCTGGCACGGCTCAAGCAGGCCACGCAGTCGGACGATGTCGTTGCCGTCATCACGCCCGGCAATCGTGCTGACGCGTATCGCCAAACTGGGCAGCAGGGCCTCAC
>JBBIKM010000259.1:0-7232 GCA_037445455.1 bacterium | reverse complement strand
ATCGACTTGCGGAACAGGTCTTCGTCCGGCAATTGGATGCCCACTGGAAAGCCGCGCGGGTTGAGGTAATAAGTCTTCTTGGTGGAGGCGCGGTAGAGAATCATCGGGTTGTGGCCGGCGCTGGCATAGTTCAGCCGCCGGCGCTTGCTGTCGATGATGACATAGAACAGCGTGACGAACATGCCTTTCTTCACGTCGCCGCTGACGAACTTGTTGACGCGGGTCAACACTTCGGCGGCGTCCTTCACGCCGCGCGCCTCGGTGCGCAGCGCGGTGCGGATCATGGTCATCACCAGACTGCCCGGCACGCCCTTGCCGGACACATCCGCCACCACCACGCCCAGCGTGTCCTTGTCGACCTCAACGAAATCATAGTAATCGCCGCCCACTTCGCGCGCCGCTTCGTAATGGCTGGCCAGCTCATAACCCTCCAGCTCCGGGAAATCGCTGGGCAGCAGCGTCTGCTGAATCTCCTGCGCCACCTGCATTTCGCGCTGCAGCCGTTCCTGATCGGCGAGATTCTTCTGCGATTCGCGGAATTTGCTGGTGATCTCCGAAAACGCCTGCGCAATCTCGCCGATCTCGGAGGAGTCGTCGATGTCCATCTCGTCGCCCAGCTCACCGTGGCCCGCGCGCCGGATCCACTCCGTCAGCTTGCGCAGCGGATTCATGAGCATGTAGATCATCAGGAACGAGCCGATGGCCGCCACCACCGTCACCGCGATGGCCAGCCGCGCCTGCTCCCAGCGCTGCGCGGAAATGCGGGCGCGAACATAGGCGGCGGAGCCGCGCACGTGCAACGTTTTGGTGCCCCCGCCCGCATCCTTCACCGGCAGCACGCTGGTGAGATCATAGACTTCGGTTGGCCCGGCCGAGGGGTTGGCAATGCCGGTGGCTTGATACAACTGAATGCCCTCCGCCACGGTTTCTCCCGGCGTCACCGATTTGCTGTAGGGCAGAAACAGGGCGGCGGTGGTGTTGTGCCCGATGATCTCGTCGTGCTCATTCACCAGCACCAGGTCGTAGAGCAGATTGTTGTAGGGCCGGTAGAGGCTGCTCAGGAGATTGACGAGGGCGTCGCCGGTCATGTCCTCGAGCACTTCCGGCTGCTCGCGCAAGGCCTTGGTGACCTGCGATTCGACCAGGCGCAGCGTGTTCAGAAAGGCTTCGCGCTCGGCACGCTCCAGCATGAAAAAGGAGTAGAAGTAGCCCGCGGCAATCACCGCGAGTAAAATGCCGAAGGTGCGCAGCCAGTACTTGGCCTTGAGTGAAAAGGGAATGGCCTTAACGGCGGAGGCAATGGGCTTGGCCAGGCCGCGGCGCAGGCGGGTGCTGTCGCGCAACTTGGTCAGGCGCAGCTCATTGCCCTCTTCGGTTTTGCGGTAATCGACCTCATCCATGAGCTTGCGCATCATAAAAATGCCCAGGCCGCCGCGCTTGCCGATTTGCACATAGCGCTGCAGATCCGGGGCTTGCACATGTTTGGGGTCGAAGTATTTGCCCTGATCGATCAGGCAAATGGTGAGGCTGTTCTTCTTGACCAGCGCGCGGATGAGAATGAAGCCGCCGCCCTCGACTTCACGGTAGGCGTGGCGGATGACGTTGGTGGCGGCTTCATCGATCGCCACTTTGAAATTCTTGATGACTTTTTCGGAGAAGCCGTACTTCTTCCCGATGCGGCTGATGAAATCGCGCAAATCCGCCAGGTAGTCGATATGAGCCGGAACTTTGAGTTCCTCTTTGACGATTTGCTTGAACAAGAAGCTTCTCCGATAGGCCTTGTGCAGGCGTGAACGCTTCCGGGCGAGGGGCCCCGGCAGGAAACGGTCCGGTGGCGCAAAATCAAGGCACAACGACGCGCACCGACTTGCCGCGCGTCCTTGTGCCTTGCAGATGACTCAGGCGGCCAGTGCGCCACCGGTCAAAACATCGGCATTTTTCGCGAGAGATGCAAGCCTGGCTTTCACTTGCGCAGCTTGTCGCGAATCAGATCGATCAAGTCCAGGATGCGTTTGTTGTAGCGCTGCTGGCGCTGAATCTCCTCGAGCATCTTGAGCGCCTCCTCGGAACGGCCGCTCTTGTTGAGGCGCAAGGCTTCCACGTACTTGCTGCGAATCTCCTCGCTCGCGAAGGCTTCTTCGCGCGCATTCAGGCGTGATTCCGCGTCCCAGATGTACTTGTCGATGGTCTTGTTGCCGGGCTCCGCTTCCTTGGCGCGCCGGAAAGATTCAATGGCCTCGGCATAGCGGCGGTCGATATAGTACTTCACGCCCTGGTTGAAATGCTGGCCGATGGTGAGCTTGCGGTCCAGCTCCGCCACTTTGGCGGCGATGGCATTGCGCTCCGCGGTCCCCAACTCGGCTTCATTCAGCAGGCGGTTGTAGGTTTGAATGGCTTCGACGTTGTTGCCCTGGGCTTCATAGGTTTGGGCGCGGCGGCGCATCTCCGCCACCCGGTTTTCCATCAGCGACTTGGTGCGTTCGATCCAGCTCTTGAGCTCGGCGTTGTCCGGCACGCGCACCAGCCCGGCTTCCCAGGCGTCGATGGCCTGGCGGTACTGCTCCACGTCGAAGTAGCGCTTGCCCTTGTCGAGCTGCTGCGCGACGAACATGCTGTCGGCGCGCGCCACTTTCGCGGCCTCGGCCTGGGCAATCTCCGCCTGCTTGCGCGCCTCCTCCTCCTCCATCTTCTTTTCCGCCCGGTTCTTCCACGCCAGCGCGTCTTCGTCGTTGGGGAAGATGTTGCTGGCCTGCGCGAAATTCAGGCGGGCTTGAAAGAAATTCTGCTGCTTAAAATAGGTCCGGCCCTTGGCCATCAGCTCGTCGAATTCCGTTTGCTGCTCCAAACGGCGCTGGTTCTCGATCTGCTTAGCAATACGGTCTTTTTCCCGGTCGCGCGCAAGCTGAATCAGCTCATTTTTCGTGCGGCCGAAGTGAACCGTCAGGCTGACGCGATGTTCCATGCCGAAGACGCCGAAGCTCTCATCGCTGGCATACTTGCCCATGGCATAGTCGATCTGAAAATTTTGGTAGACGACGCCGCCGCCATAGCTGAAAACGCTGCCGTTGTATCCGGCGCGCAGCATGGCCTGGTTGCGGTAGATGTACTCGCTGCCGAAGGCCATGCGGCTGTCGGCCTGCGCCCGCTGTTCATAGCACAGGGAAAGATTGAGGGCGTCGCCGCCCTCGCCGACGCGGATGGGCTTGGCCAGGCCGGCGCGCAGCAGCCGCGGAAAAGTCTCCTCCGTGGGGCCAAGTGTCAACGGTGTCATTACCACATTCTCCAGCGCCACGCCGAGCGCCAGATCCTCCAGCAGCCCTTCGCCGAGATCCGGGCGATAGACCGCGCCGAGGTCAAACGCAACGCTGGCCGTGGGGTCGGATTGGATCGAGATCACTTGCCGGTCAAGCTTGATATTGGCGCCAACCGAAAGCCCAAAGTTCAGGCTCTTGGCGCCGCCGATGATGATGCGATCCTGCCCGAAGGTGTTGCTCTCGCTCAGAATCTCGCCGTCATCGCGCGTGTGCTTGACGTCGCCCACGTCATAGTGCAGCCAGCCCACACCGAAGGTGCCGTAATCGAGCGTGGGATGCACATAGCCGACGAAGTGATACTTCGTGCCGTCGATCAGCGGCGTGTAGAACAACGCGACGTTCTTCTGCTGGATGAAATCCAGGCCGCCGGGATTCCAATAGAGCGTGGTGGCATCCGTCGGCATCGCAACCGTGGCGCCGCCCAATCCAATGGCGCGCGCGCCCACGCCCAGGGCAAACAGCGGATGAGTGCCGCCATCCTGCCCATGCGCGGGCAACGCGAGCACAGCGCTGGCAAAAAGCAGGAGCCAGGCCGGCAGGCCGTTTCGCGTTTGAAACCGCCGCTCGCCCTCACGGCCGGGGTTGTTGGCTTTGGCTTGCAGTAGCATCATGTCGTCACCTGCTGGGATTCTGAACCGTCACCGGCCCCGCGTCCCGGGGGCGGTCCCGGTTTTGATTCTCTCGAGACTTTCACTGTTAGCGTTACCGAACGTACGCTCATGCACTTTCGAACTGCCGCTGCCGGCGTGCACCCTGCCGGCCACTACTTCACCACGGCCACTTTGGTGGTGGTCACGCCAAACTTGGTTTTCAAGATGGCAACATAAACCCCGTTGAGCACCAGATTGCCCTTGCCGTTCAGGCCATTCCACTCGAGATGGCTGCTGGCAAAGGAGCCGCCGCGACTGCCCGCCCGGCCTTGCGGATCGGTTGCCTTGTAAGATTTTGCATATACCAACTCTCCGATCAAGGTGAAGATGCGAAACTCGACCTCGGAGTCTTGCGGCAGGAAGTAATTGAAGCGGGTGATCACACTGCCATCTGCACGCGGCGCGAACGGGTTGGGATAATTGTAGAACGAAGTTTCGAATTTGTCGTCAAACGGCACCAACATGGCGGAGGCGAGCACAAAGTCACTGCCGCTCAGCCCGTCACTGGTCACCACCTGCACGCGCGGCTGCGGCTCCACTTCGTCAACGGCCTCGACATTCTCACTGTTGATGAAAGCCAGCTTGAAATTCTTCACCGACACGTTATCCGCAATATCGACAAGCACATCGATCAGATCCGGCGTGCCGCTGAGCAGTGTATCGTGGCGGGTGAAGGAAACGATCAACGGATTCGTGCTGGTGATCGCAGACAACTGGCCGTATTGTACCGCGCCGTTATCATGTGAAACCACGCGCAGCCGTTTGATCGCGGCATTGGGCGCTATCGCATTGTCGTTGCGATCAAGCAAATGAAATGCCAGCGACTTCAACAGGATGTTGCTGGAAGTCGCGCGGCCGTCATTGAGCAACCGCAGCGTCATCGCCGGCACGTTTTCCTGGCCGCGGGCCACCGGCCCGTCCTCCGGTCCGCCCTCGCTGCGGTTCAAAGAAGCGACCATCAAGCGCTTGCGTTCCGTTTGAATCGAAACGTTGGCGCGCTGCACGCGCACATCCGCTTCGCGATTGGTGTTCTCATCGAAGGGCAGCGGATCCTTCAACTCCAGCAGGATGCTTTCCTGCGTGGTCGAGGGCGTGGTGCGCGCTTTGACGCGCCAGCTCACGGTTTGCGCCGTGGTGTTTTGTTCCAGCGGATCCGAAGTGGCATAGCCCTCCGGCAGCCGGATGGCAAAGCGATAGGCGGTGCTGACCTGCGCCACGCCGAGGTTGGCCACGCGCGCGGTCACGGTGAAGATCTGATTGAGCCCAACGACGCCGTCGAGCGCGGCAGAGGGCGGGTCAGTAATCTCGCCCTCCAGCGCGAGAGTGGCGCGCGGAACGACATCGATCTTCAGCGGCGACGAAACCGCCAGCAGCTCTTCTCCGCTGTTGCGATCCTTGCCGCTCACACGCACATGCACGAGCTGCCCGCTCATCGCGAGCAATGGCGCTTTCAGGCGCCAGGTGGTGCTCACTTTGGTGGAATCCAAAGAGCTGATGAAGACTTCGCGGTTGTCGATCACTTCGAAATTCGCCGGGAACAGCTCGGCCTTCACACCCACCAGCTTGCGGCCGGAGATGGTGGCCTGCACCTTGAATTCCTGCTCCGTGCTGACGATGCCGTCCGTGGCGCCGCCCGGCTCCGAAATCACAAAGGCGATGGGATTGATCGCCGCCCCCAGGTCGGTCAACACCGGGATGCGCTTGAAGCCTTCATTCGCCGATTCCGCCCACGCGGCTTCCAGGCCGATGTTCTCGTCAAACGGCCGTTTGGTGATGCGCAGCGTGAGAAAATCCGGGACCGTCGGCGTGGCCGGCGCCTGCGCCAACCATTCCACCACGCCGTCCACGGGAATATAGCGCTCCAGCTCATCGAGCGCGACCACGCCCGTTTGCCCCAGTTGCAGCGCCACGCGCGCGGAATCCACCACGCCGGCGCGGCCGAGGTTGCTCAAGCGTGCGCGGATCTTGAAGGTCTGTCCGACGGACAGCTCGTTCTTCAGCTCGACGTTGTCCTTGTTGTACAAGCTCACGCTGAAATCCAGGCGGGCTTTGCTCACCGTGGTGATGGCGAGCGTGTCGCGATCGCTCACGGTGGTGCCCAGGCCGGTGCGGCCGCTGGCAATCACCACGAACTGGCGCGCGGTTTCGGCCGGTTCGCCGGGCGCGACAATTTCCCAGCGCACGGTGTCCGGCAAGTCGGCTTCCGCCGGCACCACCAACAACAGCGGCGCGGGCGATTCGCTGCTCAGGTTATAACCGGCGCCGCCCGGCAGCGCGAGCTGAATACGGCGGTCGCTCAGGTCACGGCTGCCCTGGAAAGTCGCCACCAGCATGAACTCCTGGCCGGTGGAGACCGTGCCGTCGCGGGCGCCCGCGGGCTCGCTGACATAGGTTTTGAGCACGCTCAGATCGGATTTGACGACTTCCACCTGCACCGAGTCGGCGTCGTTGTCGATCTCGGCCGAGAGCCGGCTGTTCAAATCCATGGGCACCGTGGTCATGCGCACCACCAGTGGCGTAAGGTTGATCGGCACGTCGGGCGCGCGAACGCTCCAGGTGACGCTGTCGCCCACGATGAAAGACTGCTCGCTCTCGCCCGGCACTGGTCCGGTGATTTCGAAGCCGCTTGGCAGGAACAGCGCCAGACGGCCGCTGGCATCCACGGCCGCAGCATTGGCGCGATTGCGCACGCGCGCCGACAATCGAAAGATCTCGCGCGTGGTCAGGTCCTGCTTCTCGACATTGGCCGTGAGTTCCAGGCGCGCCGGCAACTGAATCCGCACCAGCGCGGTGGTGTCGGTGCCGTTGAAAATCAGCGCCGGACCGCCGCTGCTGGCGGCGGTGGCGGCGAGGATGCGCGCCACAAAGCGCTCATTGGTGATCCCCGGTGTCGGCGCCGAGGCGGCATTGACCGCAAAGCTCAGGGTGCCGCGCCGGCGTTGCGGCAATTGCGCCAGCGTTTGCTGCGGCGTCGAAATGAACGAGCCGCCGTCGGTCACCAGCTCGACCAACACGTCCTCGACATCTTCGAAGCCGCTGTTCTCGATCTCGACGGTCACGCTGAAGTCTTGATTGGTATTGACCAGGCCCACACTGGTGCCGGCGAAGAAGTTGTTGACCACCGGCGTGGTGGCGCGCACAAAAACCGCAGCCGTGGTGACGATTTCGAACTGGCTGTTGCGGCTGTCACGCAGCCGTTGGTTGTTGTTGACGTCCAAGCCGTTGGCTGCCACCTGCAAAGTGGCGGTGCCGCCCAAACCGCCGGTCT
>JBBIKM010000258.1:0-7365 GCA_037445455.1 bacterium | reverse complement strand
GGAAGCGATTCTGGGCGCCAAAGTCAACACCCCCTTGAAAGAGCAGGCGCAGGAGCTGTTGCGCAAAGTGGCCTGAAAGCACAAAAGACGGCTCGTGGCCGTCTTTTGTGTCTACCGCGCATCGTCCGTTCTGCGAAACTATTCGTCCTTGGGTTTCCGGTTGCTTTGTTCGACCTTGGCCTGCACCGTCTTCAAGCGCTTGTCGAAACTCTTCTGCTCGGTCAAAATCTGTTCCTTCGTCTCCATCAATTCGAGCATCCGCTCCAGAGCTTCTATTTTTTTGACCAGAAAGCTGTTCGCGGCGATGTTGGTCTGCATGGCCTTCAGATCGGGCGTTGCCGGGTCCTGATCCACCAGGGTGGCGCCGGGATTCTTGGTGCCCTCAATTGACTCCAACAGCGCGGTGGAGAGATCAACCGGTCGCGCCGGCGCAGCGGCAGGCTGGCTGGCCGGGCTGGCAATCGGCTCGGGCGACATGGTCGCGGGGGCGGTCTGCTCGAGCTGCAGTTCAAACTCCTTGTCCAGTTCCTGCAATCTGGCCAGCAGGGAGGCCTTGGCTTCCGCCAGTGTCGTTTCCCTGGCTTCCAATGCCGCCGCCGGCGCCTTGGCGCTGGCGCGCGCCACTGCCTGTGCCTGCGCCGCACCCGCGCCCCACACCAACATCAAACCGGCCAGCGCCAATCCCTGACACACCCGCAAGCTCCTTTTGGTGGATTGATTCTTCATGATGCTTTCTTCCTTAAGTTGATGTTGCGCAGCTCCTGCTGGGGAGTAGCTTGAATTTCGTTCCCGCCCAGTCTTTAGCAAATATGCGGCCAGTTTTGTTGCGCAGCCGCAGCGGCGAGAAATTCGTGCCGCTGCACGAAAGCCGGCGCCGGCGGTCGCTTCATTTCCACGCACCACCGGCATTTTAATCAACGGTTTAGATCGTTCACCACACACTCGGACCTCGGTCCCACCGAACAGCAAAATCGTAAGACTGTCCCCGTGCTGCACCACGCCGCCCGCCCCCGCCCTTTTCCACAAGCACAAGATCGTATCTGCTGCGGCGCCGAGTTACAGCTTTGGAAGTCGGAAAAAATGATTTGCAATTTGGACCAGTGGGTTGTATAATATCAAAAAATCTTGATATGCTGATATGAGTTCAGATATGCTGCAGGTGTTCAAGGCCCTGGCGGATGAAACGCGGCTGCGTTTGCTCGCCATTCTGGCGCAGGGAGACTTTAACGTCAACGAGCTGATCGAGATTTTGCGCATGGGCCAATCCCGCATTTCGCGGCATCTCAAAATCCTGGCGGATTGCGGGCTGGTCGCCAGCCGGCGCGAAGGCCATTGGACATTCTATTCGCTCACCCCGCCCAATGGCAAGGTGGAACTGGCAGAGGCGACGCGCCTGGCCCTGAAGGCCGCCGCGCAACTGCGCTCGCGGGAAGCGGATTTGCAGCAGATCGAATCAATTGTGCAGCGCCGGCGGCAGGCGAGCCAGAAGTATTTCGACCGTGTCGGTCCGGAATGGGAGCGCCTGCAGCAGGAAGTGCTGGACAGCGGCTACTACCGCGAGCATGTCTTGCGCCTTCTGCCCCAGGGGCTGCGCAGCGTCGCGGATCTCGGCGCGGGCGCCGGACTGCTGTTGCCGGCGCTGCTGCAGCGCAGCGAGCAGGTCGTCGCCATCGATTCCTCCCGCACCATGCTGCGCGTGGCCGCGGACTACCTCGCGCAAGAGCTGCCGGACGCGCTGCCCCGTTGTGATTTTCGCCTGGGGGAAATCGAGCATTTGCCCCTGCCCGACGCGGCGGTGGAGGCGGCAGTGGCCTGCATGGTGCTGCACCATGTTTCCCAGCCGGCCAGCGCGCTTGCCGAAATTTTCCGCATTCTCAAGCCCGGCGGCACGCTGGTCATCGCCGATCTGCTGCAGCATGACATTGTCGAAATGCGCGAGAAGTATGCGGATCTCTGGCTCGGCTTCAAGCGCGCCGACTTAAACAAATGGCTGAGCGCGGCCGGTTTTGCCCCGCCCAAATCGGAGATTCTTGCAAAGAACGAAACGATGAAAATTCTCATCTTCCAAGCAACCAAACCCTAGAGGACATCATGTACGAAACCGAAGTCATCAAAACGAAAGCCGACAGCAACGGCGCCAACGGTAAACCCGCCGCTCCCCAGCGGCCGCCTTACAAAGTCGCGGACATTTCCCTGGCCGCGTGGGGCCGCAAAGAGATCGAACTGGCGGAGAAAGAAATGCCCGGCCTGATGGCGGTGCGCGAGGAATATCGCAGCCAGCAGCCGCTCAAGGGCGCGCGTATTGCCGGCTCACTGCACATGACCATCGAAACCGCGGTGCTGATCGAAACCCTGGTCGCGCTCGGCGCCAGAGTGCGCTGGGCCTCCTGCAATATCTTCTCCACGCAGGACCACGCCGCCGCGGCCATTGCCGCCGCCGGCATCCCGGTGTTCGCGTGGAAGGGTGAAACCGAAGAGGAATACTGGTGGTGCACCGAGCAGACCCTGTATTTCGAGAACGGCGAAGGCCCAAACATGATCGTCGATGACGGCGGCGATCTGACCTACTTCGTGCACAACAAAATGCCGCAATTCCTTCCCGGCTTGAAAGGCATCACCGAGGAAACCACCACCGGCGTGCACGCCCTCTACAAGATGCTCAAGGAGGGCCGCCTCAAAGTGCCGGCGATCAACGTGAATGACTCGGTGACGAAGAGCAAGTTCGACAATCTCTACGGCTGCCGTGAATCGCTGGCCGACGGCATCAAGCGCGCCACCGACGCGATGCTGGCCGGCAAGCTGGCGGTGGTGGCCGGCTACGGCGACGTGGGCAAAGGCTCGGCGCAGTCGCTGCGCGGCTTCGGCTGCCGGGTGGTGGTCAGTGAAATCGATCCCATTTGCGCGCTGCAGGCCGCGATGGAAGGCTATCAGGTGGCGACCATCGAGGATTTCGTCAAGACGGCGGACATCTTTGTCACGGCCACCGGCTGCAAGGACGTCATCACCATCGAACATCTCAAGCAGATGAAAGACGGCGCGATTGTCTGCAACATCGGCCATTTCGACATCGAGATTCAAGTCGCCCAGCTCAATGCCTTTCCCGGCATCCAGAAAATCGAGATCAAGCCGCAAGTCGACAAGTATGTCTTCCCGGACGGCCACTCGATCCTGCTGCTTGCCGAAGGCCGGCTGGTGAATCTGGGCTGTGCCAGCGGCCATCCTTCGTTCGTGATGTCCAATTCCTTCACCAACCAGGTGCTGGCGCAGATCGAACTGTTCAACAACCACTACGAGGTCGGCGTCTACATGCTGCCCAAGAAGCTCGACGAGAAAGTCGCGCGGCTGCATCTGGACAAGCTCGGCGCCAAGCTCACCCAGCTCACCCCGGAGCAGGCCGCATATCTGGATGTCTCGGTCAACGGCCCCTTCAAACCTGAGCACTATCGCTATTAGCCGGATTTCTGGAAATAGAAAGGGCGCAGGCAAATTGCCTGCGCCCTTTTTCTGTTGCAGGGCTGGTGTACGGCTGCTCAAAACGCGTGGCCGAACTGGAAGTACACCCGCTTTTGCCGGCCTTCGAACAATCCCACCGACACGCCCGCCGGGCCCAGCGGCGTGGCCACTGTCAAGCCCATGCCAATGCCGTTGCGAATCTTGCGGTACGAAGTGTCTTTGCGATCCACCCACACGCCGCCCCAATCATAGCGCAAACTCAGATAAGTATCGAACAGCGGCCGCCGGCGCAGTTGGTAGCGATACTCCATGCTCCCCAGAATCAAATGCCGGCCGACGAACTCCTGATCGCGCAGGCCATACAGCTCATGCGGCCCGCCGAGCTTGAATTGCTCGCTGAACGGCGTGGTTTCCTCCGCCGCGCCCAGCGCAAAACGGTAGCGCAACGTGTGCGGCCCGGCGGAATCGAACGACTCCAACTGCGCCTGGAATTTGGAAAACGACTCCAGTCCGCCGTCATACGGGCGGAAGTATTCGTACGCCAAATGCAGATAGCGGCCGGTGCGCGTGAAGGGAAGCTGATCGCGCGTATCAAGAATCGACCGCAGTGCCAGACTGTTGAAGCGCGTCGTGCCCACCGGATAGCCGCTGCCCGACAGGCTGCGCAGCCGCACCTCTTCGGAGCGCAATTCCAGTGAGATGCCGCCCAGCCGGCTCACTTGCTGGCCCAACGCAGCGCGCAGGCCCAACCGGCGCTCCGCGTAGGCGCCGAGGGGTTCGGGCCGGCGCGGCACATAGGTGAGATTCTCGCGCAACTCATGATAGAGGCTGGTGGCCAGATTGAGATAGGTGTGCGCAAAACGATCGGCGTACCATGACAGCCGCGTGACTTGATCGCGCTCGCCCAGGTTGCCGTACCAGAAAACTCGGGTGGCGCTCCCCAGGACGTTTTCGTTCCCCACTTCGGCAAACACGCGGCTGCCGCGCTCACTTTCGGAAAATCCGCCCAGGCGCAGAATGGTGAAGGGCTTTTCCTCGACTTTGAACTTGACCAGCGCGCCGCCGCCAGGCAGGCGCACCAGGCTCAGCCCAACTTTTTCGAACAAGCCCGTGTTGTGGAGATTGGCCATGCTTTGGCGCGCGGCATTGGAGTTGAAAATTTCCCCGCGCTTGAGCGTGAACTCACGCTGCGCCACGAATTCTTTGGTGTGCACCAATCCCTCACACACGAGGTCGGCAATCCGGCCTTCATCCACCGCGATGACCAAAGCGCCGCTGGTGGAATCGAAATCGACGCTGCGGATTTCCGCGAGCGCGTAGCCGTCCTGCCGGTACTTTTCGAGCAGGCTGGTCAGGTCCTGCTGGCCGCGCAGGTGATTCAACCGTTCGCCCAGCCGCGATTGCAGACAGGCAAACAGATCGAGATCCGAATAAACCGTGTTGCCCACGAACCGCAGGCTGCGCAGCACCGGATTCATCTCGGCGGAGAAGGACAGCGTGTCGTGCCGCAGCTCCGCCCTGACGTTGCGGTAATCGCCGCTGGCGTAAAGTTGATCGACCTGGCTCTGAATCTCCTCGCCGCGCAGCACCGCGCCGCCATTGCCGGACCACGGCAGGGCCAGATGGCTCATCTCCTCGCCACGCACCGCAACGTGGCTGACCGCGTAGAGCGCGGCGGCGCCGTCGGAGTTTCCCTCCTGCACGCGGCTGCAGAGCCGGCGAATGCGCTCCATCTGCGCGAGGGTGCTTTGATATCCCAGATCAATGAGCGAGTCGAGATTGGTAAAATCCAGCGAAGGCCGCATTTCCGCGCGAAACGAGATTAGCACGTCGGCGCGCGCCGCCTGCTCGCGATTGCGTTCCTGCTGCATGATGGTGGTGACCTGATCGGCAAACTCCCAGGGCGTGGCAAGATCGTCCCGGCCGCGCAGATTGGAAGTGGCATCCACCGCAATGACGATTTCCATGCCCATGCGGCGCACCACGTCCACCGGAATGTTGTTGAGCAGGCCGCCATCGACGAGCAACTGGTTGGCGCGCGGCACCGGCGAGAGCAGAAACGGAATGGCGGCAGAGGCGCACATGGCCTCGGCCAAATCGCCCCTGTCGATCAGCACTTCCCGGCCGCTGTAGACATCTGTGGCGATGGCGCGGAAGGGAATCCGTAGATTGTCGTAGCTGGAGCTGGCCCAATAATTGGCTTTCAAGGTCAACTCGGTCAGCACGGATTGCAGCTTCTGGCCGGCGGTGAGCGCACGCGGCAGCGCCGGTTTCCAGCCGCGCAGCCGCAGTTGCAGATAAGTGCGGTCGTGTTCCTGCTTTTGGCTGAGCAGCAGGTCGCGGCGCAGCGGCTCGTCTTGCAGCAGGGTTTCCCAGTCGAGCTGGTGCACGATCTCGCGGAGCTGGCGGGCGGAATAGCCTGCGGCGTACAAGCCGCCGATGATGCTGCCCATGCTGGTGCCGACGATCAGATCGATGTGGACGTCATGCTCTTCCAGGGCTTGCAGCACGCCGATTTGCGCCAGGCTGCGGCTGCCCCCGCCGCTCAGCGCCAGCCCCACGCGGGGATGCGCCAGCTCGTGAAACGCCAGGAAGGCGTGCGGCGGTCGCACCAACTTGCCTTTGCGCGGCGTGAACACGACGGTGGCGGTTGCGGGCGGGCGGGCGGAATCCGGCGCGGGCATGCGGGAATTCACGCCGTGTCCGGCGGCGGCCGGCACGGCAGCAGCAGCGCAGAAAACGAGGAGAGAGTATAGTGCGGCGACGGGTGAGAGACAGGGCAAGGTCAATCGAGCGAGCATTCCAAGACTCAAAACGGCGGGTTGAAAAAAAAGGGTCACAGCTTTTTGCCATAACCCTTTTTGTTCATCTGGCGGGGCCGACGGGACTTGAACCCGCGATCTTCGGCTTGACAGGCCGACGTGTTAACCAGGCTACACCACGACCCCGAAACTTTTTTCCAGCACGGGAGCACAACGTCTGGTTGGAACCGGCCACCGTGAACGCCACTGGCTGGGTGGGCGATAGTGGACTTGAACCACTGGCCTCCTGCTTGTAAGGCAGGCGCTCTAACCATCTGAGCTAATCGCCCGGCGGGCAGGAGGGCCAAACGTGCACGCGACCATGCCGCGGCGGGCGGCCAACTAGCGCCCGTCTCCTGGCGCGCGGTCAGGCAGCACGCTGCTCTTGCTCTGATACAGAATCGCCAGGGGAATCACGACGCAATAGCCGATCACCAACAAGATCGGCGCGACGGTCAGCGTCAAGAAACCGTCCACCGGCGGTTGCGCCAGGGCCACATATCCCACAATGATGAGCAGGACCCCAAGCCCGAACAACCAGTAATTGACCCGGGTGAATGGCAGTTTCTCCACGATTTTGAGGGAGGACTTGCGCGCCGGTTTGCGAAGCTCTCTTGCCTTGACTTCCTTCATGACGATCCTTGTAATTGGCGACGCGCAATATAAGAAAGGGTCAACACATTGTCAATCAAAATTAAGGCATCTTTCCACCGCCGGGGCGCGCAGAGCGCCCGGGCGGTAGCTTGTGCCCAGGGCTTGCGCCGCTGCCGGAAATTCGATATATTGCCCCCGCAAAAATAGAACACGCAAGAGTCACTCGCACGCTGGCCTGATGAGGTTCCGGCTCTTCAGGCCAGCTTTGTTTTGCCCGGAGTTGCTGCCGTCGCGCAGCAAGAGCAGGAGAGGCCGTTCCGCCGGATTCGTTTGCGCCAGGGTTCAATTCCCGTGATTTCGTGGTCCTGCCCCATTGCGGGGCATATGTGTCAAGCCAGGAAATGTGAGCAGCTTCGGCTGTTGCAGAACGCGCCGGGCGGAGTCCCTAGGGATGCTCGAAGGTAGCCCACCAATTCATTGGCGGGAAAGAGGGCAGTCCACCAATCCATTAATGGCA
>JBBIKM010000257.1:258-7401 GCA_037445455.1 bacterium | reverse complement strand
GCAGCAGATCTTTTGGGTGCTGGCGGTCGTCACCATGACAGTCGGCAACATTGTGGCGTTGCGCCAGGATAACATCAAACGGCTGCTGGCCTACTCTTCGATTGCCCATGCCGGTTACATTCTCGTCGGCGTCATCGCCAACAATGAGCTGGGCAGCTCCGCGGTGCTGTATTATCTGCTGAGTTACACGTTCATGAATATTGGCGCGTTCGGCGTGGTGGCGTTCCTCTCCAAGACCGAGGACGAGTTGGTTCATCTCAACGAGTACCGCGGCCTGGCGTTTCGCCGGCCGTTCGCCGCCGTGGCCATGGCGATCTTCATGTTCTCGCTCGCCGGCATTCCGATTACCGCGGGCTTCATGAGCAAGTTCTATGTGTTCTCCGCCGCGGTGCAATCGGGCTTTCTCTGGCTCGTCATCCTGGGTGTGATCAACTCGATGATCAGCCTTTACTACTATCTCGGCGTGGTGGTGGTGATGTTCATGCAAAAGTCCGAAACCGCGGGCGAGGAGTTGGCGCTCGAGCGGCTGCCGGCCGTGGGGCTGGCTTTGATCATCGCCGTTTTCGGCACGCTGCAGCTCGGCATTGCGCCGGCCCGCTGGATGGAAGCGTTTCAAGAGTTGGCGCGTTCGGTGATGTAAATCCGCGATTGGCTCTGAGGCGGAAGCAGAGGAGAAGGCGCGGTCAGCTTTCTCCTTTTTTATTTGGGGAGGACGAAATCAGTCGTGAACTCTTTTGCCCCTGGAGGAGTCAAATTCCTGGCAAAGTCTCCGCACAACTTGCGCATAGACAACAGCACTTTCATCTCATGGCAATCACAACGGAGGAGTCATGGAAATCACGATCAAGCTCAGTGCCCCCGAAGCCGTGCCCTGCGCGGCTTTGCTGCTCATGGTGCCGCCGGTCACCGGGCCCCATGCCACCCGCCCCTTGAATCTCCCGCTGCCTGCGCGATATCTGCCCGCCGTGCAGCGGCGCTGCCAGAGCGGCGATTTTCGCGGCCGTGCCGATGAGATCACCTGGCTGTACCCGGAGGACGCGCCGGCCCAGCGGCTGCTGTTGGCCGGTTACGGCTGGCGCGAAGGCGAAGCCGAAGAACCCAAGTCTGTTCCGCATCTGCAACAAGTGATCGCCAACGCGGTCGCCGCCTGCCGCAAGCTCGGTGTGCCGGAATTGTGCGTGCCGGTCGCCGGCGGCCTCGCGGATCAGTTCGGCATGCGCCGGGCCGGCCAACTGATCAGCGAAGCCGCCCTCCTGGCGAATTATCGCTTCACCAAATACAAGACCAAAGCCCCGGGCAACGACCAGCCGCTGCGCAGCCTGACGCTGGTGGCTGAAAATACCGCTGCCAAAGCCGAACTCGAAGCAGGCGTGCAACACGGCGGCCTGCTCGCGGCCTGGACCACGTTTGCGCGGGATCTCCAGAATCTGCCGGCCAACGCGCTCACGCCCGAGCTGTTTGCGCAGATGGCACAAATGAAGGCCGCCGAGTCCGGCCTGAGCTGCCGCGTCTTCGATGAAAACATGATTCGCGAGCTGGGCATGGGCGCGTTGCTGGGCGTGGCGCAGGGCAGCAGCAATCCCCCGCGCTTTCTCGTCCTTGAAACGCGCGGGCCTGATGACACCGACACGATCGTGCTCATCGGCAAGGGCATCACCTTTGACAGCGGCGGCTTGTCGATCAAATCCGCGGAGTCGATGGAGAAGATGAAGTACGACATGTCCGGCGCGGCGGCGGCGCTGGCTGCCACCTGCTGTCTGGCGCAAATGCCGGAGCGGCCGCATCTCGTCTGCCTGCTGCCGCTGGCGGAAAACATGCCGGGCGGCCACGCCTTGCGGCCGGGCGACGTGCTGACGGCCTGCAACGGCAAGACCATCGAGGTCGCGGACACGGATGCCGAAGGCCGCCTCATTCTCGCGGAGGCGCTGGCCTATGCCGGCCGCTTCAAGCCGCGCGCCGTGATCGATCTCGCGACGCTTACCGGCGCCGTCTTTGCCGCGCTCGGCGATGCTGCTGCGGGATTGATTTCCAACAACAGCGAATTGGCCGGCCGGATCAAGCAGGCGGCGGCGCTCACCGGCGAACGCGTGTGGGAGTTGCCGCTTTATGCTGAATACCTGCGCAATTTGGAGAGTGAGATTGCGGACATTCGCAATTATCCCGCCAGGAAGGTCGGCGCCGGCGCCAGCCATGGCGCGGCGTTTCTCAGCGCGTTTGTGAACGGCTATGCCTGGGCGCATCTCGACATTGCGGCGGTGGCAGTGCAGCAACGCAACACGCCGCTTTGCCCTTCGACGGCCACCGGCTGGGGCGTGCGTCTGCTGGTGCAGATGTGCAGCGAATGGCTGGCGGGCCGGCAGTCCGCTGCGCAGCGCTGAATCGACGGGTGAGAGAAGCTGGTGAAGCAGTGGGCCGCCGGCCTCGTGCTTCACCAGCTCTCTGCCGGATGACGGGCGCTCACGCGCGCCGCTCTCAGCGGCATGCTGTCTGCCGCGGATGCGGCAGGTGCGGGCGCTCCTCCGCTTTTCTGTCGCGACGCGCGCTGCTCCTGCCGCTTGATTTTGAGGCTGTCGCCGCTTATTTTGGCCCTTCAGAATGAACGCCTCCACCACAATCCCCGCGGCTTCCGGCACGAAGCTCGCGCTCGCCTACCCCTTCCGCTTTGCCGCCACGGAGGATTTTTCCGATTATCGCCGCGACGAAGCAGGCGTGCCCACCGTCTACTATGCGCATTTGCAGCGCTGGGTCTACAATCCCATCACCATCTCCCAGTTCGGCTTGCATCAGCTCTTTTGCTTTGACCGCGAGGGCGACGTGCGCGCAGCGCTGCAGGCGCAGACCATGGCGGACTGGCTGGTCGAGAATCAGGAAGAATGGCGGCAGGGCATTGGCGCGTGGGTCTTTCGATTTGATCTGCTTTTCTATGGCCCCCGCCAACCGTGGATTTCAGCGCTGGCGCAGGGCCAGGCGATTTCACTGCTGCTGCGCGCTGCGCAGTTGGCCAACTCCGCGAAATATGAAGAGGCCTGCCGCCGGGCGGTGCGGGCGTTCTATCACCCGGTGGACGAGGGCGGCGTGGTGCAACATTTCCCCGACGGCAGCCCGGTGTTCGAAGAATACCCGACTGTCGAGCCTTCGCTGGTGCTCAACGGCCATCTCTTTGCCATGTTGGGCCTGCATGATTACGCCGAATATTTTGGCGACCCCGCGGCGGCTGCTCTCTTTGCCCAATGCCTGGCAGGCCTCAAGGCCAATCTCGCGCGCTACGACACGGGCTATTGGAACCATTACGATCTCCATCGCAGTGCGCGACTCACCTCCGCGGACTACATTCGCATTCACGTGCAACTGCTCAACATTCTTGCCGGCCTTAGCGGAGAGGCTTTCCTGGCCGAAACCGCGCAGCGCTGGCAGGGTTACCTGGACAGTCCCTGGTGCCGTGCCCGCTTCTGGGCCGGCAAACTGGTGGAGAAGGTGCGGCTGCGGCTGAACAACTACCTGCCGCCGCCTGCGCTGTTGCAAACCGAATGATCTGATCGGCGGGTGTGCCTTGCCTGATGCGGCCGCAAAATCGCAAACCATCTACCTCACGCTGGACACCGACTGGTGTCACGCGGAGGTGTTGCGCGCGGCGCTGCAACTCTTCCGCGAGCATGATTTGCCGGCCACGATTTTCACCACCGGGGAGTATGCTGCGCTTTCCGCGCTTGATCCCGGCCGCTGGGAAATCGGCCTGCATCCCAACTGCAGCGAGGTGAAGCTGGCGGAATGTGAGAGCCGCATCGCAGCGCTGCACCGGCTTCATCCCCGCGCCCTGGGGATCGCGAGCCATGCCATGGTGTGCAGCACGCCGCTGCTGGATTTGTTCCAGCGCCACGGCTTCCGCTATGATCGCAATCTCTTGTGTTACCGGGTGGCGGAGATCAAGCCGTTCTTGCATCACAACGGCCTGCTGCGGCTGCCGGTTTTTTGGGAGGACGACATCTGGTTCACGGTCGAACCGGGCGCGCGCTTCACCGCCGCGTGGCTGCCGGCCGGCGCGTATCGCTGCATTTTCAATTTTCATCCGATTCATTTGTCTCTCAACACCACTTCACGGGCGCATTATCTCGCGGCCAAACCGCTGCAGCACGATCCGGAGCAACTCGCCCGGCACGCCGCCGGCGGCTATGGCGCGCGTTCGGTGTTTCTCGATCTCGCCGCCTACATACAGCGGCATCAGCTTGCCACCGGTTTGTTGCAGGACTTTCTGACGGCATGAGCATCGTATTCTTCGGCACCACGGACACGGGCCATCACTGCCTCGCCCAAATGCTGCGTGCCGGCCTGCCCGTCAGCGGCATGGTCGCCGGCCTGCCCGAGTTTGAGATTTCTTATGCGCAGGGCAAAGTCCGAAATTTGCGGCATCGTTCGTTTCAAGATCTGGCCGAGGCTTTCTGCATTCCGCAGCTCACGTTTCAACGCAAGTTCGATGAGGCCATTCTGCAGACCTTGCGGCAGTGGCAGCCGCAATTGTTGGTGGTAATCGGCTGGTATCATCTCATTCCTGCCGGCGTGCGGGCGCTTGCGCCGCTGGGTGCGGTTGGCGTGCACTGGTCGTTGCTGCCAAAATATCGCGGCGGCTCGCCGCTGGTGTGGGCGATGCTGCACGGCGAGACGGAGACCGGCGCCTCGCTGTTCTACCTGGAAGACAAAGTCGATACCGGCCGCATTGTCGCGCAGGAGGCCGTGGCGATCGGCGCCGAGGATGACGTGCAGCAGATGATCGCCAAACTCAACTTGCTTTCCGGCCGGCTCGTGGTTGAACACCTGCCGCGCGTATTGCAGGGCACCGCGAGTTCGTGGCCGCAAGATGAAGCTGCCGCCACCTCCTTCCGGCCGCGCGTGCCGGCTGACGGTGAAATTGACTGGCGCTGGCCGGCACAGCGCCTCTATGATTTCATTCGTGCGCAAACCCTGCCTTATCCCTGCGCCTTCACGTTTCATCGCGGCCGGCGCGTGCGCCTCGTCAAAGCCACGCTTTCCCCGCGCCGCGGTGCGCACGTTGCCGTGCGCGCCGGCGATGGCCGGTGGCTCGGCCTGGAAACCATTCTGCTCGACGAGGAAACGGAAGTGAGAAGCGCGCGCGATTATTTTGGCGAAGATGAAATCGTTTTTGACAATCCGCAGGCGGCGCGGCCGGGCTGAGGGCGATCAGGCCGGCGCCGGGACGAAGCGCAGTGCCGATTCCCCGGAATCTTGCAGCAGCATGATTTGACGGCGCAATGAAGAGAATTTCGCTCCGGCCTCATTTCGCCCAGGGCCTTTTCAATGCTGTTCGCAGGGCATCGGCATTCAACTGATTTGAGGAGGGGAGAGTCCCCTGCCATCATGCAAACATCCTTTTCCATCAAGAACAAAGCCATTCTCGTCACCGGTGGCGCCGGTTTCATTGGCAGTCACCTGGTTGATGCCCTGCTGGCGGGCGGCGCCGCGGCCGTGGTCGCGGTTGACAATCTTTTTCTCGGCAGCCTGGAGAATTTGACGCAGGCGCGGCAGTCTCCGCGTTTTCATTTTTACCGGGAAGATGCCGCGGAGTTGTCCGCGCTCGATTATCTCATCAGCAAACATCGCGTCGAAGTGGTTTTCAATCTTGCCACCAGGGCGCTGCTGTACAGTTTCACCAATCCGGAAGGCGCCTATCTGGTGAATGTCGAGATCATGGCAACGCTGCTCTATCTGCAGCGCAAAGGCGCCTTTCAGACATTGATTCATTGTTCTTCCTCGGAAGCGTACGGCAGCGCGCAAACGTTTCCGATGGATGAAAGTCACCCGTACGCGCCGGCCACGCCCTATGCCGCCGGCAAGGCCGCCGCGGATCTGATGGCGCTCAGCTACGCGCACACCCTGGGCGCCGATCTCGCCATCATCCGGCCCTTCAACAATTACGGCCCGCGGCAGAATTGCGATCGCGGCCTGGAAGCGGTGATTCCACTGACGGCGGCCCGTTTGCTGCGCGGCGAGCAGCCGGTGATCTACGGCGACGGTTTGCAGACACGCGACTTTATTTTTGTATCCGACACCGTGGCCGGCTTGATTGCCGCTTATGAGATGCCGGCGGCGCGCGGCCAGGTGATCAACCTGGCCTCGGGACGCGAGATCAGCATTGCCGAGGTGATGCGCGGCATCTGTGCCTATTTTGGCTATGACGGACCCATCGAATACCGGCCGGCGCGGCCGGCGGACGTGCGCCGCCATCGCGGTGACATTCGCCGCGCGCAGGAATTGCTGGGCTTTGCGCCCGCCGTCAGCTTCGAGGACGGGTTGCGCCGCACGCTGGATTGGTACACCCACGTGCAGCCGCAGGAACGTGCGCTGGCCACGCCTGCCGAGTGAAGACGGTGGGAAGAGCACGGCGCGCCGCCTGCGACCACGGCTGCGCCGGTCGGTTTGATTTGGCATCGTCGCCCCCAATGAAGCTCCCCACTCCCGGAGGCAGGAAAAGAGACCATGAAAAATGTGACCCCGAAGGACGTGTTCATTCATGAAACCGCCGTTGTTTCCGCCCACGCCACCATCGGCGAGGGCACCAAAATCTGGCATTATGTGCATGTGCGCGAAGGCGCGAAAATCGGCAAACACTGCGTGCTCGGCAAGGACGTCTATGTTGACCACTATGTCACCATCGGTGACGGCGTCAAGATTCAAAACGGTGTCTCGGTTTATCACGGCGTGACGTTGCAAGACGAGGTTTTCGTCGGCCCCAATGCCGTGTTCACCAACGACCTGCTGCCGCGCTCGCATCACACCACCTGGCGCGTGGTGGAAACCGTGGTGGAAAAGGGGGCATCCATCGGCGCCAACGCCACCATCGTGTGCGGCGTGCGCCTGGGGGAATACTGCATGATCGGCGCCGGAACCGTGGTGCTGAAAAACGTGCCGCCGCATGCGCTGGTGGTGGGCAATCCCGGCCGCATCATCGGCTACGTGTGCGCCTGCGGCCATCATTTGCATCGCGACTATCACATCGCCAACACCAATCTCTTTCAATTTGTCTGCGTCTCCTGCAAGCGCGCATATGCCCTGCCCGGTCTGGGGGAGCAGCGGCCCGAAGTGCTGCGTACCGGTGTGGACGGCATTCGCTTCGTGCATCACAATTTCGAC
>JBBIKM010000257.1:0-241 GCA_037445455.1 bacterium | reverse complement strand
TGCCGCCATTGAGGGGGTGCTGCAATCCGGCTGGGTGGCAGGCTGCGGCAGCGAGTCCGCGCGTTTTGAAAAGAGGCTGGCGGAGCTGTCACACTGCGAACATGCGGTGGCGATGAACAGTTGCACTTCGGCTCTGTTCGCGGCGCTGCTCGCGCTGGAGATCGGCCCCGGCGACGAGGTGCTGGTGGCGGATTTTTCCTTTCCCGCCTCCGGCATGTCCGTCCGGCACGCCGGCGCCCAG
>JBBIKM010000256.1:0-7419 GCA_037445455.1 bacterium | reverse complement strand
CGCCAGCACGGACACACCGGATTCACCACGATCACAGCGTTGTCTCAGCTCGGCGAGCAGCCGTTCCTCGGCAAGCTCCAGGCCGAGGTGATCGGGGTAGTTGCGGTCATCAACAATGCGGTTCTCATCGAACAGAAAAAAAACTTCTGCCCGGCGTTCGCGGTGGAAATCGGCATAGATTGCCAGGTTGAGTAGATTGACCCGGCAGTGCGCCATCTTGAGCAGAATTTCGATGCCGCGGCGGTAACCGAGCGGCCGCACATGCCACGGCCGCAATTCACCCTGCGGAAAGAGGGCCAGCAGAACCGGCGGCTGCAGGTGCAGGCGTTCCGCAGCATAGCGCAAGGATTGCCTCACCTCGCGCGGCGAATGCGGGTCGATGGCAAAAGCGCCGAGCCGCGCAAAAAATGAGTAGCGCGCGAGCTGCTCTTGCAGCATCATCAAATAGGGCCGCCGCTGAAAAACCTTCCGGTTCAAGAGATAGACGAAGAAGCCGTCCCACCACGTGCTGTGATTGGGCAGCAGCAGCACGGGCAACTGCGGGTCGAAGTGCGGCAGGTTGCCGAGAATCTCCAGCCGGTGAAAATGGCGGCGGCAGAGCTGCCGGAGATAGGGATGGAAAATCGCCTCAGCCCAACGCGCATGTTTGGCGGGAATCATGGCCTCAGCCCAGGTCGACGGGACAAGCCAGGCCGCCGTGAGCGGCGAGCATTCTCGTGCGCAGCACTTCCTCGAGCACGATGCTGAGCTTGGTGTGTTTTGGCACGAACACCCGCCCGAGAAACGGGTTGTAGTCGCGCGCTTCAATGCGGCGCAGAATGCCGCGATAGATGCGGCTGGCTGCGTACACGGCAAAGCGTGCATCTTCCTGCAGCAGCGCAATGCCAGCTTCCGCCGCGTCGTAGTAGGAATGCGCGCGATTGACTTGGAACGCCATCAGCTCGCGAAACGCCGGCGTCATCTGCTCGGCGAGAATGTTCTGCTCGGCGCAATGGTAGGCCTGCAGCTCCTGCAGCGGCAGGTAGATGCGGCCCATGCGGCGGTCTTCTTGAATATCCCGCAGAATGTTGGTCAATTGCATGGCAATGCCGAGCTTTTCGGCATAAGCGAAGGCACTGGGCGCGTCGTAACCGAAGATGTGGGTCATCATCAGCCCGACAACTGCCGCCACTTTGTAGCAAAACGGATAAAGCTCCTCGAACGTCTCATAGCGCACGTGGCGCAAGTCCATGCGCACGCCGCTGATCAAATCCAGCGGATGTTTGATGGGAATGCCAAAGCGCAGGGCGGCAACGACAAAAGGCTGAATGATGGGATGCTCGGACTCGCCGGTGCGGTAGGCGGCTTCCAGTTCGTGCACCAGAAATTCCAGCTCGCGCTCGATCTCGACGGTATGGCGGGTGCGTTGATTGTCAATCAGGTTGTCGACATAACGGCAGTAGCCGTAAACCGCAAAGGTTGCCCAGCGCTTTTCTTCAGGGAGCAGGCGGGCCGCGAGGTAGAAACTCTTGGAATGATGGGCGGTCGAATGGCGGGCATGATCAAACACCAGGCGATTCTTCTTTTCCAGCCAGTATTTCATAGTTGCTTCTCGAAAATGCATTCATCGTTTCTCATATGGAAGTCAGGTGTGCCGCCCGGGCAGCCGCGGGCAGTCAACGTTATGGCGGGTTCAAACTCCTGCTGCTTGAGCCGTGAGCGCCAGCGCCGGCATGCCGAAATCTTCCCGCACCAGCCGTTCCGTGGCCGCAGCGGTGAGCAAAACACCGGGCACGCCCGCGCCGGGATGCGTGCTCGCGCCGACGAAGTAGAGATTGGGAATATCGTTGCTGCGATTGTGCGGCCGGAAATAAGCCGTCTGGGTCAGCTTTGGCTCCACGCCCCACGCGCTGCCCAAATAGGAATTGCGTTGCAGCTTGAAATCCAGCGGGGTGAAGATCTCCATGACTGCAATATGACGGCGCAACTCATGCAGGCCGAAATCCTCCTCCAAAAAGCGCAGAACCTTGTCGGCAAAAGGCCGCGCGTTGATTTGCCAATCCACCTCCGCCGCAAGGTTGGGAACCGGAATCAGCACATACATGCTTTCACAACCGGGCGGGGCCATCGCCGGATCCGTGCGCGTGGGCGCGTGCAAATACATGGAAAAATCCTCCGGCAAAATCTTGCGGTCAAAGATGTCTTTCACCAACTCGCGATAGCGCGGCGACAGGATCAGCGTGTGATGCAGGAGTTGGGGATATTGCCTGCGCACGCCCAAATAGAGCAGGAACGCGCTCATGGCATAATCCAGCTTTTTGACTTTGCGATCGGACCAGTGGCGGCGGTGCTCCGGCTTGATGAGTTGTAATTGCGTATGCGCCCAATCCGCATTGGAGATCACCGCCTCGGCGCCGAAAAACTCCTCCCGGGCCATGACACCGGCGGCGCGGCCGTTGCGAACCACAATCTCCGTCACCTCGGCTTCCGTTTCGAGGCGGCCGCCGAGTTCCAGAAACACTTTTTCGAAAGCCTGCACCAGGCTGTACATGCCGCCGCGGCTGAACCACACCCCGCCGGCCTTCTCAAGATAAGGAATCATCAAATAGACGCTGGGCGCGCGAAAGGGATTGCCGCCGATGAACAGCGGATGAAAGGAAAAGGCAAAGATGTTGCGCGGGTCACGAAAATAGCGACTGACGAGAAAATGCGCGGGGTACAGGGCTTTCAGGCGAAAGGCGCGCGGCAAAAAGCTGAGCAGCGTCTTGAGCTGATGGAACGAAGTGGTGCCCAAGCCGTCTTCGATGACGGCGCGGTAGATGGCGCCGCTGTCGCGCAGGAAACGTTCATAGTTCTCGCCATCGCGCGGATGAAAGGCGGACATTTGCGCTTTCATCGCTGACACCTCACCGGAGTAGTCGAGATGCGTGCCGTCATGATAATAGATGCGATAGAACGGCTCGAGCCTCACCAGGTCGAGGTAATCTTCCAGGCGGCGGCCGGCGCTGGCAAACACGGCATTGATGATGTCCGGCGCGGTGATCAGCGAGGGCCCCATGTCAAACGTGTAGCCCTGCCGCTTGAGCTGGTAGGCATGGCCGCCGACCAGCGCGTTTTTTTCCAGCACGGTCACGGCAAAGCCCGCCGCCTGCAGCCGCACCGCCACCGCCAGACCGCCAAAGCCGGAACCAATGACCACGATCCTTTTCGTATTTCTCATTTTTCGCACACACTCTCTTGTTCAATTTGGCGTTTCTTATCCCACTCATGCTACTACGCTGCACCGGCTGCATTCCCCCATGCCACCTTCCTCATTTCTGCGCCGGCGGACTGTGCTGCGGCCTCAGGAATTTGCGGCATGCTCGGCGAGCAATTCGGCGGCCAGCTTGCCGGAAAGCAGCACCAGCGGAATGCCGCCGCCGGGATGGGTCGCGCCGCCGGCAAAATACAAACCCTGGAGATCACGGCTGCGGTTCGGTGGCCGGCGAAAGGCGGTGCTGCGGCGATTGGAGGAAATGCCATAAATGCTGCCGCGATTGCTCAAGTACAGGTCCTGGAAGTCCTGGGGTGTGATGACACTCTCCACTTCAATGTCACCGGCAACATCGAAACCAAACCGGCTCAACTTTGCCAGCACGCGCTCGCGCACCCACGGCAATTCCTTCTGCCAATCCAGCCTGCCGTTCACATAAGGCATATTCAACAACACAAACCAATTCTCGCCGTTGCCGGGCGCATGCGCCGGATCGCTCTTGCTGGTGATAGCAAGATAAATGGTTGGATCTTCCGGCGGCACCAGTTCATCGAAAATCTGCTCGAATTCGCGGCGGTAGTTCTGCGAAAAAAAGAGGTTGTGATGCAGCAGTTGGTTGTGGCGTTGGCGGATCCCCCAAAGAAAAACCAGCCCGGAACAGGAAGGCTCCAACTTGCGCAGTTGCCGGCGCCGCCGGTCAAAACCTTCGAGGGATTGTTCATGAGCAACCACCACGTCCTGGCCGCACAGCACATAGTCACCCGCCACCTTCTCGCCATGCACCAGCAGGCCGGTGACCTGTTTGCCGTCATGCAGGATCTTTTCGACGCGGCAGGAGGTGTGAATCTCGACACCCAGAGCCTGCAGCACTTGCGCGAGCGCCTTCACCAACTGCCGCATGCCGCCCTGAATGTAATAGCTGCCCAGCTCATACTCAACATGCGGAATGATATTCAAGGTCGCCGGCGCGCGATAGGGATTCGAGCCGTTGTAGGTGGCATAGCGGTCGAACAACTGGCGCAGGCGCTCGTCGGAGAAAAAACGCGCGACGCCCTGATGCACCGTGCGCAATGGGTCGATCCGCGGCAGAAAGAGCAACGCCCGCCAATTGCGCCAGCGCAGCAGCTTGCGCCATTCATGAAATGGCGAGAAGAGAAAAACCTCGGCCGTGAGTTGATAAATGCGACGGCTGTATGCCAGGAATTTCTCGTATTGCGCCGCTTCCCCGGCGGAGAGCCGGGCGATTTCCGCCTTCATGCGGGCAACCTCGGAGCTGGCATCCAGCCGCGTGCCGCCGGGAAAGAAATAACGGCAAATGGGCTCCAGCGGCAGATATTGCAGAAACTGCTCGCGCGGATACCCCGCAAAAGCAAACAGCTCGTCAACCACGAACGGCATGGTGAGCAATGAGGGCCCGGTATCGAAGCGATAGCCGCCCAGAATCCTTTCGCCGGCTTTGCCGCCAATCTCGGGGTTCTTCTCGAACACCGTAACGCGAAATCCCATGCGCGCCAGGCGCACGGCGGCGCTCAACGCGCCCAGGCCGGCGCCGACGACCAACACGCGTTTAGGCGGGGGCAACACCGCGAAACTTCTCATAAAGTATCGTGACCAGCATAATCAAAGCGAAACCATAACCAAAGTCTTCCATGGGAATGGTGCCCAGCCGAATGCCGAGTTGATAAGCCTCGTTGTAGATCACCACCGGCCGCGCCGTCAGATAACCGTTGCAAATCAAGTTCATCACCACCGTCGCGCCAAAATAGTACAGCACCCGCCGCCCAATCAACAAGCGGGTTTGCAGCAGCCGGTCGAGCGCAGCCGTGAGGCCCAACGCCACGAGCATGATGCCGGTGTATTCCCGGCCGCTGAGGAAGGCGAGCAGGCCCGGCAGGGGCGCCAGCCAGAGCAGCACGGCGAAACCTCCGGCCACGGCGCTGTTGCGCTCGGGCAGATAAAAGCCGATCACCTCCCAAACAAACAACGCGGCAAACGGCACAGTGAAGAAGAACAGCAGCTCTTCGAGCGGCAGGCCGGCCACGCGCAAGTCGAGCGTGTAGGCGGAATTGAACCACCAATGCCGTCCGGTCACAGCAGCATCCCACACGATGAAAGGCAGCGCGACCGGAGCAATCGCCAGCCCGGCCCGGCGCCATTTCGAGAAGAAATAAATCTGCCTTTCGAAACTCATGACTGCCGGCCCGGCGAAAACGAACAAATTGAACAGCAGATATTCGATTTTCATTCTTTTCCAGTCATTCTCCGCGCCGGCAGTTAACCCAGGTCAGGGCAGGCGCAGGCATCGTGCTGGCGCGTTGTCATGATGGAAGTGTGCAGAAATGGCACGCGAGACGCAAGGGGCAACTACGTGCCGCCGGCGCGTTTCATGGTATCACTGCAGTCCGCCCTCTTCCTTGGGCATTTCGTTCAGGCGCCAATCATATTCCAGGTATTTGACGGTCAAGCCGGTGGCAATGGCTCGCAGCTCTGTGGCCTGTTCCGCCGGCATAAACCGGCTGATGAAAGCAAGCACATTGCCGCTCTCTTTGCTAAAGCCATGCTTGAATCAAGCGACGATTTGCGAGAGCTGAACTTCCCGCCGGTCAAAAGCGAAACGGTTCTTTTCAGCCTGACCGGAAAAGATGCGACCCTGTTCCTCGAGCTGTTCGTCGAGCTGCGTTGCAGTGCAGGCTTCCGGATGCAGCGGCGGACCGCTCCGCGCGCCGCAGACGAGCGCAAAGCGGCTGCGCGCATCGCCCATGGACCTGAGTACTTCATGCTCGATATCATTGAGCAAATAGCGGACACCATTCATGGCGATGAATTTAGTTTTAGACCCACCGCTGCCGGTCGCATGGGAGAACCTGCTCATCAAGCTTTCCAAAGGATACCCGGCGCTGACATATTTGGAGGGTGAAGGCATTGCAGGCGTTCAGCCAAAATGCCAGCCACTCCCGGCGGTCGGTGCGGGCGCCGGGATCCGTTTGCTGCAAGGCGGCCAGGCAGCGCGCATCCGTCTGGAGAGCGCGATAATCGACTGCGCCGTCCTTGACGTGGTCTTGCAGCACCTGCGTGAAGAATTGATGATCCAGACCGCTGGGCGCTTGCGCAGGAGGGGCGTTCGCAGCGAGGCTGCACACGAGCAGGATTTCGAACAAGCGAGGCAGAAGTTGTGCACGGTTGAATCCGCCGGCCGCAGATTTGGCATGCCGCAGCATGGTTATTCCTTTCCGAAGCGTTGCGGGGCAGGAGAATGGATTTCACGCGCACAAGCATCCATTTTCGCCGTTGACAATGATGATCTCGTACTGTAATTTGAGCTACGCTTCTTGACCGGTATTGCGGCAGCGGACCGCCACACGGGCGACGGAGCTTTTTGACCGTCGCAGCGCCTCCCGCGGCCGTGAGCTTTACCACCTACTTCCTGTGAGGGAAACACATGCGGAAGCACGCCATCTCGCTTCTCCCGCTTGGCTTCGTTGTCTTCATGATTATTGTTCCCGCGTGCACAGATCACGGGCTGGCGCCCATTCGTGAAGGAATTGCCGGGCGCATCACTTACGTGGGGGCATGGCCGGACACAACGGAATGGGTGCGGGTGGCGGTATTCAAAAAAATGCCCGCCTCGGTCTTCGACATTGCCTTGAACCCTCCCGTCTTCAGCGACACGCTGCCGCGCTTCGTTTCCAGCTACGACTACACCCTCACGCTGGCGCCCGGCACCTACGAGTGGGTGGTGCTGGCGTGGAAACCCAGGAAACAATTTGCCAGCAGCGACTACAGCGGCCTGGACACTCTGGGCGTCTACAGCCTGAACGGCAGCCTCAATGCGCCTGCCAGCATCACCGTGCCTGAAAAAGAAATGCTCACCGGCGTCGATATCGTGGCCGACTTCGCTCGCTTGTCGCCGCCCTCTCCCATCCTGCCATGATCAATCAGAGGCCGCCCAGCCGGCAGCTCGATCGCGCATGGCATCAAGCAGACGATTGCCAGAACGTTATTCCATCCATCATTCAGGGACTGAACTCATGGAACGTTTTCCCCAGCGGTTGCTGAACTTCCTCCTCCCCGCCCTGCTGCTTGCCGGCGGGGCGGCGCTCAACGGGCAGCCCCCGGCAGCGCGCGGCGTCATCGCCGGCACCGTGCGCGAGGCCACGACCCGGGAGGCGCTGCCCGGTGTCAATCTC
>JBBIKM010000255.1:4232-7499 GCA_037445455.1 bacterium | reverse complement strand
GCTTGCAGGGTTGCCAGCGTGCCGTCTTCGGCCACGTCGATTTCCACCTCGCCGCGGCTGAGGCCGGCATCGAGCTGGTCAAAGAGGAAATTTTGCTCGGTTTCAAAATCCAGGCGGGATTTTTCGGGATCGAGATCTTCAGGCGAGGCCACAAAAAGCAGAATGCGCAGCGGCCCGCCGGGCAGGTCGGGCATTGCGGCGTCCGGCGGCTGCCAGCGCCGCAGCAGGGTGAAATCGGCATTGCAGCTTAGAAAGCCGAGGCGTTGGTCGGCGTGAAACGTCATTTCCCACGGCAGGGCCTGTATGTCCGGCTCGCCGGATTCAAGAACGAGGCGCACATGAGTGCCGCTGGCAATGGCCTGCTGCTGCAGGGCGAGAATTTTTTCCATGCCGCCGTCCACGGCATGAGCAAGGGCCTCCCAAAGATGCGTGCCGAGCGCAATGATTTCTTTGCGGAACAGCGGTTCGTGGCGTTCCATCTTGCGGTCGAATTCCCGGCGCAAGCGCGTGAGCACAGTCAGGTCATGTGCCGGAATAGTCGGGCGAATGACGAGTTCGAGAGGCATAATGGGTTCCCGGGTCATGAGTTATTTCGCAAAGCAATGGGTTGCAAGTGTCCGTCTGAAAATGTTCCACCCTCGGCTGAACCGGAGTTTTTGGAACCTCGGGCACCGGGGAGAGGCTGAATTTTTTCAGGCAACGGTCCAGCCGCTGCAGAAACGTCTTGATCAAAAAGCTGCGCTTGCGGGCGGACAGAACAGCGTTTTTCAAATGCGTGAGCAGGTTCGTCGGCCTGCCTCCTGGTGGGGCACTGTTGCAACCGCGAATCCATTGGCTGCAACAACCGCCCACCAGGGGCGGGGACTACAAACCTTGCGGGGCACTATTGCAACCGCGAATCCATTGGCTGCAACAGCCGCCCACCAGGGGCGGGGACTACGAACCTTTTCGCTCAATTGAGAACGGCTGTAACAATCGCGTCTGTCAACCTTCAAGGCGCCTTCCTGCTCCGGCCACAAATGCCAGTGCCGGGGAAAATGCCGGCAGCAGGATTGTCAGCGATTGACGATGCCGCGCAGCAGGATATTCTGCGACAAGTAACGGCGCGGCACCTTGACCAGCAGCGGCGTGTCACAATAGGGGCAGTTCAGCTTGATTTCCTCCTCCCCCGGCTCATCGGATTTGGGCTGCGCCGCGATATGAAAAGGCTTGTGGCAATGTTCGCATTGCACGCGGCCAATGCGATCTTTAAGAGGATCGGCCATGGCAAACTCCCAAAAGTTCAACGCGATCACAGCATTTGCGCGGCCAAATAGAGTCCCGCCGCGAACGCCAGCACCGCAGCCAGCAACAAGGCCCATTTCACTTTGCGCGCGCGCTCGAAGGCGCGGCGAATGGCGGCGGGCGAATGTTGATAATGGCGATACGGCAGGGGGAAGAACACCAGCATGGCGCACAAGGCGCTCAGTCCCCACAACAAAAACGGTGCGGTGAAAGAATCGCCCGGCAACCCGGGCTTGACCGCCAGCTTGACCTGCATGCCGGCCAGCACCAAGCCGGCCACCGCGCCGATGGCGCCGATCAGGTATTTTGCCGTTTCTTCGAGGCGGCCCAGGCTGGCGGCGAATTCGTCGCGCGCGAGTTTGAGGTAGAACAGGTCGTCGTCAGTGGCGGCCCGGCTCGGCAGCACGGTATCAGCTTCGTTCATGGCTTGCTCTTTCCCTCCTGCTTGTCTGTGAGTTGCTTGCGGGAGCGCAGTGAAGTCATACACGCCGCTGCGCCAGGCCCCAAAGCCATTCCGTCTCGCCGGGTGGTTTCTGCAACAACGCCGGCGGCAGCAGCCTGGTCTCATCGGCGGCAGCGCTTCGTTGGGCGCCGGTCGCCGGGGATTTTTCCAGAGAATTCATTTGGCCACATACTCCACACCCCAGGCACGCAGCAGCTCGCGATAACCGCTCTCGCGCGTTGCGGTGAAATCCACCATTTGATAAGCCGGCAGGACCCAGGAGAGTTTTTGATAATCGCAGGGCTGATACAAAACAGGAAGGAGGTGATCTTCAAACCGATCTTGCTGGAGAGCATACAGCAGTTCCCGCTTCACCCAAATGGAGTTCACTGCCGCAGGCGAGAGAATGACGACAAACCAATCACAGCGGTCGAGCGCCGCGCCGATCTCATCGTGCCATTGCCTTGCCGCCACGATATGGGTCACGCTGAACCACACCGGAATGCCGTGCTGGCGCATCACGCCGGCAAGTTCAGCAGCGAACTGCCGGTCGTGATGGGAGTGCGAAAGAAAGACTTCCTTGGGCAGCATTTTCGGTCCCCGGGCGGCGAGCACCAGGCCTCAGGCAGCGTCGAGCAGCGCTTGCGCAATGCGCTTGATGCCCGTGTCGCTTTCGTGATCCGGCAGTCTGACCAGGTGCTGCCGCCGCAGGATCCACGGCAGGTTGTGCTCCGAAATCTCCTCCGGAGGACCGGCCAGCACCGGGATCAAGCGGTTGCGGTAGCGTTCCTGCCCCAGGGCATATTCAACTTCATGACGCACGGTCTTGGAGGAGAAGGCTTTGGGCGTGAACAGAACAACCATGGCATCGGAATCGCGCAATGCTTGTGCGACTTTCTCCGCCCAATTGTCTCCCGGCAGAATCTCGGTCTGATCGTCCCACACTTCCAGACCGGCCTCCTGCAGGGTGGCGGCGACTTTGCGGGCCAGGGCTTTGTCTTCGCCGGAATGGCTGAGGAATACTCGCATGTTCGTTTGACAACCGAGCTGGTTGAGTTTTGCGTGAATCAATGGAATCGCAACGCCGTTCGTGGCTGCCTGTCATTCAGGAGGAATCTTGTCGCGATTCAGCACAGTGCGCAAGTCGAAAAAGATGTTTCCGCATGACATTCACCTTTTGCTTGTGCAGGCAGCCAGAATGCGTTCGAGAGCCGATCGCAGGGCTTGGCGAAGGATTGTCGGGCATGCAGTGACTGCCGAATAATAGGCATGTGCCCTGAAAAAATCAAGGTTTCCGCCGAATCCCTCAATACAAGTCCTTCGGAATCTGAATCACCTTTCACCCGAGTCCTAAACTCGCCCTGATCCGCCCCCCCACCACACCCTCACCAGCCGGCTTCAGCCGGCTTCTTTTACCAGCCTGCGATTTGAATCGCAGGTTGAATCACAGGTTGAATCGCAGGTTTGAATCGCAGGTCAAGGTTCTCTCCAAATCCCTCAACCCGGCTTCTGGTGAATCAATTCAAAGCTGCAGCCTGAAT
>JBBIKM010000255.1:1392-4132 GCA_037445455.1 bacterium | reverse complement strand
AATTCGCCGCCATCTGCCCCAACGCCACCCTCACCAGCCGGCTTCAGCCGGCTTCATCTACCAGCCTGCGATTTGAATCACAGGTTGAATCACAGGTTGAATCGCAGGTTCGATCGCAGGTCGAATCGCAGACTTGAATCGCAGGCCGCCGCCAGCACCTCCCCAATCCGGCCCGCAGCCCCGGCTTTGGCTGCGACAAACGCGCGGCACTGCCGCCCCACTTCTTCGCGGGCCGCAGCATTCTGCAGCAAGGCCAGCAGCTCGCCTGCGCAGGTTGCGGTATCGCTCACGACTTTGCCCAAGCCCGCGGCTTTCATTTCGAGTGCCTCGGGCGAGTTGTTCATGCGCGGCCCGAACAGCACCGGCACGCCGTGCGCTGCGGCCTCGAGCACACTGTGCACGCCCGGGCCAAAACTCCCGCCGACAAACGCGATCTGGCCCGCGCCATACAGCTCCGCCAGCACGCCGACACGATCGACCAGCAGAATCGCGGCTGTGCCTGCCTCCTGCGGCTGCGAGAGTCGTGCGCCACGCAGTTGATGTTGCGCGAAGCGCAGCTCGAGCTCAGCCAAATGCGCGGCTGTCGGCTCATGCGGAACGAGAATCATTCTCAAACCGGGCACCTGCCGCCGCGCCGCCACGAAGGCGGGCAGCAGCACTTCTTCATCGGAGGGCCAGGTGCTGCCGGCAACCAACACCGGGCCCTCCGGCCGCCAGCTTGCGGGCAAAATCCTGCTGCAATCCGCCTGCTGCGTGCGCCACAGCACTTGATCGTAACGCGTATCGCCGAGAATGCGCAAGCGCTCGGGATGGCGCAACAGCGGCCGCAAACTCGCGGCAGCAGCGGCGGAAACCGCAGCGATCACCGCGAAATTGGCAAGCACCTCGCGGTTGAACTGGCGCACGCCCGGCCAGTTGCGTTTGGTCGCCGCGTTGGCGCTCACGCTGGCATCGGCGAGCAGCAGGAAAACACCGCGGCGCCGCGCCTGCCAGATAAAATTGGGCCAGTAGTCGTGGCGAATAACCAGTCCGGCCGCGGGATTGACCAGCTCCAGGAAACGGCGGGCATTGGCGGGAGTATCGATCGGCAAATAGCACATCACTTCCGCGGGCAAATTTTGGCGGGAGAGATTTTGGTAGGCGCTGGGCGAGAAAACGGTCAGCACGCGTACGCTGCCGGGAAAGCGTTTGCCGATCTCATGCAAAATCGGCCTGGCCTGTTCGCATTCGCCCATCGAGGCGGCATGCACCCAAAAGCGCGGGCTCTCAGCCGGGAAGGCGGCCATTTGCTGCGCCAGCCGGGAAAATAAATGCGCGCGGCCCTGCCGGCCCAGCTTGATTTTGGCGCCGGCGCGGGTGCGGCCCAACAATGCTGCGATGAGCTGAAAGAGGACAAAAAGAAAAGGGACGGCGACCAGATTGTAGAACGCCATCCACCAAGCGGTGCGAAGTTTATTCACGGGACGAGGCAGCGCGCGGCTTGCCACCATTGGGGGAGAGACGAAAGCCTCGCGACGGCACCGCTGCGGTCTGGGCGGGAGCGGATTGCATCGTGCCTCCGAGGGCCGGGAAAATCATCTTCCCGCAGGCCGCAACACGAGATTTCGCAGCGCCGGAAGCGCAGCCGGTGCCGGCAGTCGGGCTTACTTGGGCTTGACGGGAATCTGCTTGTAATCTTCGCCGATGATCAGGGTCGCGGCCACCAGGCGTTCCGGGCTGGCCTGATACACCACATACTCATCCGGCAGGCCGAGAATCCTGGCGATCGTCAGGCCGTTTTCCATCTCTTTCGAGCGCCGGTCATAGATGTAGGTGCGCGGCACGCTGGCGTTGCCTTCGTAGTTGGAGACATTCACCGGATCAAAGCCCTGCGCCTTGAGCAAGTCGGCATATCGGCGCGCCAGGCCGCTGACGCCACAGGCGTTGAGTACCTCGATCTTGGCGTTTTCAGCGGTCGGTGCCTCCGCGAGCGTCTCCGAGCTCATCGGGCGCTCGGTGCCGGAGAGAAAATGTTTGCTGACGAACGAAACAATCAATAGAACGTTGATGATGCCCAAGCCCCACAGGGCGATCGAGAGAAATCCGTTCTTCAGACTGAAGCTTCCCTTCGTGCTCGTGCGCCTGGCCATTGCCCGCGGGCTGCCCGCGGAGGCGGAGGTGTTCTTCGACCGGCTTGGTGTTGCCATACGTTGCTTCGGCACGCTCCTTTTCCTCAACTTTGAATGATCAGACAAAAAAATGACCCGCGCGAGCGAGTCATTGCAGCGTTCGAGTTATTTGTCGCCGGGCAATGGCGTCAGCGCAGGCGCCGGATCCCACCAGCGATCATAGTGACGATACGGCAGGTAGTAATGCGTGGGATAACTGCTGAACTGCACGCTCAGCGCGGTGCTGCGGCTCGGCTTGTATTCCAGGCTCGCGCCGGACAGGAAGAAACCGCTTTGATTCACACCGGGCACGCCGAACGCGCCCAGGGGCTGATTCATCACACCCCACTGCAGCGCCACCTGCATGTTGTCCGCCACCCGGTAGCCCATGGTGTTCAAATAGAGGCCCTGGCTGAAGCCCTGGCCGCCCACGCTCAGGTAGGAGAGCGAGTAGCTTTGCTGCATGCTGAAGCGCTGGGGATTCAAGCCCAACAGGCCGATCACGCCCTGCGGCTTGCTGAAAGGCGCCGTCAGCAAGTGTGAGAACGGAACCGGCTGCGTCTGCTCTTTCAACTGCGCAGCGGCCAGCGCCG
>JBBIKM010000255.1:0-1365 GCA_037445455.1 bacterium | reverse complement strand
CGAAGGCAAGCTTCTTCATGACCACTCTCCTCATCGTTGCGTTGCTCCGTGATTGCTGCATGCTTCGCTTCCGCCTCAGTAAACCTGCGATTTTTGCACGCATTAAATAGTAAATTTTGTCGGTAAAGTCAAACGGTTTTTCGTTCGCCGCCGGGATAATTGCTTGATTTTGGAGGGCGCAAATCGTATGCTTGCGCCGTGCTGCGCGCTTCCATCCACGATTATGCTGCCAACGCGCCCGGTAAGACTCGTTCCGGTGAGGCATACAATGAAACTGCACCCAACCTCTCTTCTGTTTCTGCTTTTCTTGTTGATTCTCCTCAGTTGTGATTCGCGTCAGGCCGCACCGCCGGTCTTTGACGCGCAGTACGCCAGAAGTCTGCCGCAAGCAGCCGCGAGCGCGGAAGGCGGAGGCGCTGAAGCGCTGCTCGCCGGCCGGGCCGCGGACGTGAACCAGCCGGCCGCCGCACCGGTTCCCCCGGCGCGCATGATCATCAAGACCGCGGAACTCTTCTGCGAGGTCGAGGATTTTGAAGCAGCCGCCGGCCGCATGCGCGCCCTGGCAGAAGAGAACGGCGGCTATCTCGTGTCGGCGCAAACCAGCGTGCGGGATGACAATCGCAAATCCGGCACGCTCACATTGCGCGTGCCCGCGGACAAATTCGAGACCACGCTGGCCGCGCTGAAGAAACTGGTCAAAAAAGTGGAAACGGAAAACCTCAGCGGCAACGACGTGACCGAGGAATTTTATGATCTCACCGCCCGGCTGGAAAACAAGCGCCGGGCGGAACAGCGCTTTCAGGAAATTCTCAAGACCGCCAACAAGACCAGTGAGATCTTGGAAGTCGAACAGGCGCTCGCAAGCGTGCGCGAAGAAATCGAACGGCTGGAGGGCCGCAAGCGCTATCTCGCCGATCAAGTGGCGCTGTCCACCATCACCGTGCGGCTGTATGAGCCGCGGCCGCTCATCACCACCGGCCGCGACAGCTTTTGGGGCAAACTCAAACGCGGCTTTGAAAACGGGCTCGTGGGGTTTGGCGATGTGTTGAGTGGCACCATCACGTTTGTGATGGCGGTGTCGCCGCTGGTGCCGGTGTTCTGGCTTGCGGCCTGGGCAATCCGCAAATGGTACCGCCGCTTCAGAGCGCGCAAGGGAGTCACAGCCGGCAACGCAAGCGATTAAGCTTTTCAAACCTGGAACAAAATCCTCACTTTCCACCAACAGATAGATAGATTAGGGCCAACTGATGAAGAAGGTTTTAATCAGTTGGGTTGTCTCCATCGGTTGGACAATTTTTGTGCTGCCCGCAGGGCCAGGTTCTCAGCCTGTCAGAAAACTTGCGCAGGCACTTGGTCATTTGAAGC
>JBBIKM010000254.1:0-7509 GCA_037445455.1 bacterium | reverse complement strand
GTTGAGGCCGAGCCCCATGATCATGTAGCCGATCTGGCTGACGATGTGAAAGGAGAGAATGCGGCGGATTTCCTGTTGCGCGGCTGCGCCCAACACGCCGGTGATCATGGTCAGGCCGGCGATGAGCAGAATGAGTTGATGCGTGAAGCCGGTATCCTGCACAAACAGCAGCGTGAACACACGCAGCAACGCATACACGCCGACTTTGGTGAGCAGGCCGGCGAAGATCGCCGACACCGCGATGGGCGGCGTGTGATAGGAAGCCGGCAGCCAGAAAAAGAGCGGAAACACCGCGGCCTTGATGCCGAATGCCACCAGAAACAACATGGCCAGCGCCATCACCAGGCCCGGCCGGTCGAGCAGGCTCAACTGGCGCGCGAGATCGGCCAGGTTCAGCGTGCCGGCCACGCCGTAAAGGATGCCCACCGCCGCGAGAAACAAGGCGGAAGACACCAAATTGAGCGTGACGTACTTGATCGCGCCCTCGAGCTGCGGCCGTTCGCCGCCCAGCGCCACCAGCACAAACGAGGCGATCAGCAACACTTCGAACCAAACATAGAGGTTAAAAATGTCGCCGGTGAGAAACGCGCCGCACACGCCCATCAGCAGGACTTGCAGCAGAGGATAATAGCCAAACGATTCCCGGCGCGCGTCGATGCTGAACAGCGAATAGACGGCCACGGCAAAGCCCATCAAGCCGGCCAGCACGACCATGATGGCGCTGAGCAAATCGGCAACCAACGTGATGCCGAAGGGCGCGGGCCAGTTGCCGATCTGCGTGGCCTGAATGCCGTGGTGCCACACGGAAACGAGCAGCCCCACCGCAACCGCCAGCAGCGCGGCCGCGCCGGCGAGATGCAGGCCGCGCTGCACGCGCCGGTAATTCCAAAACAACAGCGCGACCACCGCGGTGGCCAGCGGAATCAAGATGGGAAGAACCAGCAGTGCGTTCATGTATCGGTCGATTTCATTTCATCCAAATCATCGGTGCCCACGGTTTGATAGGCGCGCTTGAGCAGCACCAACGCGAAGGCCTGCACGCCGAAGCCAATGACAATGGCGGTCAAAATCAAAGCCTGTGGCAGCGGATCCGCGAACGGCTCGACCGGCGTCGTCGCGCCGGGCAGCACGATCGGCGGCTGGCCGGGCGTGAGGCGTCCCACCGTGAACACCAGCAGATTCGCGGCGTGGCCCAGGATGGCGAGGCCGAGAATTAATTTGACGATGCTGCGGCGCAACATCAAGTACAAGCCGGCAGCGTACAGACCGCCAATCACCACCGCCAACACGGTTTCCATTCACTCCTCCGCCAGGGTGAGGATGATGGTCAGAATAACGCCCACCACCACGAGATAAACGCCGGTGTCGAACAACACCGGCGTGCCGAGCTTGCCCAGGACCGGCACGGCTTGTTTGTACCAAAGGCCGGTCATGAACGGCTGGCCCTGCAGCAGGGAAAGCAAGCCGCTGCCCAGTGCAACGAACAAACCAGTGCCGATCAATACGCGCGGATCGACGCGCAGCGTCTGGCGCACTTTTGCCACGCCTTCGGCAATGGCGTAGAGTGCAAAGGCCGCCGCGGCCACCAGACCGCCCACAAACCCGCCGCCCGGCTCGTTATGGCCGCGAATGAGCAGGAAGACGGAAAACAACAGCAGCAACGGCAGCAGAGAACGCACGGCAACGGAAAGAATCAACGAGGGCACGATCATTTCTCCTTCTTCTCGGCCAGGCGCAACTTCAGCAGGGCATAAACGCCGATCGCCGCGACCACCAGCACGGTGATTTCACCGAGCGTATCCAGTCCGCGAAAATCCACGAGAATGACATTGACGATGTTGCGGCCATTGGCGGCAGGCAGGCTGTTCCCGGCAAAGAAGCCGGTCAAACGTGAACGCAGCGGCGCGGCGGTGACCGCCAGCACCAGCAGCGTCATCAAGCCGCCGGCCGCCAGCGCAACCAGGGCATCGCGCAGGCGCGCACCCGGCCGCGAAAAAGTGGCAAAGCGCGGCAGTTTGTAGAGCACGAGCACAAAGATGATCACCGACAGGGTTTCGATGGCAAATTGCGTCATCGCCAAATCGGGCGCGCCATAGAGCACGAAAAGCAGGGCGATGCTGAAGCCGATGACGCCAAGCGCGGCCACCGCCGCCAGCCGCGAGCCGGCACGCACGACGGCGATCGCGGCCACCAGCATGATCGCCGCGAGGAGCCATTCATAGGATTGGGCTGCGGGCAACGACGGCAGGAGCGGCAGGGCGCCGCGGCTGACCAGGGCATAGCCGGTAAACCCGATCGTGGTGAGGATGATCATGAGCAAGTACGAGCGCAAATAACCGCTCTGCAGCAGACGCGTTTGCCATTTGGCCACGGCGTTGAGTCCCTGCAAAAACCACTCGTACCATTGCTGCGGACCAACGCGGGCAAGCCAGAAAAGCGGCTGCGTCGCACGCTGGACGAAACGCCGGAAAACATAAGCCAGGAGGCCGCACGCGACGGTGAACACGCTCAGCGCCAGCACCGGATTGAGGCCATGCCACAGCGCGAGCTTGACTTCGGTCGTCTCGGCGCGCACCGCGCTGACCGCGGTGGCAATGAAATACTGCGCGGTGGTGTCCGGCGCCAGGCCGATGACCAGGCCCAGGAGGGCCAGCGTCACCGGGCCGAGCCACAGAGTCACGGGCGCTTCGTGCGGCGTCTGCGGCATTGCCGTCTTGCGGCCAAAGAAGGGCCGCAGCAGAACCAATGCGGCAATCGCGACCATCAAGGCATTGGCCAGCACGCCGGCGCTGGTGATCCAGAACGCGGCACGCGGCGCCTCGAGTTTGGCTTCGTAGAGCAATTCTTTGCTGATGAAACCGAGCATGGGCGGCAGCCCTGCCATCGACAGCGCGGCCAGCGTCGCCGCCAGAGTGGTGAGCGGCATGAAGCGGCGCAAGCCGCTCAATTCGCGCAGGTCGCGCGTGCCGGTTTCGTGATCGACCGCGCCCGCAATCATGAACAGCGCGCCCTTGTAGAGGGAATGCACGATCAGAAAAACCATGGCCGCTTTGGCAGCGAGCGTGGTGTTGATGCCGAGCAGCAGGGTGAGCGCGCCGAGCGTGCTCACCGTGGTGTAGGCCAGGATCTTCTTCAAATCTGTTTGCGGAAAGGCGAGCAGGGCTCCGCCGAGCATCGTCGCGGCACCGGCAAGCGTGACGAGATAATGCCAGGCCTCGGTACCGCCGAGAACCGGACTCAGGCGCGCGAGCAGGTAGATGCCCGCCTTCACCATCGTGGCGGAATGCAGGTACGCACTCACCGGCGCCGGCGCTGCCATGGCATTGGGCAGCCAGAAATGAAACGGCACTTGCGCGGATTTGGTGAAAGCGCCCGCCAGAATCAACAACAGCAAAGGCAGGTAAAGCGCATGGCCGCGCACCAGCTCGCCGCGCTGCAGTAAGTCCGACAGTTCAAAGCTGCCGCCAATGCTGCCCAGCAACAGCAAGCCGGCAAGCAGCGCCAGACCGCCGCCGCCCGTTACGAGCAGCGCTTGCAAAGCCGCCTTGCGCGCCTCTTCCCGCTGATGCTCGAAACCGATCAGCAGATAAGAACTCAGGCTGGTCAATTCCCAAAACACGAACAGGGTGATGAGATTGTCAGCCAGAACCACGCCCAACATGGCAGCCATAAACAGCAGGAGGTAAAAGTAGAAACGTCCCAGCAGCACATGCCCGGCGAGATAACCACTCGCATAGATCAAGATCAACGCGCCGATGCCGGTGATGAGCAGCGCGAACAGCAGCGCCAGGCCGTCCACAAGAAATGAAAAATTGACGGCCAGGCTGGGCACCCAGTTGAATGAGAGCCTCACGCTTTCGCCGGCAGCCACCTGTCTGGTGAGGCCAAGCAAGTAAAGCAGCACACTCGCCGGCAGAATTGCCAGGACCCAGCCGGCAGCCGGATGATGCCAGATCGAGCCCTGGCCGGTCTGCGAGTTCGAGCCAGGCGCATGATTGGTTTGTGGCGGCATGTTCATCATTCGGTCGAAGCAATTGTTTCAGGTTTTGGTTGCGGCACTACGGGCGGAAGCGTGACCGGAGCTTGCGGCCGCGGCCAGCGCAGGGAAGCCAGGACGGATATCAGCAAAACGACCGCCACAACTCCCAGAGAAATGCCAATTGGAATTTTGTAAAATTTCACCAGCATCATCTTGGCGCCCACGAAAGCCAGAATGGCAGCGAGACCGTAGTTCAGATAATGGAACAACGGCATGATGCCGGCCAGGGCAAAGTACAGCGAGTGCAGTCCCAGAATCGCGAAGACGTTGGAGGTATAAAAGATGAAGGGATCCAGCGTAATCGCAAGAATCGCGGGAATGGAATCGACCGCGAAAATCAAATCCGTGGTTTCCACCAGCAGCAGGACGACAACCAGCGGCGTGGCAAAGGAGCGCCCGGCCTGTTTCACGAAGAAAGCGCCGCCGTGATGGCGGTCCGTGACCGGCTTGAGCCTGCGGAACAGGCGCAGCACCGAATTTTTCTCCGGGTGAATCTCCCTGTCTTTTTTCCACGCCATTTTCACGCCGGTCAGCATGAGAAAGGCGCCGAGGACATGGATGATCCAGTGAAAGCGCTCGAGCAGGGCCACGCCGGAGGCGATGAAAATCGCACGCATCACCAGGGCGCCGAGAATGCCCCAAAACAGCACTTTGTGTTGATAAAGTGCCGGCATGCCGAAACAGGCGAAAATCATGATGAAGACAAAGATGTTGTCAACGCTCAATGATTTCTCGATGAGATCGCCGGTGAGAAATTCAAGCGCGACCTTCGGGCCCTGCCAGAAGGAGAGGCCGAGATTGAACAGCAGCGCCATCGCAATCCACACCGCGCTCCACAGCAGGGCCTCTTTCGTCCTGACGACATGGGCCTGGCGGTGAAACACGCCCAAGTCCAGGGCGAGCAGCAACAACACGAACAAATTGAAACCAATCCACAAGAGCATCTGATCCGGCATGCCGTCTCCTTCGTGAAACCTCGGGCAGCGAAAAACGGCGCGCGCCTTCGCCAGCGAAGGCGCGCGTGCTGACCATTGACGCTGCTCCCTCTGGCGAGCCGGAGGAGATTAGAAATCGAAAATTTCCCCAAGAAACGACTTGCGCTTGCGCGGGTAGCGCCCCGCGTGATCATCGTCATGACCGTAGTGGCGGCGGCGATCATCATCATCGTCGTCATCGTAACGCTCCCGGCCCGGCATGGCCGCCGCCGACCGTTCGATGATTTTGTCAAGCTCGCCGCGATCAAGCCACACGCCGCGGCATTGCGGACAATAGTCGATCTCCACTCCCTGACGATCCGCCATTTTCAATTCGATGTTACAGACCGGACATTTCATCAGTCACCTCGCATTCATGGGCAATGGCAATTGGGTAGAATCCTGCCCCCGCGGGCCGGGGGCAGGCAACCATGTGGACTCACCAAACCGTGGTTCAGTACAACCGCAGGCTCTCCAGCCGCGCGATGCGCTTCTCCATCGGCGGGTGGGTGCTGAACAGGCTGAGCAACGCGCCGCCGCCGCTGAAGGGACTCACGATGAACATGTGCGCCGTGGCCGGCGTCGCCGTCATGGGAATCTGCTGCGCGGCCATATGCAGCTTGCGCAACGCACTCGAGAGGTAACGCGGATTGCCCGCGATGCGTGCGCCTTCTTCATCCGCCAGGTACTCGCGGCTGCGGCTGATCGCCATTTGAATCAACATTGCGGCAATCGGCGCAACGATGATGGAAACCAGCGCGGCAATGGGATTTTGCCCTTCTTCGTCATCGCTGCGGCCGGCGCCGAAGATCATCGCCCATTGCGCCATGTTCGCAATCATGCTGATGGCGCCGGCAATGGTGGCGGCGATCGTGCCGATCAGAATGTCGCGGTGCTTGATGTGCGCCAGCTCATGCCCGATCACGCCCGCCAGCTCATCGCGGTCGAGAATGCGCATGATGCCCTCGGTGACGGCCACCGCGGAATGCTCGGGATTGCGGCCGGTGGCAAAGGCGTTGGGCTGGTCGCCGGGGATGACATAGACCTTCGGCATGGGCAGGTTGGCGCGCGTCGCCAGCGACCGCACGATGCTGTACAAGGCCGGATGATCGACTTCGCGCACTTCCTGCGCGCCATACATCTTCAAGACGATCTTGTCGCTGAACCAATAACTGAAAAAGTTCATGGCCAGCGCCAGGCCAAATGCGATGAACATGCCCGTTTGTCCGCCGAGCGCCCTGCCGATCACGACGAACAGCGCCGTCAGGCCGGCCATGAGCATGAAAGTCTTCACTCTATTCATGGCATTTTTCCTTTCCAATTTCAATACTTTTGTTCAGGGTGATGACTTCGAAGCGCATCCCGTCCGGCCCGATGGCGGAGACGATGTCACGCACTTCGCAGCCTGTGATTTCTTCCAAACGTTCCTTCAGCAGCCATTTCACGCCTTCGAACTGCTGGCTTTTGAACTGGTGAAAGAGACGCCAGTCGGTCTCGTTGCGGGCGAGCGCCCGTTCGCCGGGGGCAAAGCAGTCGCTGGCACGCACGGTGACCAGATTGCCGGACAGAAAAGTTTCGACCGCCGCCGCCTGCTCGCCCAGTTGCTGGTTGAGAAAATCAGCCACCAGCGCGCTGATCTTCTGCGCCAGTTCTGCCGTGGAGTTGTTCATTTCCGCGCTCCATGCTGGAGGGCCCAAAAAAAAGGCCGGCACCCGAATTCCAATCTGAATCCGAGCGCCGGCCTACCGTTTAGCTTACCGTCTTGTCCTGAAGACTGTACTCTATCCCGTCTGCCCGCGGGTGATCATATATGTGAAGAAGCTTTTCAAACGGCCACTCGCCGCGGTTGCCGTCGAGATGCCGTTTGCTCAGCTTGTGGCGATTAAGACGAAGGGGCGGGGAAAAAAGTTTTAACCCGCGGCCTCAAATTTTTCGCAGTTCTTCCTCCAAGTTCTTGTCGAGGCACAAGACAAAAACGCGCTCGCCGGTTTTGGAGCTGATGTCCGTATGCAAGGTGATGACTTGTGCACCCGTCTTTTCGAAGACGATTTGCTCCAGCAGGGAACGGGCGCTTTCGATCAGACGCATGCGCACCTGCTTGATGAGTTGGGCGCCATCGCGCTCACTGGCCAGCTTTTCCTCCGCCGGCGTCAGAACGCCGCGCAGGCGGACAAGCACCATGTCTTGAATGATGAAGCTGCGCGCCTCGCGCGGGCCGCGGCCGAGGTATTCGCGCTCGAACTGCGTCATGGCCGCGCTGAGGTCGGCCTCGAGCTGGCCTTTGGTTTTGGTGATTGGCATGGTGCCGGTTCTGCCTTGTCGCTGGAATGCCGCAAATGGCGGCAATATAACCGGTGCCGGCCACAGATGCAAGCGCCGCCACGTAAGGCCTCAGTCATGGGTGGGGATGATCGGCCACGGCTGTGCCGTGTCGTCACGAGGCCCGGCTCCAGGCGCCAAAAGCAACGGTGCAACCGTTGCTGATCAACATGACAC
>JBBIKM010000253.1:0-7519 GCA_037445455.1 bacterium | reverse complement strand
AACCAAATTCTGGGCACCTACAACCAGGTCAAGGAAGATGTGTGGATGGTGGCCTCGGTGCGCGCCGTCAGTCCCGACAGCCAGATCGTGATTTCGGAAGAAAAGCGCCTGGTACTCACCGCGATCCAGAATCGCGAATTCAACAAGGACGATGTCGATGAGTTCAAGCGCGCCGGTCTCGTGGGAGAGAATGCCCGCGGCTATCTCGAAATCCGCGACCCGCAGCGCGTGGCCGCCGATCCCGAACGTGCCCGCCTGCTCGAAAAGATACTCGCCGAGGAAAACCGCGACCGCCGCATCATCATGCAACGCATCATCGATATCAACCCGGCCATCGAGGCCTCGGATCAGGCCGAGGTCGAACAGGCGTTTGCCAACCTGAACCGCGAGAGCGCCAAACCGGGCGAATGGATCCAACTCCCCGGTGGCGAGTGGGTGAAGAAGTCCAAACCCTGACCTGCGGTTGCGCCGCCGAGGAGGTCCATCGCCCTCGTGAGCGCGGCGGGATCTTGTGCAGGGGCAGGCACCTCGTCGAGCACGGCCGAATTCCCTGGGGATGGCATTTCGGCATCACCTGGCGCCGCAGCGGACGGGGCAAAAATACGAATCATGCGTTGACTTGATTGGGAGAAGAAGTCATGAAGAAACTGTTGCTGATCGCCGGCCTCGGCCTGGCCGTCGTTGTGCTTGCCCTGCTCGCCATTCCGATCTTTTTCAAAGATGACATTGTCGCCCTGATCAAGCGCGAAGCCAACAAGAATCTCAACGCCACGCTGGAATTCGAAGATCTCGGCTTGAACCTGTTTCAGAATTTTCCCGCCTTGACCGTGAATCTCGAAAAGCTGAGCCTGGTCAACCGTGCCCCCTTTGCCGGCGATACGCTGGTAGCCCTCAAGAATTTCGAAACCAGCATCAACCTGATGAGCATGTTCGGCGGCGGCCCGCTCGAAATCCGCTCGTTTACTTTGACCGAGCCGCGCCTGAAATTGGTCATGCGGAAAGACAGCACTGCGAATTGGGACATCATGCAAGCCGCGGCGCAAGAGCAGCCCGAAACAACTGCTGCCGGCGGCTACCAGCTCGCCTTGCGTTCCTACGCGATTGAAAACGGCCATCTCAGCTACATCGATGAAACCTCCGGCACGACCGCCCTGATCGCTGGCCTCAATCATCGCGGCAGCGGCGATTTCTCCAGCGACCGCTTCCGCCTGCGCACCAACACCGACATTGCCGCCCTGACCTTCGGCGCCGGCGGCGTGAACTATTTGAACAAGGTCCGCACCCGGCTCAAGGCGGATTTCGATATCGACGCCGCCAACCAGAAATACACGCTCACCGAGAACGAATTGCGCCTCAACGAACTCGTGCTGAAATTCGACGGCACGATCGCCAGGGCAGGCCAGGACACTGATCTCGATCTCACCTTCAGCGCGCCGCAAACGGATTTCAAGAACATCATCTCACTCATCCCCGCGATCTACAGCAAGGACTTCGCCTCCCTGAAATCCTCCGGACAACTGGCACTGGCGGGCAGCGCCCGCGGCCTCTACAACGAGAAACAAGTGCCGGCTTTCGAGATCAAGCTGCAGATCAACGACGGCATGTTTCAATATCCGCAACTGCCCACCGCGGTGAACAATGTCAACCTCGATCTGCTGGTGCACAACCCCGGCGGCGATCCCGACCGCACGATCATCGATCTGAAGAAATTCCACGTGGACTTGGGCAAGGATCCGTTCGACGCCACCGCACTGGTGCAAACGCCGGTTTCCGATCCGCATGTCAAGGCGAACGCCAAAGGCCGGATCAATCTCGACGAAGTCAGGAATCTGGTTCAACTCGCGCCAGGCACCGAACTCGGCGGGCTGGTCACTCTGGATCTAAACGTAAACGGCAACCTGTCCAGCATCGAAAAAAATCAATTTGACAGATTTCAGGCTGCCGGCAATGTCGCCGTCACGAATCTCAGTTACAACACCGCTGACCTGCCGGTGAAAGTTCAAATCAAACAAGCACGGCTGGCGCTGTCACCCGCCAAGGTCACGCTCAGCGAATTCGACTGCCGGCTCGGCAACAGTGATCTGCGCGCTCACGGCACGCTCGACAACGTGCTGCCCTTCGTGATGAAAAATCAAACGCTGAAAGGCGCGCTCTCGCTGCAGTCGGACTATTTCGATCTGAATCCCTGGATGGCGGGCGAAAGCTCGGAACTGAAAGCCGTCCCCCTGCCGGCCAATATCGAATTCACCATGAATTCAGCGTTTCGCGAAATCTCGTATGGCAAGTTGAAGATCCAAAATGTCAGCGGCGTGCTGGTGTTGAAAGACCGCACGCTCAATCTTGTCGACTTGAACATGAACATGCTGGGCGGATCGGTGCTGGCCAACGGCTCCTACAGCACGCCCGAGCACGCGTTGCCGCGGTCGTTCTTTGCGATGAAAGTGGCCGGTCTCAGTTTCCCGCAGACCTTTGAGAGTTTTGTCACGGTGCAGAAATTCGCCCCAATCGCGCAAAGCCTGCAGGGCACGTTCAGCGCGGATTTCGAATTCATGTCGGATCTGGATTCCACCCTGACGCCGGTGATGAAAACCCTGACCAGCCTGGGCTCGTTGCGCATTGCCAATGCCGCGCTGCAGGATTTCAAACCGCTCACCAAAATGGCGGAAGTGCTCAAGCTCGATCGTCTCAAACAGCTCGCGCTCGTCGATCTCAAGCCCTCGTACAAAATCCGCGACGGCCGCTTCTTCCTCGAGCCCCTGGGATTCAACGTCGGCAACATCGCGTTCGTCGTCTCCGGCTCGAACGGCATCGACCAATCCGTCGATTACTCCATCAAGCTGCGCGTGCCCGCGCAGGAGATGAACGCGCAAACCAACGCCGTGGTGAGCAATCTCTTGAATCGCAAAGTGGACTTGCTGCAGAATGATTATGTCGATCTGGTGGGCAACATTGGCGGCAGCGTGACGGATCCGCAGGTCAAGTTCTCCACCGCGGATGTCATCAAAGGCGCAACCGCGCAAGTGACCTCCCTGCTCTCGCAGAAAGCGGAGGAGAAGAAGGCAGCCGCCGCTGACACCGTGAGCGCCGCGCTCGCCAAACAGAAGCTGGAGCTGGAGAAACGCAAGCAAGCCGCGGCCGACAGCGCGAGAAAAGAAGCGGAGCGATTGAAAGAAGAGGCGAAGAAGAAGCTGAAGGGATTGTTCAAGCCGTGAGTCATGGCTGGATATTGTATCAACACCCAACTCAATCAGGATGACATGGGGTGGTGGCTGTACCTTTCAAGGTGACAGACCACCAGGCAAGACTGCCCTCTATTGAAAACCGCCTGGACGGAGATATTTCCGGGTGGGCACTGTTTCTATTTGATCAACAAGCACTTCGTCATCACCTTCACCTTTCCCGCCTGCAGTCTAATCCAATACACCCCCGTGCCTGCATCACGCGCCTGCCACACCGCCGTGTGCCAACCTGCGCTTTGCGGTTCATTGACCAACTGCGCCACAAGCTGGCCGTGCACGTTGTACACGCTCAATTCCACCATGCCAGCTTCCGGCAAGGAATAGATGATTTGCGTCGCCGGATTGAACGGATTCGGGAAGTTCTGCAAGAGAACATCGTTTTGTGAATAACGCTTCACCTCGCGCCCCTGCCCGGCCAGGTATGCCTGGTTGCCTGCGAGCAATTTGAAGTCCCTCCTCGTCGAATTTTTGATGGCAAATTCCAACCGCTCGTTGCCGCGCAAATCAAAAGCCGCCCCGGTTTCGAGGTCGATGAGAAGGACTTCAAAGCTTGCAGGAATCTGTTGCACGCCTGCGAAAGACAGTCGCAACACTTCATCCTCGGGATTGACAAGGCAGGCAAATTCCCACGTGTGGCCTGCGCGCGAGGGCTGGCGCACATCCGCTTTCAAACCGCCTGCGATCTGCCTCGGCTGAAATTGAACTTGCACCTGGTCCGCCAGCCGCGGCGGCTGATGCAGATCCCAGGCATCGCTGCCATCGGCAGCAGCCGCATGCTGGCCCGCGAAATTGAACCGGCTCTCGCTGCGGCCATTGCTGGCGATGATTTGCAGCAGCCAATTCTCGCCATCGCTGTTCGTCACCGCATGTGTTGCACCGCCCTCGCTCAAACCCGCCACGCCCGGACTGATGAACAAGGTCGCGGCGCGATTCAGGCGAATGGCATAGCCCTGCCACGGCTCCAGCCCCGCGCGATTGATCTGCCAATCGCCCTTGAAGCTCCACAATTCGAAGGTGGCGCCGTCAGAGACGTGCAAACTGTCATAGGGAATTGCAAAATTGAAGGGATTGCCGATCAGGCTCCAACCGGCAGGCAAAGCGACTCGATGCACATTCGAAATGCTCATGGTCTTGCCACTGCCGGATTTCAAGCGGAAGTTCTTGAGATTCACCAACAGCGCGAAGCCCACGTCCGGCGCCATCGTAATGTTGGCAAAATCCGGATATTGCTTCAAGGTGCCCGTGCTGCGATCGCCGGCATACCAGCGGTACTTTGTGGCATCCGGCGGCTCCAGCGCCGGGTTGGCCATGACAAACGCCTGTGGCGATTTATCGTCCAGATCCAGCGGCACGGAAAAGAGACGGTAATCGCCCGGCCGCGTGCCGGCCGGCTGCATGTTGGGACTGACCAGGCCATTGTCGCAAATCACGCGCAGCGGGTAGCGCTTCGAAGTCGCAACATTGCCATGCACATCACGCGCTGTCAAGTAGAATTCTGCACCCCGCGTCGTCATGACAATCGACGGTACATTACGAAAATACGTCCCATCGCTTTGCAGAATCATTTGCTTGTTCAGAAAACTCGCATCGCCGCCGGAGCGATAGTAGATGTGGACCGCACTGATTGGGGAAAGATCAGTGACCTTGACCCGCACCGGCGCATCGGTATTCAGGTCAACGAAAATTGAATAAGTGGGCAGGTCGATGAACGGCGCCTCGGTGTCGCGCAAAGGCGTCGCAGCGGCTTGATTGGAGACCGCGCTGGCTTGACCTTTGGCATCGACGGCGGTGAGAAAATAGGTGTAGGTCGATCCGATCGTGAGGTTGGAATATGTCCGCCGCGTGCTGGCAGTGGCAGCCACCGAATCGAGCAACGCTGCCGGCGCGGTTGATTTACGGCCATAAATGCGATAGCGCAACAAATCCGTTTCATCACTGGCCTCCCAGGTGAGCGTAATTTGTCCGTGCGCCGGGCCGGGCGTGGCTCGCAGATTTTGCGGCGCTGCCGGCGGCAAATCGGCGGTAATGGGCGTGGCGCTCACTTCATTGGAAAAGCCGCTTTGATTGAGATTGCTGTCAACCGCAGTAATACGAAAATAATACCTCGTGCCATTGGTCAAACCGGCAATGGTTTTCGTTGTATTCGCCGCACCGTTGACCGAATCAATCTTGGTAACGGGATTGGGCGACGTGCCGCCATAAACGCGGTAGCGCAGAAAATCCGTCTCGCTGTTCGCTTGCCAAGTGAGCGTGATTTGTTGATCGCCGGCGGCAGCGGATAGATTTTGCGGCGCTGTGGGCGGCAAGTCGGCTGCGCTGGGCGTGGCGTTCACTTCATTCGAGAAATCACTCTCGTTAAGACTGCTGTCGACGGCTGTAATGCGATAGTAATACCTCGAGCCGTTAACCAAGCCGGTAATGATTTTCGTTGTATTCGCCGCGCCGTTGACCGAATCAATTTTGGCGGTTGGATTGGGCGAAGTGCCGCCGTAGATGCGATAGTGCAGAAAATCTGGTTCGGTGTTCGCTTGCCACGTGAGTGTGACTTGTTGGTTGCCGGAGGTCGTAGACAAGTTTTGCGGCGCTGCCGGCGGCGTGGTATCGCCGGTTCCGACGATGACAAAGCTCTGTTCCGGGGCAAATGGCGAACCGGCGAAAGCATTATCAATCGCTTGCACGCTCCAATAGTATGTACCTGGCGCCAGACTCTTGATGATCCAGCTTGTGTCGTGATTGGTATTTCCCAATTTTGGCACTCTGCGATAACCCGTGTTCACATCAGCCATGGGCGAGACGATCTGCGTACCGCCCGGCGTAGTGCCGAGCCGTAGATTGTAGGTCAAGCCGTTTTGGGGTGTCTCGTTGTCCGTGGCTTTGTTCCAGCTCAAAGTCACGCTATTTCCAGCGATCGCTGTGACAAGGCCAACTGGAGAGTTCGGGGCGATATTCGCTACGGTGCTGTTGTTACGATAGATTTTGGCGATGGGGCCGCCGGAAGTTGGCTGGCCGGTCAAGAGGACATCAAGATCGCCGTCACCGTCATAATCGCCCCAGGAGGCAGAACTGGTATAGACGCCGGTGAGTGAAGCATTAATATCAACAAAACTCCCACCGTCATTTCTGTAAACCTTCGCAATGCGACCGCCGTCCGTCTCCCCGGACTGAAGAATGTCAAAGTCGCCGTCGTTGTCGAAGTCACCCCAGGTAGCCGAACCATAACCCGCAGGCGTTAACGAGGCAGAAATATCCGTAAAACTGGCACCAAGATTTCGGTAAACGGACGAAATCCGGGTCGTGCCGCTGCTATTGCCCGTAAGCAGGACATCAAGAAATCCGTCGCTATTGAAATCGCCCCAGCCAACCGAAGTCACATATGCCGGCTGAATCGATGCGCTAATCGCCGAAAAGATCCCGTCGTCATTGCGATAGACTTGTGCGACTGGTGCAGGAGCATTGTTTCTGTCTCCGGTAAGCAAAATGTCAAAGTCGCCGTCTTTGTCATAATCTCCCCAGGCAACAGAACCGTAATGAACACCGGTTAACCCCGCTGAAATCTCGACAAAGTTGTCGCCCTCATTGCGATAGATTGAAGATACATATCCGGACGAGCTTTCCCCGATCAGGAGAATATCCAAGTCGCCATCATTGTCGTAGTCACCCCAAGCAACCGAGCTTCGAAAGACGCCGCTGAGCGGAACGGCAGCATTCACAAACGTGCCGGCATCGTTGCGATAGATGATCGACACCGGATTCGGAGTTGGCGTTTCGGCGGCGGTATTTCCCGTCAAGAGGATATCCAAATCGCTGTCATTATCATAATCTCCCCACGCCACCGAGCCTTCCCAAACGCCTAGCAGCGGCGCAGAAATGTCCACAAAAGTGCCGCTGTCATTGCGATAGATTTTTGATATGCAGCCGGAACCAGTGTTGCCGGTGAGTAGAACATCCAGGTCGCCGTCGTTGTCGTAATCGCCCCAGGTGGCGGAGCTCCAGGCAACGCCGGCAAGTGGTGCGGAAATGTCAGTGAAGATTTCATTTGGAGGAAAATTACTCAATGGTTGATTTATGGAACCGCCCAAAATGAACTCATCGTTATCTTCACTCGATGTGGTGAGAGTATTTGCCCCAATATCCAAATTTGCGTTGGCATCCGACCAGTCTGAAGAAGCATTGTCACCTCTCATCGCTAACTTGAGTGCACTTTCATCCATGATGCCAGGGTGGCCACTGTAGTTGTAGGCCACATTGCATGTCGGATCCGTGCCGCCAACTTGGAATAC
>JBBIKM010000252.1:0-7528 GCA_037445455.1 bacterium | reverse complement strand
TGCAGAATCAAAAGGAAGTCGCGGCTTACCTGCGCCGGCAAAAAGGCATCGTCGTGGCCACCGAGCTGAGCGCACTTGCCGGCTGGAACTTCGAGCAGGCCGAGACCTTTCTCACCGACTGTCTCGTGCGTTTCCAGGGCAAAGTGCAAGTGAGCGAAAACGGCGTGCTGTACGGCGAGTTCGACGACATCTTGCGCGGCGTGGGGCGCGCGGAGGAGGGCCAGATCATCTATTACTGGGACGAATACGAGCCGGAATACCAGTTGACCGGCAACAGTGCCGGCCGCAATTTCGCCATCGTTCTCATGAACGGCTTCAATCTCGTCTTCTCTCTCTACCTGATCACGAACCTGGTGCCCTCACTGCTCCAAGCGCGGCTGCCGGACCAGATCCTGCCGGGCTTCGGCAGTTGGATCGCGGCGCACGCCACTGCCGCCTATGTACTGCTCGGCTGGCTGCCGCTGATTTTTTCAATTCTGTTCTTTGCCATTCCGCTGACGCGCTGGTTCAAGGTGCAGCGTGCCCAGCGCCGGCGGCATCACAACAACATTCGCAAGCGCCTGTTCAAAGCCATCTTCCAACAGCAGGGCAAAGCGCAAACGGCCACGGCCATTGAACAGGCGGTGAACGACCACGCCAGGGAAGAAAAGCTGCCTGCACCTGTCATCGCCGCGGCCTTGCGTGAAATCGTGCTCGACTTGCCCGGCGAGACGCAGGTCTCACCGGAAGGCGAAATGCTCTATGCCTTCCCGCGCGTGCAGCGCGAGCTTGCCGAAGTTGTGCACCTGCGCGATCAACGCCGTCCGGAAGCTGCTTTGGGCGGCGTCATTCTGGATTCGGATAACTGACCGGTTTGTCGTGCCGCAGTGACGTGCGGAGTAGCGCAGACAACCTGCCTGCAGACAGGATGTTCGCGCGACTTTTTCGACCAATCGCTGAGGCAACATCGGCGCGCCAAAATTCCTGTTGACATTCGGGGGCTTGTTTTTTATATTGGCGCTCGTTTTTGAAACTATCATGAACAAATTTAAGCAATTAGGGAATCTATGGCCCACCATTCTGCTTCCATAAAAAGCATTCGCCAAGACAAGCGCCGGCAGGCACGCAATCGCAGCTATCGCTCCGAGTTGAGAACCATGACCAAGAAGGTCTTGTCAACCACTGACCAGGCCGCCGCGGAGACGCTCTACCAAGAGGTTTCTTCACTTTTGGACAAAATGGCGCGCCGGCGCATCATTCACCCCAACAAGGCCGCCAATCAAAAGTCACGCCTGGCGCTGCACCGCAACCGCCTCGCCGCCAAAGCTTCTTGACGTTTTCCCTCGCAACCGATGCTGAGAAATGCCGGACGTGACGCAGCGCCTGGCATTTTTTGTTTGGTTGAATCCCGGCGGGATCCACCACGGTCCCGGCAGATGAAATTGCACCAAGACACCTTGCTGGAGGAGGAAAGATGAACGTGAAAACCGTCGGCGTCGTCGGCTGCGGCCTGATGGGCTCGGGCATCGCACAGATCTGCGCGCAAGCCGGCTACCGGACCATCGTGCGCGAAATAAATGAGCAACTGCTGCAAAAAGGCCTGGCGCGGATTCAGGATTTCCTGGCGAAAGGCGTTGCCAAAGGCAAACTCACCGAAGAGCAGAAGCAAACGGTGCTGGGCAATCTCACCGGCACCACCAAGCTGGCGGATCTGTACGGCGCCGATCTCGTCATCGAAGCGGTGAGTGAAAACCTCGCGCTCAAAAAGGAGATCTTTACCGACCTGGACCGCGGCTGCCCCGCGCACGCCATTTTTGCCAGCAACACCTCCTCGCTGACAATCACCGAAATGGCGGCCGCCACCCAACGCCCGGACCGCTTCGTCGGCCTGCATTTCTTCAATCCCGTGCCGCTGATGAAACTGGTGGAAGTGGTGCGCACGATTGCCACCAGCGCTGCCACCTTCCAAACCGCATTTGCCTTCGCCAAAACCCTCGGCAAGGAACCCATCGCCTGCAAGGACAATTCCGGTTTTGTCGTCAATTTTCTGCTGGTGCCCTACCTGCTGGACGCCATCCGCGCGGTGGAAAACGGCGTGGCCTCGGTGGAGGACATCGACAAGGGCATGATGCTCGGCTGTGGCCACCCCATGGGGCCGTTGACGCTGCTCGATTTCGTCGGCCTGGACACCACCCTGGCCATTGCCAACATCATGTTCGAAGAATTTCACGAAGCGAAATATGCGCCGCCGCCCCTGTTGCGCAAGATGGTGCTCGCCGGTTTGCACGGCAAAAAAAATGGCCGGGGATTCTACGATTACTCCGGTGACAAGCCCACCGTCGTGGATTTGGGGCTGTAGACCGGTCAACCGTAACCGGCGCAGGCGCGAACTCTTCCCCGGTTGCCGCAGCAGCTCCCGGCCTCGTCCATTTCGATTACAGCGGCCATGAGCCAAAAAACCCCGGATTACGTCGAAATCGTGCGAAGCGTGACGGAACTACTCGTGCACGGTTTCGGTTATCGCTATGCCCACGGTTCCAGTGCCAGCTTCCAGCAGGAGCGCAGCAACGCCAGCGAGACCCTTCTGCTCGCGCGGCTGCAGGCACGGCCCGGCACCCCCCCGCTCCCGCAGGCGCTGGCTGAGCTGTCGCCCGCTTCCGCTGCTCCTCCTGCTGCGATTCGCCAGCAACTGCACCGCAAGCTGATCCACGCCGCTCCCTCTCCCCGCCCGGACCAACCGACGGCTGGCGGGCACTACTTCGATTTTGAGAATCCGGAGAACAACGAATTCCTGCTCGTCGAGCAGCTCACCACGAGAAGCTTCACCGGGCAACAGAAGCTCGATTTGGTCATTTTTGTCAACGGCATTCCATTGGTGGTCGCAGAGATTGCGGCGCCGGGTCCGGTGGGCTGGGCGCAAGGCCTGGCGCGCCTGCAGGAATTGCAGCATCCTGCCGGCGTGCCCCGGCTGTTTCAATGCGTGCAATTGCTGTTGATTTTCCAAAAAGGCGCGGCGTACTATGCCGCGCCCGGTTCTCCGCCGGAGGCCTTCCGGGCGTGGCCGGATCCCTTTCCCCTCAGCTTCGAAGAGCTGCGGCGGTTGCTCGCTTCATTGCCTTCGCGGCCAAACGATTTCCCCACGCCCGCTGACGCGCTGGTAGCCGGTCTGCTGGCACCCGGCAATCTTCTTGAACTGGTTCGAGGCTTTGTCTTCTTCGCGCCGTTTCCGGTTGTCGAACATGCCCGTCTGGCGCGGCCGCATCAATGGCAGGCGGTGCAACTGGCTGTGCGCCACTTGCTGCGCAGCGCCGGCGCGCCGGACTGGCCGGATAACGGCGGCATCATTTGGCATCCGTTGGGAACCGGCAGAATCAAAACCCTGAGCGCGCTGGTGCTGAAATTGCGGCGCCTCGCCACCTTTCACCAGACCACGCTTCTGCTCATCACCGATTGCGAAAAAAGCCGGCGCCAACTCGTCGAGGTGTGTGAACATCACGGCCTGCCAGCGCCACTGCACGCCGATCAAAGCGATCTGCTGGCGCGACTCCTGCATCAGCATCCCGGCGCAACGATTCTGGCCAGCACGAACTGTTTTGCGGAGCCTGCGGAGGCTCGCTACCGCCAGCCGGAAGCAATGGCGCAGCCGCCCGCGCACGCCCTCCTCGCGCTCATCGATTGCCATGACCACAACGAAGCGCCGGAATGGTCCGGCCGGATCCGGCGCGCTTTGCCGCACGCCTGTTTGGTGGGATTGACGACCACGCCCGCGCCGCGCGATCGGCAGACGCTGGCCGCGGGGATGCGCGATTACTTGCACCTCTACACCTACCGCCAGGCCCGGCAGGAGGGCTTGCTGGTGCCGGTCTATTACGAAAGCCCGCTGCCGGAACTGCAACTCCGGCAAACCTCTTCGACCACTGCCGCACCGGCCGCAGCCGGGCACCCCGGCCGCGAGGTGCAGGTGGCGCTGCAATTCGATCGCATGAGCGCGATCGCCGCGAACCTTGTCGAACATTTCCAGCACAACGTTGCCGCCAATGGCTTCAAAGCCCTGCTGTTGACCTGCAGTGATCACGCCACCGCGCTCTACTATCAGGCGCTGGCGGCGCGCAACTTTGGGCCGGTAGCAGCACGTTTTGCGCAGCCGCCGGCAACAGACAGCTCCTGGCGCGACCTGTATCTCAATATTCCCGATCACAGCCATGCCCTGCACCGGCTGCACACGGAATCCGGCCCGCTGCTGCTCATCACCAGTTCCACTGCCGGACTGGCAACGCCGCCGGAGCTGCAGGCGATTTATCTCGATCAACCGGCTGCCGGCGCGCGCCTGCTGCACTTCGCCGGCCTCACTGCCATCATGTCTCCGCCATTCAAGATGAACGGTCTGCTGGTGGATTACTGGGGCGTCACCACGAACCTCGAGGAAGCGCTGGCGGCATTCGATCCGCAAGAGGTGCAGCATGTGCTCGCACCGCGCTTTGCCGAAGCCCGCTTCGAAGAGTTGCAGCGCTGCCACCTCGCGATGCTCGCCTGTTTCGAAAACCATCTCTCCCGCCTGAGCACCGAGCAGTGGCTGCTCGCGCTGACGCAGGCGGAAGCGCGTCAGACCTTTGGCAAGACCTTTCATGCCTTCGTCCGCCTGCTCGATTCATTGCTGCCGCACGCGCAAGCCCGCAAGCTGCTGGGCGAAGCGCGCTGGTTTGATTCGATCCGGCAGGAAGCCGCGAGCTTTTACTTTGACGACTCCCTCACGGCAGCGCAGCCAAGCCCCAAAGTCCGCGACATGATGGCGCGCCACGTTGAAGAAGTGCCGCAGCTCAGCCTAAAAGAGTATGTCTCGGTTTTTGAGAATAACTTCGACACGGAAGTGGAACGCCTGACCTCGCCGTTGGCGAAGCTTGCCCGGCTGCAGCACGCGTTGCTGCACGAATGCCAGGTGCGCCTGGCGCGTGATCCCGCCTTCTACGGCAGGTTGTTGCAGCGCACCGAAGAGATTCTGCGCGAGCGGCTGCAAGGCCGCAGCGATGATGCCACGACACAACGCCGGTTGTGGGAACAGATTGCGGTCTTGCGCGCGGGGCCGGCGGCAGCCGCCGCGACGCTGCTTCTCTCGGAAGATGCCTACGCAGTGTTCGGGATCCTGCAGACCTACCTCGCCGATGACGCCGCCCAGGCCGCGCAGCGGCAGGAACAACATCGCGCCATGGCGAATGAGATGCTCGCCGCCGTCACCCCCTACCTGGGAATCATCGATTGGAACATCAAGGAGGACCTCCAGCGTGAAATGCGAAGCCAGCTCAAACGGGTGCTGCGCAAGACCCGCAGTCCCGCCTCGATATTGGATCCGCTCGCCCAGGCCCTCATGAAGCTCATTCACGCCCGTTTCGGCAAGACGGTGGTGTATCGGCGATCCTGACCGCGCCGCCGGCCTGTTTGAGCTTTTCCGTCAGCCGTCCCGAAGAAAGACGATAACCGGCAAGCGGTTGCCTTGCATTGGATGCCAACCCTTTTTCCAGTTGCGATTCCCATGAACCTGTCCCGCCTTGCTCTCGCGATCATCCTGCTGGGCAGCCTGGTCCGGCACAACGTGCTTGCCCAAACCGTGGCATTGCCGCCGGACCCTTCACCTCTGATTGCAGACTCAGCCCGCCGGGAAGTGCGCATTCGTGCGATCTATCAGCCGGAGAGATTCTCGGGATTCCTGCGCGCAACGCCGAACTATCACCTGCTGGTTTGGCAGGGCGGCGGCGCGGCCGGCGCGGCCTTGTTTCGCACAGTTGTGCCAGACACCGTCCTGATCACCGCACTGGAACGCCTCGGCGCCGTGGCCGGCAACAATCTGACGATGGAGGCCTGGAGCAAACGTCACGAGGCCAATCATCCGGCGCCGCAAACCAGAATGGCCGGCACACGCATTGAAATTCTGGTGGGATGGGAAGGCTTGCCGGAGCCCCTGCCGCTGGCCGCGCTGCTCGACGATCCCGGCCAACAAGGGCTCGATTTCCGTTTCGGAGGAAATCGCGGCCTGATTCATCACTGGCATTCGGGATGTTTGGTGTGCTTGTATTCCTGCCCGGGCGCGAAGATCGGCAACGCCGCCTACACCGTGCGCGATTATGCCGTGCACAAGACCAAATTCACCCCCAAAAAAGAAAGGCTGCCCAGGAGCGGCAGCCCGGTCGTGCTTCATTTTCGCATCATTTCTTGAATCGCTGCGCCATGTCAATGGTGCATGCTGCGCTGCGGCCGGACCGGCGCGGTGACGGTGAGAAGCCTTTCCCACTGGCTGTCATCCGTTGCGAATATCTTTGTGCGCTTTGCAGCGATACAACTTTGCAGCGGCCAGGATTCGGCGCTGGCGCCAGGCGAGTCGTGCCGCGCCATGACCTCAGAGCTCCCACAGCAATCCCGCACTGATCACATAAAAATCACTCTTGAGATCGCGACTGCCCGGCAGCGCTTTGAAATCATAGTCGATGAAAACATAGCGAATATCGGCAGCCAGGACGGTCCTCTTACCCACCGGCAGATCAATCCCCCCGCCAAAATGCCAACCAAACTTCTGCGTGGTTTCATCCTCGAAATCGCCGAATCCCGCCTTGCTTTGATTGAAATCGAATGTGGTGTTGTACCAACCGGCGCCGGCAGTGCCGTGCACCAGGGGAAGAGGATAGATCAATGCAGAGGCCATCACCGGCCAGCTCCGCACCGTCAAGCCGTCGTTGGAGTATTTCTCCTGGCGATAATTGATTGCGGCTTCGAGCGCCAGCATGGCAGAGAGCGGCAAGCGCAGGGCCGCGCCGGCCATGAGGCGGCCGTGGTCTGCATCCCTGGCTTCTTGATAGCCGAGCTGCGGTCCCACCGCCAAACTCTGTGCGTGCGCCGCGCTGAGCAAGAGCATAGCGGCGGCAAGGGTCACCCAGAATGTCTTTGACATGTTCGACTCCCAAAATGTGCAGTGGTGATCTACGCTGTAAGTTCCCGCCTGGCCGGATCAATGCCGGCCTCGCGTGCCGTTGGTTTCATTTTTGGGGGCGGCTCATTTGCCAATGGCCACGGAAATGCTTCGCCCGGCAGGCATGCGCCAGAAATTTTCTTATTCGGGCACGGCTGCCTTGATCTGCTCGAGGCGCGCTGCCATCTGCTCGGCGCGCCGCGTTAGCCGGTCGAGTTCCCGTTCAATTTTTTCAATCTCAGCGTCTTGCTGCAGCCGGCGGGAATCCTGCCGGCTGTAAGCACCCACCGCCAGCAGCAGAATGACTGCTGCGGCCAGGATATAGAACACGGCTCGTTTCATCAGAGTCTCCCCGGCGTTTGGCCTGCCAAACGTGGTGTGAGTTTCAGACTTTTCCCAACGAGTGGAAACATCCCAACCGATAAGAAAGCATCCGCTGGTCGTATCTGCCGTTGGAAAATTCTCGTGCTACCAGATACTGCAACGTCAAGTCGAATGCAACTGCCCAGCCAACCAGCCCCAATGTGGCGAAAGGTGATAGCGAAGGGCAACGCCCTGGAAACGCCGTCATCAACAGAAATCACCAAGCCCCAT
>JBBIKM010000251.1:0-7739 GCA_037445455.1 bacterium | reverse complement strand
ACCACGCTGCCGCATTCACGATAATTAGCGCCAGCATCGCTTCTGCTGCAAAGAACCGGTAGAAGCCATGCGAGCCGGGGAACCGGAATGTGCGCCAGGAGAAAAGCACCAGGCACAGAGTTCCGATCAGGAAGATCAGCATTTCAGCCATTTTCGGACTCCATCGCCACGTTAGAGGGTGGTGATGAGAAAACGTTTCATGTTGGGCATGATGCTATCCTCAGGGCGGGATTGCTTCCAGTGGGAGGGTCGAATGCCCGCTGGCGAGCCAGAACTCCTGCAAGTTTCTTGATCACACTTCCGGCGTCGAGTCCGCTCAATCAGCGGTGCGTTGCAGCACCAACATCGAAAGATCGTCATGCGCGGGAGCCTCCCCAACGAATGCAGCAATGGCGGCGATGATTCTCGCGCCCATTTCGGCAGCGCGCAATCCCGCCAGCGAACGCAGCAGGGCAAACCAGCGCTCTTCACCGAAGAAGTCACCGGCCTGGTTGCGCGCTTCGGTCAGACCATCGGAATAGATCAGGAGCGTTTCACCCCTGTGCAATTCAACTCTCTGTTCCACGAATGTCGCATCAGGCGTGAGACCCAAGGCCGTGGCGTGTGGCGCGATCTCTTCCAGTTTGAAATCGCTGAGGCGGAGCGGCGGCATGTGGCCGGCATTGAGCAAGCGCACACTGCCGGAATCGGGCTGCAATTCCAGGTACACCAGCGAAGCAAAACTGTCGGGCAAGCCATCCCGGCGAAGAATCGCGTTCAACCTGGCGCCCAGCTCCGCGAGCGAATCGAATTCCGCAGCCAACGCGCGCAACGTGGCTTGCAGTTTCACCATGAGCAACGCAGCCTTCAAGCCCTTGCCCGCGACATCGCCCAGCGCCAGGCCGAAGCGTCGGCCGTCCAGGGCCAGATAGTCCACAAAGTCCCCGCTGACTTCATTTGCCGGTTGCGCAATCATCCAGATTTCCCAGCCGGGCACCACCGGATTGCGCCTGGGCATGAGCGCGCGCTGCACCACGCGGCCGGCGGCAAGCTCGCTTTGCGCGGTCATCTTGTCCTTCAATTCGAGCATGAGCACGAAGAGCAAAAGAAGGAAGCCCGCCCTGCCCGTGTCACTGGTGAAATTCACATTGCTTCCCTCAAAGCGGATCGTGCCGGATTGGATCATAAGCAGGCAACTGAGCACAACCAGAATCCGGCGCACCGGCGTCAGCTTCAGGAAAAGACTCTTGATCAGCCACCATGCCATGACAAAGAAACGCTTGAACTTCCCCATACCCTGCAGGCGGGTTTTGCGCTCTGGATCGAGGTAGAATTCCTTAAGCTCGTTCCAATCACGGCGGACGGTGCGAAAGAAATCACCACGGCGGACATCGGTGAGCAGAAGTTTGCCCAGCTTGGGCTCGGCGGCGGTGTCCTGCGTTGCCATATCAATCATGAATCTTGATGAGAAGCCTGACGCCGGCAACGGCAAATATCAGCGTGTGCTTTGCTCCGGTTTACCGGAATTCTTGTGATCGGCAAAAAGCCGGCGCGAGAACGAAGCGATTCCTTGCGACCAGCTTTCAAGCAGGGCATAGAAGGTCGGCACGATGACCAGCGTGAGGAAAGTGGCGATGGTCAAGCCAAAGATAATCGCCACGCCGAGCGGGCCCCAAAAGGCCGCGCTTTCGGCGCCAATGACGAAATGCAGCTCGCGCCAGTTGAAATCGAAACCGGTGGCCAGTGGCAGCACGCCGAGCACGGTGGCGGCGGCGGTGAGCAACACCGGCCGCAGACGCACGCGACCGGCTTCGACCAGCGCTTCCTCCAGTGGCATGCCTTGTTGCAGCTTCTGTTTGGCAAAATTGCGCACCACGATGCCGGCGAGCGCGATCACGCCCACGCCGGTCATGATCACGCTGAACGGCAGGCGCGTCACCATCAGGCCGATCATCACGCCGATCAATGACAGCAGCACCGACAGCATGATCACGAACGGCACGCGAATGGAATTGAATTCCGAAACCAGAATCAAGAACACCAGCAGCAGCGTGATGACAAAGGCATCCTTCAGAAAAGCCTCAGCCTTCTTTTGTTCTTCATCCTTGCCGGTGAATTTGAGCTCATAACCCGCGGGCAGTTCGAAGTTCGCGAGCCGGGCCTTCACGTCATTAAGCACTTCGGAGGCGAGACGGCCCTCGACTTCCCCGCTAATGGTGATCACCCGCTTCATGTCCTTGCGGCGAATGTCGGTGATGGAAGACGTACGGCGAATCTCGGCAACGGAAGTCAAGGGGAAGGAATAGCGCCGGCCTTCCATGTTCATGAAGGTGACATGGAGATTCTCCAAATCTTCGACGTTGCGGCGCTGCGCTGCGAGCGCGCGCACGCGAATCTTGTATTCCTCTTCGCCGACGCGGTATTTTGAAGCCTCGATGCCGTTGACGGCTGCGCGCACGGTGGCCGCGACTTGACGCGTGCTCGACCAGAGCCGCCCGGCTTTCTCGCGATCGACAATGACGACAACTTCCGGTTTGCCGATGTCGTAGTCGTCTTTCAAATCCACCAGATTCGGCACGGATTTGATTTTTTCCTTGATGCGGCTGCTCAGCTCGGCGAGTTGGGCATAATCCTCACCCGAGATTTCCACACTCACCGGAGCGCCCACCGGCGGTCCCATTTCCTGCCGCTTGACCCGCACTTCAGCGCCGGCGATGCCGGTGGTCACGCGCCGGATTTCTTCGAGCGTGACAAAACTGCATTGCCGGCGCTGCAATTTTTCGCAAAAGTTGATCGCAATTTGCGCCTTGTTGGGCGTGCCCTGGCCGCCGAAATCAAACGGATCTTCCGAAGTGCCGGCGCTCGCCACCACAAACTCGATGTCCTTCCTGCCGGGAATCTGCTCCAGCCGTTCTTCGAGAGATTCTGCGATGCCGTTGGTCACCTCCAGCGAGGTGCCGGAAGGACTTTCCACCACGACGCGCACGAGCGAGGGCTCGACGTTTGGGAAAAACTCGACCCCGGTATTGAACACGCCAAACAGCACAAACACCAGAACCAAAAATGCCACGGAACCCGCGATGGTCGGCCCCTTGTGTTGCAGCGTCCACTGCAAGGCCTGCACGTATTGCCGCTGCATGTAAGGGAAGAATTTTTCATCCACTTTGTGATAGAGAATCGTGAACGGGTTGTACTTCTTGTACCAATGCGGATGTTCGAGATTCTCACGCGCCTTGCGAATTTCCTTCCTGTAGTCGATCCACTGCGCGCCCTGCACCGGGCTGATGATGAAGGCCACCAGCAGCGAGGCGCCGAGCGTGACGATAAGCGTGATCGGCAGGTACCACATGAAATCACCCACCACGCCCGGCCAAAACAGCAATGGAATGAAGCCCGACACCGTGGTCACGGTGGAGGTGATCACCGGCAGCGCCACTTCCGCGGTTGCGGCTTGCGCGGCCTCCACCGGACTCTGGTGGTATTCCTGTTGATGGCGATAGATGTTCTCGATCACCACGATGGCATCATCGACGAGAATGCCCAACACCAGCACCAGGGTGAACAGCACCACGAAATTGAGCGTAATGTTGAATGCCGCCAGCACGGTGAAGCCGATCAACATCGAAAACGGAATGGCGGTGGAGATCAGCAATGAATTCTTGAAACCGAAAAACATGAAGAGGGTGATGACCACGAGAAACATGCCGGTGAAGATGCTGTTTTCCAGCTCGCGCACCAGGGTTCTGATGTTGCGGGATTGATCGTTGGAAACCTCGAGCTTGACGCCATCCGGCAGATGGGCCTGCTCCGCCGCGAGAATGTCCTTCACTTGATCGGCAATGCGAATGAGATTCTCGCCGGCGCGCTTGCGCACGCCCAGCGTCACCACCTCGGTGCCGTTGAGGCGCGAATAGGTGAGGCGATCTTCGAAGGAATAGTCCACGGTGGCGACATCGCGCAGGTAGATGGCCCTGCCCTGGCGCACCTTGACGACGATGTCTTCCAGCGGCCTCACGTCTTTGAACTCGCCGGGCACGCGTACCGTGAAATTCATTTCCTTCGTGTCGATCGAACCGCCGGGCAGGGAGATGTTCTCCGCGCGCACCGCATTGGCAACGTCATCAAAACTGATTTCATAGGCGGCGAGGCGATAGATGTCGCAGTTGACCTGCACTTCCGGTTCCAGGCCGCCGTTGATGTCCGCGCGCAGCACGCCCGGAATGGCTTCAATCTTGTCCTGCAAATCCTCGGCAATTTTCTTGAGCCGCACCAAACCGAGGTTGCCGCCGACGTTCACATACATGATCGGAAATTCACTGATGTTGATTTCCGAGACGATCGGATCGAGAATGTCATCGGGCAGCTCCGGCCGGGTGGAATTCACTTCATCGCGCACGCGGCGCAAGGCATCATCGATATCAATGCCGGTGTTGAATTCGACACGGATGGTGGAGAGCCCCTCTTTCGAGGCCGAGGTGATCTCCTTGACGTCTTTAAGCGATTTGAGATTGCGTTCGAGCGGCTGCGTCACCAGTCCTTCGATGTCTGTTGGTGAGACGCCGATGTACGGCACCGAGACGATAACCAGTGGAATGGTGATGTCCGGCGCCGCTTCCCGCGGTAATGAGGTATAAGAATTCCAGCCGAGCAGGATGATGATCGCCATCAATACATAAACGGCGACGCGGTTTTTGACGGCGGTATTGGATAACCACATAGAGGCCTTCCAGCGTCGATTAAGAACCAGAATTCACAACGAACCTGACAGCCCACCTCGTTCTGTCGTCACTCCTGCCCTGGGCATCATTCGCTGAGCATCACCGGGCTGCCGTTCACCAGCCGTTGAAATCCCGAAATAATCACGCGCTCGCCGGGCGAGAGGCCGGAAACGATCTCAACCAGGTTGCCCTGGCGGCCGCCCAGCTTCACGCGGCGTTCCTGCGCCGTGCCGCCGTTCTCCACATAGACGACGAGCTTGTCGCGATCCACCTGCAGCACGGCGTTCTCACTGAGCAACAGCGCATTATCCTTCGATGCGAGAATGACGCGCACCTTGGCCACCATCTCGGGTTTGAGCCTGCCGGCGCGATTGTCGAGATAGATTTCAACCGGCAGCGTCCGATTCGTGGGTGACACGGTCGTGCCCACGAAGGAAATCCTGCCGGCAAGCGTGTCGCCGGGCACGGCATCGAACGTGACGGAGACGGGCGTGCCGGGCGCGGCGCTGCCGGCGTGCAGCTCCGGTATCTCCGCCAGGATCTTGACCACGCTGGTGTTGACGAGATGCGCCATGGGCACGGCGGGCGGCGCGAACTCGCCTTCATCCACCAGGCGATCATCGAGCACACCGTTGATGGGGCTGCGGATTTGCGTGCGCTCCCAGCGCGCTTTCATCAACTCGGCCTGCGCTTTGGCGGCATCGCGATTGTATTCCGCGCTTTTGTATTGGATCTCGCTGATCGATTGCTCGCTGAAGATTTTTTCCTGCTTCTCATAATTCAATTCTGCCAGCTTGTACTGCGCTTCTGCTGCGGCATAACTCGCGCGCATCACTTCGTCTTTGAGCACTGCAATGAGTTCGCCCTTTCTGACGTACTGCCCCTTCTGCGCCCGCCAGGCCTGCACCACACCGCCTTCTTCAGGACTGAGATAGACGTCTTCAAACGCCTTGACGACGCCGGCCACCTGCAGGGTGGCGTCAAAGTGCACGGGTTTAAGCTCTTGCACGCGCACGGGCACCGGCTCCGTCTCGCTGCGATGATTGCTGGCTTGGGTCTGCTCCCCGCCGTTGTTGCGGCAGGCTGAAAGTTGAAACAACAACATCAGAGTCAGGAAATGGATCAGTCTTCTCATAAGTGTCATCTCGCAACATTTTGTGCTGCACGGTTCGCGTTTGCAGGCAGGTGTCGCCGATCCCGCACCCACCACAGCTTGATCAAGCGAGCATGCGTTGCCATGATAACCGGCTGGTCAGGCGCGGGCGGCGCGTCTCTGCCGGATCTTCTCCACTTTGATTTCCACGATGGCATAGATCACCGGCACCACCACCAGGGTCAACACCGTCGCGGTGGCCAGCCCGCCCATGACGGCGCGCGCCATCGGCGCCCAATTTTCTCCGCTTTCGCCCAGGCCGAGAGACATCGGCAGCATCGCCAAGATGGTGGTGAGCGCCGTCATCAGCACCGGACGCATGCGCGCCTGGCCGGCTTCCATGATAGCTTCAAATAAGCCTTTGCCGCGATGGCGCAATTGATTGATGAAATCCACCAACACGATGCCGTTGTTGACGACGATGCCGACGAGCATGATGATGCCGATGAGCGCCATCACGTTGAGGTTGGTGCCGGTCAGCAGCAGCGCCAGCGCCACGCCAATCGACGAGAGCGGGATGGTGAAGATGATGATGAATGGATCCAACAACGATTCGAATTGCGAAGCCATGACCATGTAGACCAACAACAGCGCCGCCAGCATCGCCAGGCCAAGATACATGAACGACTCCTGCTGCTCCTCCGCAATGCCGCCGATCTCGATACGAAAATCATTTGGCACGCTCACCTGCCGGAGCGCGGCTTGTACGTCGTTAGTGACGCTGCGCAAGTCGCGGCCGGAAATGTCTATATTAACCATTACCATTCTTTCCTGCCCCTCGCGCGTGATTTCGATGGGCGCCTTGCTGTATTCCACCTCCGCCACGGCGCGCAGAGGAATCGGTTTGCCGGCAGGCGTTACAATCAAAATGTTCTCAATGTCCTCTTTGCTCCTGCGCGCGTCTTTAATCAGTTGTACGCGCACGTCATATTCATCGCCCTCTTCGCGATAGCGGGTGACGACGGAGCCGAGCACGCTGGTGCTGACGAGGCGGCTGAGCTGCGCGGTGCTCAATCCCAAATCAGCAAGGCGCTGACGGTCAAAATTAACTCGCAGCTCGGGCGCTGATTCGCGCAGGCTGGTTTCCACGTCGGCAACGCCTTTGATGCCTTTGACTTTTTCAGCAACGACATTGGCCAGCGCTTCGGCGCGGGACAAATCGTGGCCGAAGATTTCCACCACGATATCGGTGCCGCTGCCGAACATGGCTTCCTGTCCGCGATCGGCGAAACGCGCCTCCACGCCAGGTATGGTTTTGAGGCGCTCGCGCAGGTCGTCCTGAATGTCAAATTGCGTGCGCCGACGCTCGGTGAGATTGGTGAGGCCGAGGGTGACGTCGCCTTCGCTGGAGGTGCGAGTCGAGAAGAACGCCATGATGCCCTCGCCCTGGCCAAAATTGATGTACGTATTTTTTGCCTCCGGTACGTTTTTGCGAATGATGCCGTCGATTTCGCGCATGCTGGTTTCCATCGCCTCCAGACTCGTGCCGGGGGCGCGGTCGACGGCAATCGCCACGAATCCCGAATCACTCTGCGGCAGAAATTCACCGCCGAGGCTGGCAAGAATGATGATGGAAAGAACGAACAATCCCAGCGCGGAAAAGACGACGGCCTTGCGATGTTCCAACGCCCATTTCAAGCCAACTGCATAAGTTTTGTGCAAACTCGCCAACCATCCGCCAACGGTGTCGCTGGTTTTTGTCAACCAGTGCTGCCGGTGTAATTTCTCGCGCAATTGCAGCAGCCGCGAGCTCAACAACGGAATGAGCGTCAGCGCGACGAGCAGAGAAACGGTCAACGAAAAGCAGATGGTGACCACCATGTCGTTGAACAGCTCGCCGGCGAGGCCGGGCACAAACAACACCGGCACGAACACCGCCAGGGTGGTCA
>JBBIKM010000250.1:0-7808 GCA_037445455.1 bacterium | reverse complement strand
ACCAACGACCAACGACCAACAACCAACATCCAGCCCCATGCCTTCTGAGGAACTCAAACCCAACATCCGCGATTTGCCGCTGTTTGCGGCGCTGAGTGTGGTGGAGTTGCGCCAGCTCATGCGGCAGAGCGCCGTGCGGGCATACAAACGCAACGATATCGTTTTCATGGAGGGCGATGCCTATGCCGGTCTGTATCTCGTGCTCAGCGGCCGCGTCAAAGCCATCAAGACCAGTCCCGAAGGCAAAGAGCAGATCATTCATCTGCTCGGGCCGCGCGAGCTTTTTGCCGATGTGCCGCTTTTCACCGGCGGCCCCTACCCGGTGACCGCGCAGACGCTGGAAGACACGCGCCTGCTGTTTATTCCGCGCCAGGCTTTTCTCGACCTGTTGCACGGCAATCCCGAAATCTGCATGCGCATGCTCGGCGCCTTTGCCAAACGCATGCGGCAATTGGTGAATCTGGTGGAATCACTCGCCCTCAAAGATGTCACGGCTCGCCTCGCGCGCTATCTGGCGGATGAGACCAAGCGCACCGGCAACAACACTCTCCTCCTGCCTGTTTCCAAAGCCAACCTCGCTGCCTTCCTTGGCACCATTCCCGAAACGCTCTCCCGCTCCCTGCACGATTTGGAAGATCGCGGCATCATTGCCGTGCAGGGTAAACAGATTGTCATTCATAACCGCTCCGTGCTGCAGGAACTGGCCGGCTGAAAATTTTCTGCTTCTTGACTTGAGTCAAGGTCTTCGGCGGGCACATTTTGTATTTTGGGGGCAAGCAAAGACGAGCCGAATGAGGCGGAGCGTGCCATTATGCAGCGGCGCCAAGCGACGCCAGAAGCAAGGTGCATCCCGTCTGCCATGAAAAAGGCCAGCGAATGATCAAAAGCAACGCAAATGCCCCATATCATCACCGAGCCCTGCATTGACGTGGTTGATGGTGCCTGTCGCGATCTTTGCCCGGTCAACTGCATCTATCTGCCGGAAGAAACCCGGCTGCCGCGTGCGCGCCGGCAAAACAAAATGTACGTGAATCCGGAAGAGTGCATCGAATGTGATGCCTGCCGCGACGCCTGCCCGGTGGGCGCCATCTATCCTGAAGCACAGGTGCCGCAGCAATGGTGGGATTACATTGCTGCTGAGTATGCCGCGTTCCGATAAGGCCGGGCTTCGAATTTGCGCTTGACCAGATAACGCCAATGGAGTAGCCCCCATGCAAAGCAAGAGTTTTCTCAAGCCCCTGGCGGCAGCGATCGCCTTGTTCACCCTGTTATTTCCCGGCGCCGGCACCTCCTCTGCGCACTGCGATGCGCTGGATGGTCCGGTGATCAAAGCTGCGCAAGCAGCGCTGGCAACCGGCAACGTCAATCTCGTGCTGATTTGGGTGCAGCAAAAGGACGAAGCAGAAATCAAAGCGGCATTTGAGCACACCATGAATGTCCGGAAACTGAGCCCGGAAGCGAAACAGCTTGCTGATATGTATTTCTTTGAAACGCTGGTGCGCGTTCATCGCGCCGGCGAAGGCGCGCCCTACACCGGTTTGAAACCGGCCGGACTCGATCTCGGTCCCGCCATTCCCGCGGGCGACAAAGCGCTGGAAACCGGCTCGGCGGAGCCGCTGCTCAAATTGCTCAGCGACACGATGCACGACGGTTTGCATGCATCATTCACGGCGGCGAAGAACAAAAAGAATTTCGACAAGAATGATGTGACAGCGGGTCGCGAATTTGTACGGGCTTATGTGACCTTCATTCACTATGTCGCAGGGCTCTATCAAGCCGCGCTGCGATCGCCCGCCGGGCATTCTCATGAAACGAACCACGCCGGCGGGCACGAAGAGCTGCATTGAAGAATGCGCCCGCTATGCGCGGTATTTTTCGTACAGCGTATTGCAAGCGGATGGTGCAGCATGGCAACCAAAGAAGAGGTTTTGCAGAAACTGCAGTCGGTGCCTTATCCCGGTTACAGCCGCGACATCGTGAGCTTCGGACTGGTGAAGGAGCTGGCGGCCTGCGGCGATATGGCCACGCTCAAGCTGGAGCTGGTCACCACGGATGGCAAAGCCGGTGAGCGATTGCGCCCTTCGGTCGAACAGGCGTTGCGCGAGCTGGGAATTACCAGGCTTAATCTGCAAATCAACGAGAAGACGGCAGCCCAAGCCCAAGCCGAGAAACAAGCGGCCCGGCAGGCTGCCACCGACAGCTCGCTGGCCGGCGTGCAATACAAAATCGCCGTGGCCAGCGGCAAAGGCGGCGTCGGCAAATCCACCGTTGCCGTCAACCTCGCTTTCGCTCTGAAAACGCTGGGCCAAAAAGTCGGCTTGTTGGACGCGGACATTTATGGTCCCAATTTGCCGATGATGCTTGGATTGGAAGGTCAGCAGCCGCGTTCCGCCAATCGCAAAATCGTTCCGCTTGAGCGCGACGGCGTCAAAGCCATGTCGCTGGGATTTTTGGCGCCGGGCGACACCGCGGTGATTTGGCGCGGGCCGCTGGTGGGCCGTGCCCTCGAGCAAATGCTGCGCGACGTGGCCTGGGGCGAATTGGATTTCCTCCTCATCGACTTGCCGCCCGGCACCGGCGATGCACAGCTCACCATCTCCCAGAAACTCGTGCTCACTGGTGCGATCATCGTGTCGACTCCGCAACCGGTGGCGCTGAGCGACGCCATGAAAGGCCTGCGCATGTTTCAAAAGGTCAACGTGCCGGTGCTGGGCGTGATCGAAAACATGAGCCGCTTTCTCTGTCCGGATTGCGGCCGCGAGCATGACATTTTCGGTTATGGCGGCGCGCGGGAAGCGGCGCAACGCGAGGGCGTGCGTTTTCTCGGCGACCTCCCGATTGTCCCAGCCATCCGCACCGGCGGCGATACCGGCGCACCCGTGGTGCTCGTGCAGCCTGAACTCGAAGTGTCCAAACGTTTTCTGCGTGTGGCGCAGAATGTCCTGGAGGAAGTTAAAGGGCAAGCCGGGGTGCCGCCGAAGCGTTTTGTACTTTGAGGCAAGACCAGCAAAGCTTTGCGATCTCGAGTAAAAAAAGCGGTATTACGTTTCCATGCCGTGCCGTTTTGCTGAAGATGCCCTGGAATTGCATGAGAGTCTCCACCATGACCACACAGAGCAAAAAGGTTTTCTTTCTGTTCCTGGCTGGATTCTTCGGCTTGTTGCTAACAACGGTAACGATCAATCTCGCATTTTACAACGCCACCCGCGCAGCCGTTCAGGATGACGGCAGCGAAGGCCGTGCGCTGATGAAGAAATACGGCTGCTTTTCCTGCCACAAGCTGCACGGCGCGGGCAGCACGGTTGGACCTGCCCTCGATGACGTCGGCACAAGACGTGAGGCGGACTGGATGGCGCGCTGGATCAAGAATCCCAGCGCCATCAAAAGCAACACGCGCATGCCGCCGTTCTTCTACCTGCCTGATGAACAGATTCGGATCATTGCCGAGTATCTGAGCCGGCAACACAGCGCAAAAGGAGAAAACCCATGATCTCGCGCGACACCAAGGTCGGACAAATGCTCAAAGAGCATCCGCAGACGCTCGCAGTGCTGCTGGAAACCAGTCCGCATTTCAGCAAGCTGCAAAACCCCCTCCTGCGCAAAGCCCTGGCGCCGCGCGTGACCATCGAGCAAGCCGCGAAAATCGCGGGCGTGAACCTGTCCGAATTGCTGCAAAAGCTCAACCAGAAAATCGGCGCCAATATGCCAATACCTGAAACGCCATCCGCCGCCGCACCAGCTCAGCACAACGCCGGGCGCCCGCAGTTTCTTGACAAATTGCAGCCGGTTGATTTGGACGTGCGTCCCCTCCTGCAAGGCGGCACGGATCCGCTGAAGACGATCTTGAGGCATGCCGACCAATTGGCACCGCATCAATACCTGCACTTGATCAACAGCTTTGAACCAATTCCGCTTTACAGCGTGCTCGGCAAGCGCGGCTTTGACCATTTCACCGAATTTCTGGACGGCGCGTTTCACGTGCAATTCTACCGCCGCCTGCCCGCAACGCCGGGGACAATGAGCAAGGAGCAGGAAAAGACTGGCGCGAAACCCGCAGCACCAACCAGGGAAAAGATCATTACGCTTGATGTACGCGCGTTGTCGCCGCCGGAGCCGATGATGAAGATTCTCGCACTCATTCCCCAGCTTGATGAGAAGACCCTGCTGTTCGTGCACCATCATCGCGAGCCGCTGTTTCTGTATGAGAAATTGCAGGCGCAGGGATGCAAATGGCAGGTCGAGAAAATCGCGGAGAACGACTTTCACGTAAAAATCTGGAGAGACGGAGAAATCATGATGAACCCGGTTGCTGCGACGCAAACTTTGGATGTGCGCCAGCTCCCGCCGGCCAAACGCCATCCGCTCATCTTTCAGACGTTTGAAGCGCTCGCGCCGGGCGAGACTTTCGTCCTGGTGAACGATCACGATCCCAAGCCGCTCTATTATCAGTTCATGTTCGAGCAGGCGGGCCGGTTCACCTGGGACGCCTTGGAGCAGGGACCGGACGTGTGGAGCGTGCGGATCAGCAAGGTGTGAAATAATCACCCCCTGGCCCCATCAGCCATGACCATCAAGCGCACTTGTTGAAAAGAACTGCCATGCCCGGCTCCGGACTCACCACCTCGTATGCCCCGCCGTTTGCGCTGGTGCGGAATCATTTCATCGCCAGCATCGCTGCCTATTTCATGCTGGCCCTCGCGCTGGTCTTCGTCGCGCCGTGGATGCAGGGCCATTACTTCCAGCCGCATCTGCTCGGCTTGACGCACCTCGCCGCGCTGGGATGGATCAGCATGGTCATGATGGGCGGGCTCTATCAACTCGTGCCGGTGGTGCTGGAGACGAAGCTGTGGAGCGCACGGCTGGCGCACGTCACTTTCTGGCTTTTTCTGCCCGGCGCGATCGGCCTGATCGTTCACTTGTGGCTCTATCGCACCGGACCCGGCTTGTGGGGCTCGGGATTATTGACGCTGGCCGCATTTGTGCTTTTTGCCGCCAATCTGCTGGCGACACTGGCGCAAGTCGAAAAGTGGAACCTCACCGGCATTCACATTCTGGCCGCGCTGGTGGCGATTGTTTTGGCGGCGGCGCTGGGCGTTGTGCTCGCCTGCAATTTGTGGAAACCTTATTTGCCCGGCGATCATCTGCACTATCTGCGTGCACACGCGCATCTGGCATTTCTCGGCTGGGTGCTGCTGGTGGTGATGGGCGTGGCGTACAAACTCATTCCCATGTTCACGCTCGCCCACGGCTATTCCATGACGGCCGGCAAGTGGGCGTTTGGCCTGATCAGCTTCGCGACAATCGGGTTGATGACGTCCTGGAGCTTCAACCTGTTTGCCGGCCACACGGCGTACGCAGAACGTCTGGAAATCTTTTATGCGATGCTGCTCGCTGCCGGCATTACAGCGTTCCTGGCGCAAATGGGGCTGGTGTTTCGCCGGCGCCTGCGCCGGCAGACCGACGTCAGCACCCATCACACCGTGCTGTCATTCATCTTTTTGGGATTGGCAACCGCGCTCGGTGTGGCGCAATTTTTCCTGCCGGCCCGCTGGCCACCGGCAGTGCGCGAAGGCTTCCTTCTGCTTTATGGTTGGCTGGCCTTCGTTGGCTTCGCCGGATTCATTATCGTCGGACAAATGTACAAGATTCTGCCATTCTTGGTTTGGTTCAACAAGTACAGCGACAAGGTCGGCCAGGCCAGCGTGCCGATGCTGAAGGACATGTTTGATGAACGGCTGGCGAAAATCGAATTGGGATTGACGACGACAGGCTTCTTGATTGCTGCGGCAGCGCTCCCTTTGTCCGCCACTGCGCTGTTTCGCCTCGGCGCCATTGGGTTCGCTGCCGGCGCGGCGATTTTTGTGTGGAATGCGATCACGATTTTCAGGCGATGAAAGGAAGTCAACACCATGCTCACCGAACAAGACATTCTCGCCAGACTCCGCGAGGTCATCGATCCCGAAATCGGATTGAATATTGTTGACCTCGGGCTGATCTACAGCATCGAAACGAATGCGGAGAATCATGTCCACGTCAAAATGACGTTGACGACGCCCGGCTGTCCGATGCACGACGCGATGTGCACCTGGGCGCAGCGCGCCCTCGCCGCCATGCCGGGCGTTGCCGGCGCCACGGTCGAACTGGTGTGGGATCCGCCGTGGAATCCCGCCATGATGACGGACCGCGCGCGAGCGCAGTTGGGGCGGAGATAGGCGATGCCCCAAATTGTTCGCTGGTTCATTCGCACCAGTGCCGTTTACCTCGTGCTCACCTTCCTGCTCGGCGCGATTTTCCTGTATCACAATTGGCTTGTTGGCCCGGTGCCGCGGCCCTGGGTCATCGCACATTTGCATGCCGGGCTAGTCGGTTGGCTGGTGAATATCGTGATCGGTGTCGGCTTGTGGATGTTTCCACTCAACCGGGAGGAATTCCCCGCGGGCGGCGGCCGTTATCCGCCGGCGCTGGCGCGCTGCTGCTATTGGGGATTGAATATCGGACTGCCCGTGCGGCTGGTTGCGGATTTGCTGTTTGCCCACACCGGCAGTCACTTCATGGGCGGGCTGATGGCCCTGGCGGGCATTCCCCAAGTTGCGGCCGCTGCCATTTTTCTGTACGTCGTTTGGAAACGGGTCAGGCAGGTTTCAGGGTTGAAGCCAAACCCCTGAGACGCAGGCGCATCGTGCCGCGCAGGCTAAAACGGCAGCAGATGCTTCAGCTTGGAGGCATAACGCCGGCTCATGATGAACGGCGTTGCCAGGCCGCGGATGAAAACCTCTTGCGTGTAGTTTTTGCACTTCTTCACCTGCTCCACATAGTCAAAATTCACGATGGCGGAGCGGTGAATCCGCACGAAATGCTTTTCCGGCAGCAGCTCCTCCCACTCCTGCAGTGTCTTGGAAACCAGCGCGCGCGGCTTGTCGGCATAGTAGAGGTAGGAATAATTGCCCTCGGCGGTGATGCACTTCAGCAACGACAGCTTGATGAACTTCAACGCGCCGTTGACGACCACGTAGATCACGTCGTCATAGGCGAGCCTCTTGCTCGGCGGTGGCGAGGGTGGCTCATTCGAACCCAGTCTCTTGATGGCTTTCGCCAGGCGTTCCGTGCTGATCGGCTTGAGCAAATAGTCGAGCGCATTCACTTCAAAGGCGCGCAGTGCATACTTGTCGTAGGCGGTGATGAAAATGATGCGCGCCTGCGTTTCGACTTGATCGAGCAAATCAAAACCCGAGGCGCCCGGCAACTGAATATCCAGGAAGATGACGTCCGGAGAATTTTCCTGTATCAAAGAGATGGCTTGCGGGACGCTGCCGGCCTCGCCAATCACGACGATCTCCGGATGGCTGGCCAGCATCATTTTCAGCTCCGAGCGCACCAGCCACTCGTCGTCAACGATGATGGTTTGAAAGGTCTGCATGAGGCATCAAAAGGATGTTGCACTGCCACAAAGATAAAAATCCGTTGACCAAAAACCAGCACCCTTTTGCGCCACGGGCCCAGCTAACGGAGCCACCTCCATCCCAAACGGTCTGGCGTGAGCATCTGCGTTGCCGGCAAATCCTTCAATGCAATCACCCTCTCGCAGCCGGCATCCAGCTCGAAATAATTGTCCGTTGGTCTGGCCCCCGCGGGCGGCTCCGGCAGCGCGAGGTCTTTGACGAAACAATCGGATTTGATCTGCACTTGCCAGGTGTCTGCCTCGATCTTTTTTAGTTGATAATCGAGATGCGGCGTTTCCAGTTCAAGATGTTTGTAGCGGCAAAAGAAATGGCGATTTTCTGCCAACACGCGCCCATTCTGCTTCAGCC
>JBBIKM010000249.1:0-7844 GCA_037445455.1 bacterium | reverse complement strand
TTTGATATTGCTTCCATTCCGGCGTGTAGTAATCGTAGAAGATGAAGCCCGTCAATAAGAGCACCGCCAGGCCCAGCAGGCTCACGAGGAGTTTGTCTTTCTTCACAAAAGTCAGCTTGTCTTTGGTGGTTTTGTGATCCATGGCTTTCCTCAATTTTCGTAGCAGCCTTCAGGGGCACAGGGTTTGTTCAAATGCGAGAATTTTGGATGCCGCACAACCTTTGTGCGTGTGCATGGGCATTGTCCAGGCTGTCAAGCCTGCTGCCTGAAGGCACGACTACGAAACTCGTTAGAACTTCACCGGCATTTCCGGCCACGCTTCCCACGGCCAGTAGAAGTTCCAGTACGGACCGCGCAGGAACGTGCCGATGATCATGAACACAATGATGAGGACACAGATGCCCAGGAAGACCCAGTTCTGCGCGCGGCGTTCTTTGGCAAACCAGACGCCGACACTGTTGAGACTCGACTTGTCGTGATAAGGCCACCACACCGCCAGCGCCAGCAGCAGGGCCGGCAGCAGAATGCCGCCGATCAGTGCGCCGTTGACGGTAAAGGAGCCGATCTTGACGGTGGTGATGGTAACGATTTCCTGCAGCCAGAGGAAGTACCACGGCGCCTTGGCCGGGTTGGGCGTCACCGCGGGATTGGCCGGTGCTTCCAGCGGCGCGCGGAAAACAATGGTCAGCACGAACGTCGCCACAAACGTCAGCAGCGTGACCAGCCAGATGCGCCGCAGCAAGTGCGGCGAGGAGGCGACGGTGTTTTTCTCCTCATCCACCATTGTGTTCTGCACGTGCACCGTCGTGCCGTTGGTGATGCCGAGCAGCGAATACGTTTTGGATTTGACCGGCGCGATTTTCTCGGGGCTTTGCTGCAGGGCTTCCCGATCGGTCACCGCCAGCCCGCCGTCCTTGCGCACGCGCCACATGTGGTAGGAAAACAGCAGCAGCACCAACAGGGGCAGGAAGAAAACGTGCAGCACGTAGAAGCGGATCAGCGTGTTTTGATCGATGGTATTGCCACCCAGCAGGAAGAAGCGCACGGCCTCGCCGGCCAGCGGCGCCGCGCGCGCCATGTTGGTGCCGACCGTGATCGCCCAATACGCAAGTTGATCCCAGGGCAGCAGGTAACCGGTGAAGGACAGCAGCAGCGTGAGCAGCAGCAGCACCAGCCCGATGATCCAGTTCAGCGGCCGGTTGGCCCCGGCCGCGCTGCCGTTCTTGTAGGCGCCGGTGACAAAGACGCGCACCATGTGGAGAAAAACGGCCGCCACCATCAGGTGCGCTGCTAGGCGGTGCATGCCGCGCAGCAGCCAGCCAAAGGAAACGACGAATTCGATGTCCTTCACCGAGGCATAGGCGCGCTCCACCGAGGGCACATAGAGAAACATCAAAATCAAGCCGGTGAAGACGAGAATCATGAACAGCACGAACGAGATCGTGCCCAGCCACATCGAGTAATTCCAGGACAGGCTGGCCTTGCTGATTTTATTGGGAAACCAGTGCAGCAGTAAATTTTTGACGATGGCATCACCGGCTTCCTTATCACTGCCCGGCCGCCACGTCCAGGTGAGCTGATCGTAGAGTTTTTTTGTCGCTTGTGTGACGGGCATGCTCGACTCCACTCATTTGTCACAGCGCCTTTAGGCGCCGGGGGTTTGAGTTAACCAAGAAGTGTGTTCTCTGGGTTGCAGGATTTCACCGGGTTCAAGCGTGCAGCGCTTGAAGCCGCCTCGAGGAACGGATCACACCGTGAGCCGGAAATTCTGTTCGACCTCACTGCCCACGTCAATCACCAACTGGCCGTCATCCGGAGAGAGTTCGAGCTTGTGCCATTGCAGCGGCCGCGGCGCCGGCCCGGCGTAGTTCGTGCCATCGGCATAGAATTTCGAGCCGTGGCAGGGACAGTGAAACTCGAACGGAATCGTCTTTTTCTCGCCGCCGAGGTTGACCTGCTTGGGTTGATTCAATTTGGTGTATTTCACGGTGCAACCGAGATGCGTACAGGCCGCGGAAATGGCATAAAATGACCTGCCCTCTTTGAACACATACAGTCGCTTGTCCTCCAGAAAAGTCACACCCTCCGCAAGATTGGCCGGCAGTCCGATCTTGAACTTTTGCGGCGCTTCATACAACACGTTGGGAATGAGCGCGCGGAATGACTGCCAGCCGAAGCCTGCCAGGCCCGCCAGCAGGCTGCCCAGCCCGAGTTTCTGCAGGAACGCGCGCCGCGTTTCCGGCACTGAACCGTTGCTGGCCCCTGCTGTTTGAGATTCAGTTTTCTTGAAGAGTTTCATATCCATCCTGCCTCGTAAAAGTTCTTGCGTCGCAAAAGGAATCGCAACCAGGGAGATTTCTGCACATGGAATGGCGGAATCCCACGGTTTCCTTATTCGCCTGCCAGCAGTTGTCCCGCCCGGCGGCCGTTGCTATCTCTCCCTTTCCTCGTAGTAAAACACCTCCATCGTCATGGCGTCGGTGGGGCAGCGAATGGCGCACAAACCGCAACGAATGCAGGTGTCGTCGTCCTTGAGCATGGCCGTCGCCGGCTGAAAGGGATCGAGTTGGTAGTGATCGATCAGCCGGGATTTTGTTTCCTGATCGAATGGGAGCTGCTCGAACGGCACCAGCTTCAAGCAATACTCCGGACAAATATCGACGCAGCGGTTGCACATCACGCATTTTTCCGCGTCGTAAATCGTCTGAATGTGGCAAGCCAGGCAGCGCTCCGCCTGCCGCCGCGCCTGCTCTTCGAGGTAGCCGGTTTCGACTTCGGAGATGCCGGTGCGGCGTTGCAGATCGATGGTGGGTGGTGCTTCCCGAGTGTGCTGTTCGAAATCCTCCGGGCGGGTGAAGCGCCGGGTCGGAATCTTTTCAATGGAGAGATGATGGAAAGTCGTGAGCTGGGCGCCGCGCAGGTATTCATCGATCGACAGCGCGGCGCGCTTGCCGTTGGCAATGGCATCGATGATGTTGCGCGGACCAAAGGCGACATCGCCGCCGGCATAGACGCCCGGCGCCGTCGTCGCCAGGGTTGCCGGATCAATCTTGATGAATTTGCCGGGCGTCAGTTCGATGCCGTCGGAGGATTTGATGAAGGACAGATCTGCCTGCTGGCCAATGGCGAGCACGACGGAATCGGTCTCGAATATCTCCGAGTATGTCGGATCGTATTGCGGGTTGAAGCGGCCATTTTCGTCGTAGGTCCGCTTGACGCCGATGAACTCCACGGCTTTGACCCTGCCGTTCTCGCCCAGAAAGCGCTTGGGCCCGCGCTGTGGATGAAAGATGATGCCCTCGCGTTGTGCCTCTGCGAATTCTTCGTGCCCTTGCGCGGTGCGCAACACCGGCATTTCGGCGAAAGACTCCAGGCTGGCGATATGCACTTCCGCGGCACCGGCGCGCACGGCGGCACGCGCCGCGTCGACAGCGGCATGAATGTCCCCCGGCTCTGCTTCCGGGCCGCCGCGCAAGGCCATGCGTGCCGCGTCGAATGCGACAAATCCGCCGCCGATCACCAGCACCTTCCGGCCAAGGTTGACACGATAGCCGTTGTTGATGTTGATCAAATAATCGATGGCCTTGATGACGCCGTCGAGCTGCACGCCCTCGAGGTTGAGATCACGGCCGCGCTGCGTCCCGACCGAAAGGAAGATGGCCTGGTAGCCTTGCTGCTTCAGTTCGGCAATGCCGAACTGCTCGGTGAGCGGGGTGTTGTAGCGGATCTCGGCGCCCAGGCTTTTGATTTTTTCAATCTCCTTGTCGATCAGGCTGCGCGAAAGACGATACTCTGGAATGCCATGTCGCAACATGCCGCCGGCCACGTTTGTCGCTTCGAAAACCGTGACGTGGTAACCCATCAACGCGAGATCGTGCGCGCAAGAAAGCCCGGCCGGGCCGGAGCCAATGACCGCGACTTTCTTGCCCTGCACGACCTGCTTGCGCGTCTGAATCTGCACGGGCAGATGCCAGCGCCACTTGTTGCCGGCCTCCGCCCCGCCTTCGAACAGACGGTCCTGGGTGTCGGGCGCGAGCGACTCGACGCCGAACTTTTCGGTGACAAAACGCTTGAGCGCACGAATGCTCACCGGTGCGTCGATTTTGCCGCGGCGGCAACGGTCTTCACAGGGTGCGGCGCATACCCGGCCGCAGACGCTGGCAAAGGGATTGGGCGAGCGCGAAGTGAGATAGGCCTCGTGATAGCGCTGTTCGGCGATGAGCTGCACATAGCGCCCCGCGTCGGTGTGGATCGGGCAGCCGATCTGGCACGGCACCTGGTTCTGCCAGAAGGCCAGGTCGGGGATCGTGACGGCGTATTTTTCAGACATAAAGATCCGATTTTTAGTTGCCAAGAGAAGATACAAAAGCTGCGCCAATCAAATAGGACTTTTCTATCTTGTTTTTTCAGGCCAGTTGGCGGCCGCCCGACTGCACCGCAGCCGTCTTTTTTGCAATCCTGCGAATCGCGCCAGCGAATTCTCGCAGAAATGCGAAGGCCGCCGCACACCACCTCAGGAGGTGCGCGGCCGGCCTGGAGAGATCTTGGGTTTGGTGGATTTCCGCATCGGCCGGCGGCCGAGCTTGTGCGCCAGGGAGCTCTGCGCGAGGGTCTCGCTCCGGAGGATGCTGACGATCGAGGTGCGAATCTCCTTCCAATTCTGATGGAAGGGGCAGGGATTGCGGTCACCACAGGTGGGCAGACCGAGGGCACAGTTTTCCACCAGCGCCGGCCCATCGATGATGGCGACGACCTCCATGAGCAGAATCTGATCGGGACGGCGGGCAAACGCAAAGCCACCGCTCCGCCCTTTGGTGGAGGTCAAGATGTCACCCTTCACCAAAGATTGAAACGTCTTGGCCAAAAACGGAGCCGGCGTGTGCGTGCGCTGCGCCAGTTCCTGAACGGTCCAGGATTCCTGCTCCTCCTGGCGTGCCATTTCGAACAGGGCACGCAGGGCGTATTCACAGGCACGGCTGAACAGAACCGGCATAACGGGCATCTCCTTACTGAAGTTTCTCGACGCAGCCTCGCTGCCGCTTGCGCGGCCTTGACACGCGCAATATAACACGCCCGGCCGGCAAAAGCAATAAATAAGATAAAAAAATCCGAAAAAGTGCTTGACAATGGACAAAAGAGACGTATATTTGCGCCAGTCTCAAAAAAGGGATAAAAAAGTCCATTATTTTTCGCCAGAAGACTGGTTCTCTCCAACCCCATCGCCGGAATTTCGCCTCCGGCGGGAAAGGATACGCCATGCCTCTGCGCCGGTTCATTGTACTCTTGTTGCTGTGGGAACTCTGCGCCTGGCCGGCGGACAGCTCCGCGCAGCTCTCCCGCGAACCTGCGGCCTCCCCCCTGCCGCGCCTCCGCCCCTCCCGGCTTCTTCCGTCTTCCCCAGAACTGCTCGCCCTCGGCAAGAAAACTTACACCAAAGAATGCGCGCCGTGTCACGGCCTCGATGGCCGCGGCCAGGGCGAAGCGGCGTATTTGCTCTATCCCAAGCCGCGGGATTTTGTGACGGCGCAGTATCGGCTGGTTTCGACGTGGGAACGCCAGCCGACTGACAACGATTTGTACACGACAATCTCCCGCGGCATCCCCGGCTCGGCCATGCCCTCGTGGGCGCATTTGCCGGAAGAAACGCGCTGGGGTCTCGTGCATTATATCAAGTCTTTTGCGCAGAATCCGATTCAACCGAACACCGCTGAGAGTGAAGGTGGCACGGGTGTCATCAAAGTTCCGCCGGAGCCGCCGTACACGGCCGACGCCGCGGCGCGCGCGCAAGAATATTTCCGCGATGCGTGTGCCTCCTGCCACGGCGATAAAGGCAAGGGCGACGGCGTGCAAGAGCAATTTGATGATGCCGGCTATCCCACGCGCCCGCGCGACTTGACCGTCGGCGTTTTCAAAGGCATCCCGGAGCCGCAGGAAGTTTATCGCCGTATCGTCGCCGGCTTGCCCGGCACGCCCATGCCGATGAGCGATTGGGCCTATGGTAACGATGCGTGGGATTTGACGCATTTTGTCCTGTCACTGTCGAGTCCGGAACAGCGCGATCGTGCGGAGATGAGAAAATACCAAATCGTCGCGCGTTATGTACCGCTGATTCCCGATCATCCCGACGCGAGCGTATGGCGTGACGCCATGCCAGTCAATTTGCACATGATGCCGCTGTGGTGGCGCAACGATCGCCCGGAGATTTTGACTGTGCAAGCGTTGCACGACGGCAAAGAGCTGGCGCTGCGCTTGATGTGGTACGATGACACCAATGACAAAACCGCCATGCGCGTGCAGGATTTCCGCGACGCCGCGGCCGTGGCATTCACGCTCGATGCCGATCCGCCGTTTTTCGGCATGGGCGAGAAAGGCCGCTTCGTTAACATTTGGATGTGGAAAGCCGAACGCCAGGCCGATATGGAAGCGGCGTTTCAAGACCTCGATAAAGTTTATCCCAATATCGGCATCGATTCGTATCCAAATTTGATGCGCTCCGCGCTGGAGCAACCGACGCGCCACGCGCTGACGATGGAATCCGATCCGACCTATATCACCGGTTGGGGCGCGGGCAATATCGTTTCCGATCCCACCCGCGAAAGCGCCGCGGAAGCGCTCTACGCACAGGGCTTTGGCACGCTCAAGGCGCATCCGCTTCCCGATCAAACCGTGACGGCCAAAGGCGCGTATGACATCGGCACGTATCGCGTCATCTTTCGCCGCGCCTTCAAAGTCACTCCCAAAGACCCGAAAGCGGCGAAGAATCTGCTGGATTTCATGCCGGGACAAACTGTTCGTGTGGCCTTTGCAGTGTGGAACGGCCACGCGGGTGATCGCGATGGGAAGAAGTCGGTGACGATCTGGCAGGATTTGGTGATTGCGAAATGAGCGAAGAGTGGTTATGGCATGTTGATTAAAGAAAGATGATGTCGATGTCATCAACTCTATTGAAGTCTTGATCCATTGTTGCAATTTTCAGGTTGAAATTTTTAGCGATAGCGTGTTGATAAGCATCATCGAAATCCAATTTAAACTTTTGGGCGGCATCAATGAGGGATTCATAGGCATTGGTGGGAAGGGTCAAAATTCGAATGGCGGGAAAGGAGTCGTTGAGAAACTTGCGAAGAACGTCTATCGCCCTGCTTTTGAGCAAAATTAAACCAATTGAGTGCAGAGAGAAATCGGAGATGAAAAGAGATGAAGCATTAGTATCAAGATATGCTTTACAAATTTCGCTCTTCTTCTGCTTGAGCAGAATTTCCAGAAAGATGTTGGTATCGGCCAGAATCATGATCGCCATTCCAGCGCCTTGTGTTGCAATTCGACCGAGGTATATTTATCGGCAAGATTGGCTAAACCGCCTTCCCAATCAAAAGTGAAGGCTTTAGTTCGCTGCTGCGGCTGGCCGTGCTTGTGCAGCAAGAAATCGACGAAATCCATGATTTCGGGAAGCAAATAGCTTGGCAATTGCCTGATTTTTTGTTCAATCTGTAAAGTGCTCATTTTAGCCTCTCGGTTAGGCGACGCCTGTAAGTTTCATATTCAAAAATGATTGATTCAAGGCTAATATAATAAACTGTTCCCGGATTAACAAGAAAAGATTGCATTGCCACGACCGGCAGATGGTTTACTCATTTGATTCAGCGCTACTGAAAATTACGACATGGTCAATCAAAAATCAAGCAATAATGTGGTGTTTCTTTTTTGATTTTCCGACTTTGATCAGCAAAGGAGAGCCTTATGTCCGAGCACAAAATTGAAAATTTCGGCCACATGAATCGGCGTCAATTCCTGCGCTGGATGGGCGTCGGCGCGGGAACCACGGTCCTCAACATGGGTCTGCCGCT
>JBBIKM010000248.1:0-7914 GCA_037445455.1 bacterium | reverse complement strand
GGGAAGTCGTCACGCCAGGGGTAGGTGGCCTCGGATTTGATGTGAGTATAATTGACGCCGATCACCAACCCGCTGAGTGGAAACGGCATGTACCAAAAGTTCGTTTGAAAGTCCAGCTCAACACCCTTGACCGTGGCGTCATAGGCGCTGTTGACGTAGGTATACAAGGTGGCGCCGTCTTTGGGCGTGGCGCCGCCGATTCGCAACGTCTCGATGTTCTCAAGCCCCGGCGGGGTGAAGGCCGGGGTGTGGAGTTTGTACTGCGTGGCATAGGTGAAGTCCCGCACCGTTTTGTAGAAACCGCCGACGGAAAAGAGGCCCAGGCGGTTGCTGTGCAGAGACAGGACCAGATCGTGATTGAATGCCTGCGCCGGCTTGAGTTTGGGATTGCCCGCCCAGACATTGTTCAGGTTGTAGTCCATGGCCCGGCGCGGTGAGAGCTGATGATAATCCGGCCGCGCCAGGGTTTGGGTGTAGGCATAGCGAAGATCGCCCCAGACGAATGGCTTGTACCTGATTTGCGCCATCGGCAGCCAAAACTCATTCGTCGGGCGGGCCGTTTCCGGATAGATCGTTTGATTTTGCGGATTGCGGGCATCGACCATGTTGAACACGGAGTACTTGGCCTGCACCTTTTCATAGCGCACACCACCGACCACCATGAAATCGAGGAAGTTCAACTCCGACATCGCATAGCCGGCATAGTAGTCTTCAAGGTACCGGTAGTCATTGGGCAGCCGCTGGAAAGGTCCATCAAACCAGCCGCCGGTTTCCGTGCCGGTGGCGCGGCCGGAGAACATGGGATTGTTCTTGAGATAATTGGCCATCTCCACCAGCAGGCTGGGATTGACCGCCCAATAGAACTGGCCGAAGCGGTTGCCCAGAAAAGCGGCGGTGAGATCGCTGTCCGTGGCCGTGAAGTCAGCGGCCGAGTAGCGGCCGTTGGACGCCAGGCTAACCCCAAAGCGCGCCGAGAGCGAATCCATCATCGCCCGCTGAAAATCACCGCCGGTGGAAAGCAGGTCGACGTACGGCGTGTTCTGGTCATTCTTGTGATTCTCACGCCAAAATTCGCCGCCAATTTTTACATAGCCCGACAAGGACGAGCCCAGGGCCAACGGCGCCTTGAAGCTGGTTTTGAAGGCCCGGTTGTTCTCCTGATAGATGGTGCTGAACAGGCTCAAGCTGCGCGAGTAAGTCTCGCTGGGGCCGCGGTAATTGATCTGCTGCACCAGATCATTCGGGACGATGTCCGGCGGCACGCTGCCCACAATCGAGCCGGTCTGCGAGAACTGGATGTTGGGCGCCTCGCGCAATTCGTTGCGCGCGTAAGTGTTGGCGAACTTCATATCCATTTGCACCACGCCCAAATCATACTGGAGCTGCAGGGAGTTGACGGCCAGATCGATGTTGTTGGTGCCGGCACGGTAGTTGAAATCCAGGTTCTTGCTGGTGTAGTTCAGCACCGTGCGATGATCCTGAAAATCCGAATTCAGGCGGGTGAACAGGTTGATGGCCTTGAGCGATCCAGCGGGCAGCCGGTAGTCGAGAATCAGATTGCCGCCAAAACGCTCGCGGGTTTCGAGGTGGCGGTTGAGCTGCACCGAGTTGACAATGACCGGCTCGAAACCGGAAGGCCCGGTTTGGTGGCGATAGATGAGATAGTTGCCGTTCATGTTGTCGGCGTCCCGATCATATTTCTCAAGATTGCCGAGCACATAGACGCCGAGCTTTTCTGCCAGCAATCGGGTGCTGCCCGAGGCCACCCCGCGATAGTTGCCGTAGTTGCCGCTCTTTTCCGTGAATCCCGACTGGAACAGCAGATCGGTTTTAAACCCCGAGGGCGCCTCGCGCAATTCCATGTTGACCGTGCCGCCGATGGAATTGGCATTCAAATCCGGGGTGAGCGATTTGTAGACCGCGATCGCCTTGATCATGTAAGGCGAGACCATGGAAATGTCGACGCTGCGGTCGGTGTTGATGTGCTGGGAGGTTACGTCTGTCTGCGAGACGACGCCGATTTGGGTGCTGCCGGTGGAGGCGAGCTTGACGCCTTCGACGGACACGGCATTGTATTGCGGCGCCAACCCGCGAATGACAACCTTGTTGGCTTCGCCCGAGCTTTGCAGCGTCGAAACGCCCGGCAGACGGCTGATGGCCTGCGCCGCGTTGAAGTCCGGCAGTTCCTGGATGCGCTGCTCCGAAACGATGTTGGCGATCTTGTCCGCCGCGAGCTGCTGATTGATCGCGCCCAACTGGCCCTCGGCTTGCGCCGTGACCACGACCATTTCGCCCTCCACCAGCTCGGAATTCAGGGCCACGTTTTGCTTCAGTTCCTTGCCCTCTTCGACCACGATGTCCAGGCGCCGGTTTTGATAGCCGATATACCGGATCGCCAGTCGGTAGCGGCCGGCCGGCACGTTCGTAATCACGTACCTGCCGTTCAGGTCAGTGGCCGTGCCCCATTTGGTTCCCTCAATGTACACGCTCGCCCCGGGCAGCGGCTCGCCAGAGTCCGCTGCCTTCACCTGGCCGCTGATTCTCCCCGAGGAGGCGGCAGAAGAGAAGGAGGCCAGCAGTGCGGCCGCGAGCATTCCAAGGACCGTCAGCTTTGTCTTCATCTTATCATCTCCCTGCAAGATGGAAAAATCGGTGGCGCCGAAATGGCGGATGATTAAAGAAACAGCAATCACCAGGCAGGATTGGAGCGACTCATTGCGACGATCAACAGCAAGACTTGATGCGCCTGGAAGGGCGCAGACGACACATTTGCCATTCAACAAGACGGCAAGCCCGCAACCCTTGGCGGGCACGGTGTAATTCTCGCGTACAGACGGGAGGACTCTGTCTGGCTGACTCGCTGTTTAGGTGAGAAGAAACGATTCTGGAAACTGCAAGACGCGCTTGGTTGTGATTGCAGTTTATGCCATGATGCAACGGTTACCTGATTCAACGGCCTGAATCAAAAGGTACGCTATTTTGCAAACACGTTTCTGGCGAGGGTGGAAAGACGAGGTGAAACGTTGAATCACTGCGTTTCAATTAAACTTTTGAAACGGTTCAATTGTGACAAAATAATAGTCAATTTCGTCTGGAATGTCAAGAGAATATTTTCCAGCCGGCACGATTCTTCGATTTTTTCGGGCGCCCGGCCAGCTCGCGCGCCCGGGTTCCTGCCTTGACGGGATGGCGTTTTCCAGCGGGCGAGCGCGCACCCGGCGGTTCATTGGTGTCCGCCCGGCATGGGCAAGCCCGCCCGGGCGCCGGGATCCGCGACAGGCGCAAGTCTAACAAAACTCGCCTCTGCTCAGGATGAACCGCCCGGCCGGTAGTGTTGTGGACGCAAACCGGGCCTCATCCCACGCAGGATTGCCGCGCGATCTTCCTTATTCCTTCAGCAGAAACTTGTAAAGCGTGGTGGAATTGTACTTCTCTCCCGGCCGGAGGATGATGGTGGGAAAGTGAGGATGGTTGGGCGAATCAGGGAAGTGCTGCGTTTCCAGACAGAAGCCGCCGCGGAAGGGATAAGGCGCACCGCTCTTGCCGATATGATGTCCGTCCAGGAAGTTACCACTATAGAATTGCATTCCAGGCTCAGTAGTCCAGACTTCCATAAACCGACCCGAGAGCGGCTCATGTACGGTGGCAGCCAGTTCCAAAGCTCCGCTCTGCTTTTTCAAAACCCAGTTGTGATCGTAACCCAGGCCGTTGCGCAGTTGTTCATGATCCGCAGCAATCCTGGCGCCGATGGCAGTGGGCCGGCGAAAATCAAATGGCGTTCCGGCCACAGGAGCAAGCTCACCGGTTGGAATCATACCCCTGTTCACGGGGGTATATTCGTCTGCATTGATCATCAGCACATGGTCCAGAACATCGCCGCGGCCTTCACCCTTGAGATTGAAATAGGAATGATGCGTCAAGTTCACGGGCGTGGCTTGATCCGTGGTGGCATGATACTCAATCCGCAGGGCGTTGTCCTGCGTCCACCAGTAGATCACCTGAACGGCCAGATTTCCCGGATAGCCTTCCTCGCCAGCGCGGCTCAAGTAGGTCAATTTCAGGCCGGCATTGCCATTCGCAATGAGCGGCACGGCCTCCCAAACCACCTTGTCGAATCCCACCGAGCCGCCGTGCAAATGGCACGGCATGCCGGCGGGATTGTTGTTCTTTGCCAAAACATATTTCCGGCCGTCGAGCACAAATTCGCCGTTGGCAATGCGGTTGCCAACCCGGCCGACGAGGCAACCGAAGTGCGGCGAATCCTTGACGTACTCTTCCAGCGTGTTGAATCCCAGGACCACGTCATCGGATTTACCCGTGCGATCGGGCAGCCTCAGCCGGGTCACGATGCCGCCGTAGTTGGTAATCTCCACCAGATTCCCCTGCGCATTGGTGAGAGTATAGAGCAGCACGTCCTGCCCGCGGTTTGTTTTGCCAAACCAGCGCACCGTGAGGTGCGGCAGTTTTCCTTCGTTCATGAGCGAAGTTGACATAGTGCCGTGCCTGCAGTTGAAGTTCACAGCCCGGGAATCTCAATGCTGCAAGATAGTGCAAAACCGGTGTGAAACAATCAAGCTGGAATCTGGGATCACAACCAATGAGGCTCGCGGAGACCGGAGGGCGGGAAAACGCAATATCGCAAATGTCTCAAGCAACACGAAGCCGGCGTCGGGATGATCGGCAAGGCCTGGTTATTGGAGGGGAAGATCCGAGACGGCTGTGCCGGGGCGTCATGACGTCCCGCGCCAGAGGCCAAAAGCAACGGTGCAACCGGTGCTGCTCAAGATGACACCGCCGGTACCTGAGGCATTACGAGGATCGGCATGAAAGCCTTGACATTTTGAGGGCCGCGATGCACATTGTGCAGCACCCTTCACCATCCTCAATCACTGGCTGAATGCTTCCGCACAGACGGCATGACCACGAAGGGAGAGCCGAACTCCGGCAGGATGATCAAGCCCTGTGGCAGCGCATGCGCACCGGCGATGATCAGGCGCTGGCCGCGCTCTTCCACCGCCACTATCCCCTGCTTTACGATTACGGCCTGAAGCTGATTCGGCAAGCAGAGCTGGTCAAAGACGGCATTCAGGAAGTGTTTGCCTATCTTTGGGAGAAGCGCGCCACGCTCTCGCCGGCGGATTCGACGCGCGCCTATTTGCTGGTCACGCTGCGACGCCATTTGCTCAAGGCGCTGGCCAGGCAGCAGCAGCGGCAGGAATCCGATCAGCGACACCTGCTCGCGGAGCCGGCAGAGAGTTTTTCGCCGGAGGATTTCGTCATCATGCAGGAAAGCGACGAGCAGGAGCGGCGCGCGCTGCAACAGGCACTGCAGGCCATCCCGCCGCGGCTGCGCGAGGCGCTTTACCTCAAAACCTACGACGGGCTGCCCTATCGCGAGATTGCGGCGATCATGAATGTCACGCCGCAGGTGGCGCGCAATTACGTGTCCGAGGCCTTCCAGCGCCTGCGCGCCCTCCTGTTCCCCCGCCGGTGATCCCCCCCCTTAAAAAAATTTCAAAAAGCGACCGTTACATTTCCCCGATTCCCATCTCTTCGAAGGTGGATGTGGGATACACATGTCGAAGGTGGCTGACGAATTCAAGATTTCACAGAAAGACCGCGAGATGGCTGAACCAATCCCCGAGGTTGAATCTCTGTTGTCAGACGAATCCTTTCAACGCTGGCTCGCCGGAGCAGCCGGCAGCGAGGAACTGCAACAATGGCTGGCTTGGCTGAACGCCAGGCCCGAGCATCAGATCATTTATCAGCAGGCCCTGGCGTTGTGGGGCAAGGCGGCTTTTCGCCCGGCCACGCTGCCGGACGTCGAGCAGGAATGGCAAAGGCTGCGAGCGCGCCTGGCCTTGCCGGCCGCCAAAACTGCTGCCCTGCGGCCGCTCGCAGGCCGGCGCACGGCGTCCGCCAAAAGGCGCCTGGTCTGGGCCCGCGCCGGCGGCCTGGCAATCGCAGCCTCGCTGCTGCTCTTCTGGTTGTGGCACAGCCTGCCCCTGTCTACCCCTGGCCCGGAGCCGGCCCATCAAGTCGTTGCCACTGAATTCGGTCAGCGCGCACGCATCAATCTGCCGGACAGCACCACAATCATTTTGAATGCGCATTCCAGCCTGCGCTATCCCGCAACCTGGCATGCAACAACGCCGCGGGAATTTGAGCTGCAGGGGGAAGCCTATTTTGAGGTCGCCTCGCGTCCGGATGGGCCGCAACATGATTTTATCGTGCACACGAAAGACGGCGACATTCACGTGGTGGGAACGCGCTTTGTCGTGCATGAGCGCGGCCGGGGCACACGTGTGGTGGTGGCCGAAGGCGGGGTCAGAGTTGCAGTGGCGGAAGGCGCCGCGGTTGGACAAGGAAAGCCGGTCGTGACTCTGCTGCGGCCGCAGCAACTGCTGGAGTTTCAAAAGGGCGACAGTGTCTTGCGGCCGCAGGTGGTCAACCTGGGCCTTTACACCACGTGGTGGCGCGAGGAGCTGCTTTTGGAAGACACGCCGTTCGAGCACCTGGTTCGCCGACTGGAAGAAACCTACGGCGTGAAGGTGGAAGTGCGCGACGAGCGCCTGCTGCAGCGCACGCTCTCCGGTTCAATGGAGAACCGCAATCTCGACGTCATCACGAAGGCGCTGGCCAAAGCGCTGCGCACTCGCGTCGTGCGCCAAGGGCAGGTCATCATTTTTGGCATTTGAAAGAACAGAAAAACCAGGAAGACACCATTCAAAGGAGAAACGGAAACCAATCCCAGTCTCATTTCAAGAACAAGGAGGGTTTTCTATGCGATTGCCGAGGTTTCTCATTCTGTTCGGCGCGCTGTGGTTTCTGACAGTGCCCGCCCATGGCCAGGCCCTGGCCTCAAAGGCCGGTGGCTTCCAGCCTCCCTCGCCGCCCACGGAAAAAATGATTCCTCTCAAGACGGCTCTCACGGCGCTGGCAAGCGTCTACAAGATTCACATCTTGTACGAAGATGCCGTGGTCGAGGGGCGGCACGGCGTTCCACTGGCAACAGCTTCAAATGATCTTGCCGGCGATCTGCGCCACGTCATCGGCGACAACTCGCTCACCTATGCCCAGGTTGGCGCCAGCACCTTCGTCATCACGCCACGCGAATCCGCGCCGGCACCCGCGCCGCCGGCCGGCGGAATCATCAAAGGCCGGGTCACCGATAGCAAGGGAGAGGCACTGGCCTTCGCCAGTGTCATTCTTGACGGCACCAGCATGGGGGACGCTGCAGATCAGAATGGCAGGTATGAGATTGCCAACGTGCCTCCCGGCACTTACACTTTGAGGGCCCGCCTGATTGGATACAAAACCGTGACAACAGAGGTTACTGTAAGCGAGGATCAAACGGTCACGCAGGATTTCACGCTCAACACGGATATCCTGAACATGGATGCCATCGTGGTCACAGGTACGCCCGGTGGCTCGGGAATGAGCAAGCGCGAGGCCAGCTTTGCCATCACGACGATGCAGGAGGCGGAAATCCGCCAGTTTTCACCCAGCAGCACGGCGAATTTGATGGAATTGATTCCCGGCGTCTGGTCAGAAAGCTCGGGTGGCGTTGCCGGAGCGAACATTGACGTGCGCGGCCTTCCGGGCGGCGGCGATGCGCCCTTCGTCACAATGTCCATCAACGGTGCGCCGCTGTACGGCACCGAAACCCTCTCCTTCTTCGAGCAAAGCACGATATTCCGTATCGACGAAACCGTGGCATGGTCCGAGGCGCTGCGCGGCGGTCCGAACTCCGTCTTTTCGAGCGGCGAGCCGGGGGTGACCATGAATTTTACTTTGAAACGAGGCAGTGATGAAACGAGATCGCGGGTGAAGTATTCGACCTCCGACTATAATCTGCAGCGGGTCGACGCGGTGATCAGCGGGCAGGTGACGCCGGGCCTTTACTACATGGCT
>JBBIKM010000247.1:0-8048 GCA_037445455.1 bacterium | reverse complement strand
AGGAGTTCATCATTGCACGGGAGCGGCTGGGCGAGCGGATTTTGCGCTATGGCTTTGTCGAGAGTGTGGAGGACTATATCCATTTCCTGTCGCGCTCGGACATCGTGGTGTCGACCGCCATCCAGGAGAATTTCGGCTTCTCGGTGACCGAGGCGATGTATTGCCATGTGCTGCCCCTGCTGCCCAACCGGCTGAGCTATCCGGAAATTCTGCCCGCGAAATTCCACGCCCAGTTTCTCTATGAATCGCCCGCCGAAATGGATCACAAGCTCCGCTACTTGTTGCGCGAGTACCGCAATCTCGATCACGTCCGCCGCGAATTGGCCGCAGCCATGGAAAAATTCACCTGGGCAAACCGCATCGACGAATTCGACACCATCTTTTCAGATTTGGTGGCGAGGCACCGCTCGGCAAGGCCGGGTGAGTTGTAACCTGGAATTGTGCCAGGGGCTGCCCCATCACCTGAGTGAACTTCCTGCCTTGTCGGTTGCATCTTCTGCCCTTGTCGCAACCGGCGATCGGTCTGACACGCTATTTGCATGACCATCCTGCCAGCATTCAACTCCATGCCACGCCCCGCAGCCGGACGGCGAGCTTACTCGCGACGCCGCAATGAATTAACGTGACACAAGTACGAAATTGTCGCTGACTGCCGGCTACGGATTCGAATTTCAACCTTGGTGTTTCAGGAGGATCCCATGAAGAGCTTATGGACGGTCATGGCTGTTTCACTGGTTGCCACCAGTCTGCAAGCAGCGCCTTTCACTGCGCCGGCGAACTCACCGCTGGCTCGCAAGGAGCATCCGCGGCTGTTTGTCACGGCGGAGGGCGTGCAGGCGATGCGCAGCCGCATTCAGAGCTATTACAAGAGCGATTTTCAGCAGTTCGTGAACGCGCTGGACCAGCTCTACAGCGTCGCCCCCGGCAGCGGCAGGCTGACGGAGTGGAACGAGCTGTTCGGCGCGGCACGCTCCTTCGCCCTGCTCTATCGCGTCGATCCGGCCAGCGTGCCCGGCATCACTGCCGGCCACGGCAGAAACGAGTACGGCCAGAAGGCAATCAGTCTGGGGTTGTATATCGCGCAACGGCTGCCGAATGATTGGAGCGAAGCGCACCATGGCTCCAAGAATCTCACCACGTCGGAAGGCGGCCTGGCAAGCCTGGCTTTGCAGGTGGTCTATGACTGGACCTTCGGGCTGGCAAGCCTCGAGCAGCGACAACAGCTCGCCGACCGGTTGATCACCTTGTGGAACAATCGTTATAATTCCGGGAAAGTCAAGCTCGAGAATCACTATGCTGCCAACGTGCACGTTTATGCCGGCGCTTTGAGCTTCTACGGTGACACCGACTTGGGCGCCGCTTACACTGCCAAGGCGCAGGCGATGATGGACTCGTTTCAAGACGTTTTTCTTCAGCGCCAGTTGGGCGTGGCCGAACGCTTGTTCGAAGGCTCGAGCGACTGGGTCGAGGGCGACTCCTACAGCATGGATGGCTACGTCGGCATCATGTTGCTGGCCGCCGCTGCCGGCAGTGCGATGGGAGAAAATTACTTCGCCACCAACCCCTGGCTGCATTATGCGCCCTACTATCTCTACTATCACATGATGCCGATGCCTTATCAGGGCCAGTACTATTTCAGCCAGCAAAACACCAGCACGGTGATGGCGTTTCGCAGCTCTTCCACTGCGATGGTGATGAACATGACGGCGGCCATGCTGCAACAGGCCGATCCCAATCTCGCCGGTTTTGCCGCCTGGTTTTGTGAAAAAAGCCCGTACGGCCTCGACGTCAATCAGTACGAGTACTACGAAAGTCATCTTTTCGATTTCTTCTACAAATTCGTATTCGGCACGCGGCACGTCGCCAAGAAATCGCCGGAGGAGGCCGGCATTCCGCTGAGCGTGCATCTCGGGCAGGGCCATGCCATGCGTTCGGATCATGGTGCCAACGACGCCACGCTCATCCAGTTCTACAGCCCGAAGTTTTGGTATGCCAACGGCCACAATGAGGAAGACATGGGCGCACTCAACATTCACCGCTTCGGTTCGCTGGCGGTGAGCGCGGCCAATACCAAAAACGCCGGCGACGGCATTCCGCGCGTGCAGAGTGACGGCAAGGGTCTGGCGCTCAACAACGTCCTGGGCCTGGCGGGCGACCGCGCACTCAGCCCGGAGATGGGCACGATCAACGACGGGCACGACACGCCGGCGGATTTTGTCGAGGGCGCCAACACGCACATCGGCACGGTGGAGGCGCGCGAGTATGTTCCCGGCCTGCATGATTACGTCAACTACAACTACACCCGCAGCTACAAAGGCGGCAGCAAGGCCAGCCTGGCGCGACGCGCCGTGGTATATCTGCGCGGGGCGGTGAATCACGAGTTTGTGGTGGTGATGGATCGCGTGCAGTCGGCGCAGGAAAAATACTTTGTGCTGCACACCGTGGGCGACGTGGCGGCAGTGGACGGCAGTTGGCAAAGCGCAGGCAGCGGCCACTGGACGGGCAGCGGCCGCACCTTCAAGGTGACCAACCGCATCGACCGGTCGCACGGGCAGATGTACCTCACTTCGGTTCTTCCCGCCCAGGCCGCGATCCACAAGTTCGGCGGCAGCGGCTATGAATGGGTGTGGGCCGACGGCTCCCGTCTCGATTACAGCGCGTCCGCCTTCACGGAGCTGGCCGCCTATCTGCTCAGCGATCACACCCTGCAGATCCGCTCGGCGCAGGGATTGTTCCTCACGGTCATGCAGCTTGGCGACGCCAACACCATGGGCGCGCCGGCAACGGTCGAGAACATCTCCGGCGACAGTTACGCCGGGGTGCTGCTGGAGGGCGAGCGCGCCGTGATCTTCAGCCGCAACGAAACACGGCTTGGCAATTTCAGCTACTCCTGCAAGAGCACCAAGACGGTGAAGCATCTGCTCACCGAGCTGAAACCGAACCGCAATTACACGGTCAAGCGCGGCGCGCTGCTGGTGGCCAGCGGCAGCACCGGCGCCCACGGCACGATTGCCTTCTCCGACAATCCCGGCGGCGAGGGAATCTATACCGTTGCGCTCAGCGGCGCCACCGCAGTCGAGCGGCACGACGACGCCCCCCTGCCGCACACGTTGCAGCTCGCCAATCATCCCAATCCGTTCAATCCGAGCACTACCATCACGTTTACCCTGCCCCAGGCCGGTCCGGTCAAGCTGCAAATTTTCAACCTTGCCGGCCAGCTCGTGCGCACGCTGGTGGCGGAGACCTTGCCCGCCGGCACGCATCAGGCGAGATGGGACGGGACGGTGGCGGGCGGCGGCCGGGCGGCCAGCGGTCTTTACCTTTCGCGCCTTGAAACCACCCAGGCAGTGGCCGAGAGCAAACTGCTGCTGACCAAATAGCCTCTGTCCAGAAATGAAGAAACCGCCCGGGTGCCTGACCTCGCCGCGTCTGCCAGTCAACTGAAGCTCACTCTTCCGCAGGATGAAGTGCCCGGGCCGTGACGTTTGGAGACGGACCCCAAAAAAAATCCACCAGCCTGCGCAGCGTCGCTGGCGCGCATGCTGGTGGATTGCAGTCAGCCTTGGCCGGCTGAATCCGGCATGGCCGCGATGATTACGGTGATTCAGTGGTGGGCGTGGGCATTGCACCGATCACCCGGTCGCTGGCGCGATCGACGGGCAACTCGGCCAGGCGGCCCCACCTTCTCGCATCCACCCAGCGATGTCCTTCCATGAACAACGAATAGCGCCGTTCGCGAACCAGTTGATTCGTCAAAGCTGCGGCGTCAGTGAGATTCACGGCGGGCAGACCGGCAGCGGCACGCACCACATTGAGGTCCGCCTGTGCCTGCCCGAGGTTGTTGAGCGCGAGATTGGCTTCGGCACGCAACAACAGCAATTCTTCATTGCGAATGATGGGCAGCCGGTCGGTCGAGCTGGCAGTGATGGTGACACCCAGATCGGTCGTCAAATTATCGAACGTGGTGGCAGAGGGGCGGACGATCAGCTTGGTCGCGAAGCGGCGGTCATTGGCCTCGGCGTCGGTTTTCAAACTGGGATGCCCCATCAGCTTGACAAATGTCGCGGCCGGGTTCTCGAAGATCTCGTTGGTTTGATCGCCCAGGCCGGACCCGTAAACATGATAGACGCCGACATCCATCGCGGCGGCCGGATCGATGAACGAGGCGGCCAGCGCCTGCAACACCTGGTTGAAGTCGCCGCGATACGCCATCACCCGTGCGCTCAGCGCGCGGTTGAATTTGGCGAATTGCGGCGGCGTGTCGAAACCGGCGAAGCCCTCTGAAAGCTGGAACGGGAAGGCGGCGCCGGCGGCCTGCAGATCGTTGTAGCCGTCATTGAGCAAATTCTGGATGGCCTCCAGGGCCTGATCGCGGGTGGTAAAACCTGCGGCCAGGTTGCCGGAGAAATCGAGTTTGATCCGGCCGTCGGTATAATTGGAATTGAGCAGGAGCTGGTACGCCATCATGGTCTTGGCGAAACCGTTAACCGCCGGCCCGGCATTGCGATCGAGCAAGAAGCGGCAGTTGGCGATGGTGCGGTAGCGTGCCGCCCACGGCCGGTTCACCAGAAAACCACCAGGATCGGGATTGCCGAAAAGGATCTCGCCGGTATAGCGTGGATCCGCCGGCTCGAAATAGTAAATCTCACGGCCCAGCAGGCCGACCACGCGGAGGTAAATCGCCAAATCCACCCGCATGCCGGCCTCGACGCCGGTCACCAGGCTCTGAATCGTCACATCATCCACAATCGGGGCGTTGGGGTTGGAGAAATCCAGACTCTCGCAGCCCCACAGCAGCAGCGTGGCGCCCAGCAACGCGAGGGCAAGAGTGCGCCCGCCGGTTTTTCTGCGCTTCATCATATTCGATTCTCCTTCGAGATTATAAGCCAAATGCAACGTTGAAATACAGCGACCGCGACGAAGGATACGGAATGGTATCCACCGAACGGCCGATCGAGACGTTGCCGAACTGGCTGACTTCCGGGTCATAGCCGGTGTAGTCGGTGATCATCACGAGATTGCGGCCCGACACGCCGAGCTTGAGGTAGCTCAATTGCCCGCCAAACAGGCGGTTCACCGTGTTGCGCGGCACGTTGTAGCTCAAGCTGGCTTCGCGCAGCTTGAGGTAGCTGCCGTCTTCGATGAAGGCGCTGGTGCCGGTGCGGCGGATGAAGGCCAGGATGCGCGCAGTCGCCACGCTGCCGTCCGATTGTACAATCTTGATGTCATCGAAGTTTTTGGTGGTGCCGCCGAAGTCCGTGATCAACGCACCGAGGTTGATGACGTCGCCACCCTTCTTCCAATCCCACAAGAAGCTCAACTCGAAATCCTTGAAGTTGAGGCGATTGTTGAGGGACATTTGAAAGTCGGGCGTTTCATCACCGAGCGGAATGGGGTTGCCCTGCGCGTCCACATCGGCGCCGACGATGGTGGTGGGCGACCAGCCTTCCTGAATGCGGAAGGTGCCCAGGAAGGGCGCGAAGCCGCCTTTGTTGAAGGCCGGCACGTCGAGCTGGGTGATCTCCGAGGAGGTTTTGTAGAAGTTGAGATTGGCCGTCCAGGTGAGGCTGCGGCTGCGCAGCGGCGTCACCCCGAGAGAAGCCTCAACGCCGTGCGTCCGCATTTTGCCACCGTTGACCACCTTGTCGATAAAGCCGGAGGAGGGGGGCAAAGTGGGGAACAGCAGCAGCTCGCTGATGTTCTGGCGATAGTAGGTGAAATTCAGGGAGAGATGCTCGTTGAGCAGCGCCGCATCGAACCCGGCTTCCAGCTCTTTGGTGCGTTCGGGTCTGATGTCGGGATTGCCCTGGCGCGTGGCCGGCAGCAGACCGGCGCGGCCGCCGATGTTGGTGGGCAGCAGCGAGGTGAATTTGGCATTGGGGATGGGCAGATTGCCGGTTTCACCATAGGCCGCGCGCAGTTTCAACTCGCTCGCCAGACCCGACAACACGCCGTACTGGCTCAAACGAACCGAAGCGGAGGCTTTGGGATAGAAGTAGTACTTGTCGGTGTCGCCGTTGGAGCTGCTGGCATCGCCGCGCACGCCCGCGGTGAGCAGGATGCGGTCGTTGAGATTGATTTCCTCCTGCGCATAGAAGCCGCGCTCGCGCGAGATCACACGGTTTTGATAGGCATTGATGCTGGCCGCCTGATCGACGTTGGTCTGCGTCACGATCAAGCCGTGTGCCTCGTTGAGAATGTTGTTCAGATTGGCATTCTCAAACTGCAGACCGGCGGAGGTGTTGAAGGTGGTGTTGTTGCCCATCGCCAGGCTGTGCGCCAGGTTGAAGTAGAGATTGGAGTTCAGGCTCTCGGTTTCGCCCAACAGCGAAGTGCCCGGCAGGCTGGCGCTGCGCTCGAACTGTAGCTCGGGCGGGGAAACCACTTTGTTTTCCTGGGAATAGAAATCCACGCCGGATTGCACGATGAAATCCAGGCTCTGCCTGGCTCGCACCAGCAGATTCCAGTGCAGCCGCAGGGAGCCCAGAGTGCGGTTGACCACCTCGTTGTTGATCAGCAAATCCCGGGTGTGCAGCGGGTTGGAGGGATTGAAACGATGATCGGGATACACGCCGTTGCGCGGCCGGATGTCATAAAAGCTCGGGGTAAAGCCCAGCGAAAAGCCGAACGTGGTGTTGGTGTTGTCGTTGCCGGTGATGCCGCGATCAGATTCCGACCGCACGAAATTCATGAAGGCATCGACTTTCACGCGGCTGCTGATCTTGTGGTTGAGATTGAGACGGCCGCCGAATTTCTGGTAGCCGGTGTTCTTGATGATGCCGTCTTCATCGCGCAGCAGGCCGGAGAGATAAAACTGCGTCCGATCACTGCCGCCACGGGCGCTGACGGAGGTCTCAGTCAGGAAGCCCTCCTCGCCGTACATCACCTCTTCATAATCGATGAACTGACCGCCGCTTTGCTCGAATATCTGGCGGCCGGCGGCGCCGTAGGATTCCTCCGCCGTCTCCGCGGTGAAGCGGCGCGAGCCAATTTTCTTCAGCAAGCTGTTGAAGCCGATCTGCTGCGAGACATCGATGCGGGTCTTGCCCGGCGTGCCCTGCTTGGTGGTGATGATCACCACGCCGTTGGAGGCCTTGGCGCCGTAGATCGCCGCGGCGCTCGAGCCTTTCAACACTTCGATGGTTTCGATTTCATTGGGATTGAGATCGGCAACCCGGTTGGTGGGCTGGCCCTGGGGGTTGGCGCTGCCGGCACCGGTCGCCGCAGTAACCAGATCGATGCCCGACTGATTGGCGGCATTGTTGATGATCACGCCATCCACGACGTACAGCGGCTGCGTCACGCCCTCGATGGTCGAAGTGCCGCGCAGATCGACGTTGATGCCGCCGCCCGGCGCACCGGTGTTCTGGCTCACGTTGACGCCGGCAAATTTCGCGGTCAATGCGCGGTCGAGCGTCTGGCTCGGCGCCGCCACCAACTCCTGCGCCGAAACCGTCGACACGGCATTGGCCAAATTCCGTTTTGCGACCGAAGAGGCCAAACCGGTCACCACGACTTCCGACAGCTTCAGCACATCCTCTTCCAACGCGATGGTGACCTCAGCTCCGGGCGAGACCGACAACTCCCTGGTCTTGAAACCCAGAAACGACACCACCAGCGTGCTATGCGGCTGGTTGGGCAGCGTGACGGTGAAGCGGCCATCGGCATCCGCCGCGGCGCCCATCGTCGTGCCTTTCACTTTGATGGTGGCACCGGGCAGCGCTTCGCCGGTTTCCAGTTGCACGACCCGGCCTGTCACAGTCCTCTCCTGCGCCAGAGCACCCGCGCACAGCAGCAGGAGGAATGGGAGGACCAGGCCTCGGCACCAGTCGAGTCTACTCATGTTTACTCCTCTCCTTAAGTTAATGGGAATGCCTGCACGCGAACGCAAACGCGTCGCGGTGGAAGCAACACGGTCTGAAATCGGGAATGGCGCTCAGCAGTGAGATTGCCGTCTCAGGCGGGGAAGGGGTGAATCAACCGAGTGGCAAAAGAGAGACGACGCAGGGCTTGGTCATTATGCTGGCCGCGGCCAATCGTCAATGGCA
>JBBIKM010000246.1:0-8088 GCA_037445455.1 bacterium | reverse complement strand
GGGGCACGGGGCAAGGAGAGAAGGGGTCTTCAGCAGCGTGTCCGGGTTTGTAATCGAGAAATGCGAGTTTGCACATGAAGAAGCAGCAGGTTTACTGGCTGGCAGCGGCGGTGTTGGCCGTGCTCGTCCTGGTTGGAGGCTGGTATTTCTTGCGCAGCAAGTCAGGCGAGACCGGTACCGCGGCTGGCCCGGAAGCGCAGGAAGTGATGGCGCCGCAGATGGTGCTGCGCGAATTGCAAAAACCCAAAGCGGACGAGGAGAAATTTCTCGAGGCCGTGCGCCGCGCCACCGGTGCCGCGTTTGATTCGCTGGCGCCGGCACAGCAGCTCGACGTGTTGCTGCAATTGGCGGATGACCACGAGACCACCAACCGCCTGCTGGCAGTTCGCCGTCTCGGTGAGATGCAGACTTCCAATCCGGCGCGCGATCAAAAACTCATCGCCAAGTTGCAGGATGAAAGTGCCTGGGTGGTGGAGGAGGCGGTGCTGGCGCTGCAGAGTGTGCGGCCGGCTGCGGCGGCTGAGCCACTGCGCCGGTTGTGGTCTGATTTGCAGGCGCGGCAACAAGCGGAATATGTTCCGCTCCGCGATACCGGCCTGCTGGTGGCGCACGGCCGCGTGCATTCCGCCGGCGCAGGCAGCGGCACCGAGTTCACTTTTCAGTTGACCTCGCATGCGAAGGCTGCGCCGCCTCAACCCGCGGCCGCCGGCGAGCGCGAAAAACTGGCGCGCTTCGTGCCGGCCGGCTTTGACCTTTGCCTGTTTTTTCCTCATTTCAAACAGCATTGGGAAAAACTGCAAAACTCCAGCTTCGCGCAGCAGCTCACCGCCTTGCAGGCCTGGCAGGATTTCAAGGCAGCCGAACCGTTTACCCACGTGTTCCAGCTCGGCGAGCAGCTCGATCAGCAACTCGGCATGCTTGGCGGCAAATTCAACTACTTCATCGATCCTTTGGGTGAGGAAGTCTGTCTGGCCTCTTATCCGGCGGGCAATGACAACCGCTGGCTGCTGGTCACGCCCGCCAATCTCAAAGCCCAGGCCGTCACGCGCGTCCTCGCCGCACTCGGCACGTTCGAAAGTCGCGACTTGCGTGTGGGCAAGCAAACCTATCGCCAGCAGACGCTGTTCACCGTTGCCTCGCAGCGCCGCGGCCCGCTGTTTCACTACGCGCTGGTCGAAGGTTCTCTCGTGGTTGCCACTGACCAGAATCTCCTGGTGAGCGCCATTGCTTCGTTTCTCGATGCCGAGGAGGGCAGCCTGGCGTTTCGACCTGCTTTTCAAGCCGTGATGCCGCAGATCGGCGACGCCTCGTGCCTGCTGGTTTTACTCGATCCGGAAAAATACTTCAATCTTGTCCCGGGCCAACGCAGCGCCGGCTCGCTGGCGGAGATTGTTGCCCGGGCCCTGGAACAAATCACGGGTGCTGCGCCGGTGAGTCCGCCGGATTCTGTTTCCGCCGCGGCGCCGGCGCTTCCCACGCCCGCGCTCGCCGAAGAAACGCTGCGCTTCATTCCCGCTGATGCGATTTTCTGCTACGCCACCAGCGCCATCCCGCCGGAAAAGTTTTGGCACTACGTGACCACCATGCGGGCGGAGCGCGGCGCGATTCGCGGCTTCGAGACGCGCAGCAATCTCAACCTGGGCCGTGACCTCATCAGCAAGCTCGATCCGCAAATGCTGTACTTCTTTGCCGGCATCGATACCAGCGGTCCGCGCTACTTCTGGCGGCAGCTCGCCGGCGTGCGGCTGCGGCAGGCGCAGGGTATGGAAGCCTACCTGAAAAAGCTGCTGGTCTACTTCTATTCTCCCCAAGATGGGCTGCACACGGAAGAGTATCAGGGCGTGCGGCTGCACTACATCAAGAGTCCGACGAGCTTCGAGCCCAACTTTGCGATCAGCGGCGATTATCTGTTGCTTGCGTTTGACCGCCCCACGTTGCGCGCTGCGATCGACGCCAGCCAGAACCGCACGGCGGCGATGGCGCAGCATGCCGGCTTTGCCGCGGCGCGGCAGCGGCTGCAGGCGGCAGAGCATGCGCTGGCGTACTTCAATGCTGCGGCCTTCTGCCAGAGTTACCGCGATTATCTCGCGGCCTATGAGCGCCAGACCCATCTTTTTGACCGGGCCGATTTGCAGAGCCGCATCGATCCGTTGTTTGATCTGCTCAAAGCCAGCGCGCCGGCGGGCGCGGGCAAATTCAGCGCGGAAGGCAATGGCGAGTTGGTGTGGAGCATGAAGTGAAGGTTCGCGGCCTGCTCTCATGAACGTCAGTTTGAAAGCATCGCTCTGCCGGCGCAACTTTCCGGCGCTTTGGGCGGCGATAGTTTTTTTGTCGTCCTGTTCTGAGCCGCCCCCCAGTCCGCCACCCCGCGTTGCCTCGGCACCGGCCGAAATCTCGCAGGCCGCGGAAAGCGAGGCGCTGAGCGACCGGGATGCCGACGGCTTCCCGGATGCCGCCGAATTGCCGGACGAACAGGATCGCCTGAGCTTTCGCCGCTGGTTTGTGACGCTTGCGGAATCGCAACTTTACAAGGAAGACCCGGCCTGGCGGCAGGACGATCACGATTGCGCCGGTTTGCTGCGCTTCGCTTATCGTGAAGCGCTGAAGCGGCACGATACCACCTGGCTGCGGCGCAAGCCCTTCCTGCGCGACGTGGCGATTGCGGACGTGCGCCGCTTTCAATATCCCAACGTGCCGTTGCTGGAAACGCGAATCTTCCGCACCGAGCCTGGTTCCTTCCGGCCCGCGGATTTGCAGGACACGACTTTTGCGGTGAGCGCGACCGCCAGCAAATTGCGCAGCTACAACACGGTTTTTCTCGGCAAAACGCTCGAGCAACTGCTGCCCGGCGATTTGCTGTTTTATCTCAATCCCGGCGACGTGCGCATGCCACAGCACGCGATGATCTTTGCGGGCACATGGCAGCGGCCGCCGAGCTGGGACGACGGTGTGATCTATCACACCGGCCCGCGTGACGATCATCCCGGCGCGTTGAAGCTGGTGCGCCTGGCGGATCTGCGGCAGCATCCGGAGGAGCGCTGGCATCCGGTGCCGGAAAACCCCTACTTTTTGGGATTCTATCGCTGGAAAATCCTGCAATGAGGCCGACGCGCGCGCGCACGATTCTGTGCCTTGCCGCCATCAGTATCGCGGGAAATCATCTGGTCATGAATTGCCAGTCCTCTTCACGTCAGCAGAAAATCATGATCCCCGCTGACTTCAAACTCGAAGCGTTGACCGGGGGCGTGCATCCCTGGGACGAAAGCCGTTATGTCAGCGTGACGGCTGCGGGAAGCGGAGAGTTCGTCCGCTCTGCGGCAGGTGAAATCGGCGTGCCACCGCGGGAGCAGCGACACTTCAGCCTGCCGAGGCCGGCGCTGGAGGAGATTTTCACGGCAGTGCAGGAAAACGACTTCTTTGCACTCGCGCCAGCGTACAAGAACGCCGCGATGGTGGGCGGCACATTTGCGATGCTCACCATCACTGCCGGCAATCGTACGCATCGCGTGCACGTGCAAAACATGGATGTGCCGCGTTGCCATGCCATTCTGGCGGCCCTGAATCGCGCGTTGCCTGCGGGACGAAAATTGATCCTGCCAGCCCCGCCTGATTCGAGCCGGCATTGAATGCCCGGTCAGTTGTACTTCCAATCCCAAACTGAGGAGTGATTTATGCAGCACCGGCGCGTGAACAGGTTCGCCCTGTTGTTTGCCTGTGTGATTGTGATGTGGATGCCGGCGCCCGGTCAAGGCCAGGTTCCTGCGGATCTCGAAATCATCGCAGCCGCGGGCGGCATTGAACCGGCGATGGAGAATCACTACGTCCGCATACTCGCCAACGGTCAGGGTGAATACGCCAGGTATCTCGCTGACGCCGTCGGCCAGCCCAATCTGGTCTCCAACAATTTCATGCTCGAGGCCACCGCGCTGGCTTCGCTGTGGCAGGCCATTCAAAGCAACGATTTTTTCGGGCTGAATCCCCTCTACACCACGCCGGACTCGCTGAGGCGCAGCTATGCCCGCTTGATCATCCACGCGAACGGCACGACCCACGAGGTGATCACCCGCGATATTGCGGTCGAACGCTTCGACAACATCATGGCGGCGATCAACCAGGCCACACCGCCGGAGAATGATCTGATCTATGACACTTCCCCGCGCGTCACCATCGTTCCCCGCGTTCTTTGCCCGGCGGCGGGCGACAGCGGTACCGCGCTCGCACTTCCGCAGTGGCGTGAGCTGCTGGCCCGCAAGGGTCATCCTGCAATCACCGGCGCGAGGCAACAGCCAGGCGCGGTCGCGCGGCCAGCCGATGATGAATTTTCGCATCCTGGTACGGTGCTCGCCAACACCCTTTCCCTGCGTGATGCGATCAACTGCGGATTGGCCACCCTGGAAGGCAAGGGTGGCTTCTTCGGCGACCAGGTTTCCATCAGGGTCGATAACCGGGAAAGCAAGCCGTGCAAGAAAAACCTGACCCTGACGTTGCATCTGGAGTTTTATGGCCCGGCAGCAACACCGGCCAACGTGGCGCGCATCAAGGCGGCCATTGAAGCCAAGTGGAATGGGTTCAAGACCAGCAGCGGCGATCCGCTCAAAGTGGTGGTGGATGCGCGGCGCACGATGAATGCCACACCGCCCGGCACCCCCGGCTATCATCAAATCAAGCTGGTGGCGGACAAGAATCTGGTCAGCTATTGTGATGAAGTTGCCACGATTAACTCCGGCGTCACTGGCGGCACGTGGTCGACCCTCGAATCGGATTTGGATGCCGTAGTTGCCCATGAAGCCGGCCATCTCATGGGGTTGAAAGACCGCTACGATGAGTTTCTCAAGCAGACGGACGGCACCTGGGAAAAAACGGAAGACGGCACAACCCTGACCAACAATGAGCTGGCTGACCTCATCAAGCCTTCCCAACCCGGGCTGAGCTTAACTGACGTGCGCAACTGGCTGGCCAAACCCTCCACGCAGCGCGCCGCAACGCTGCACCCCGGCCATGAAAACAATATCATGGCGAGGCGGGATGGCAAGGTGGAGCAACGCGACATTGATTTCTTCACCTCCCACCCTGCGGGTGTGCTGGTGCAGGTCAGGCCGGGAGATATCCTGCTCAACAAGAATCGTCTTGGGCAGAATCTTGCCCTGCTGCGATATGACAATATTTTTGCGCCCGCGGGCAGCGTTCGCACCCTCCACGGCCTTTATGCCGCCTGCATCGATCTGGATAACGGCTCGCCGGCATCCGATGATCGTTTTGACGTTGCCCCGCCGCTGGAAACATGGACGGGCATTGCGGCCGCCGCACCCTTGCTCACCCTCCTGCAATACCTGGATGAGCGCGAGCTTTTCTGTGATGATGACCTTTTCTGGCAACTTGTCATTTGGCGACTGACCAACAATGCGAATTTGGACAATCCGGAGATACAGGCTTTTCTTGACAGCGCCGGTGTGCGCGTCGGCACGGCGGTGCTCGATTTTCCCAAAATGTACACCCCCAATGCCGAAGATACCGCTTCCGCTGCCGTCATCCCGCCGGAGCTGTTTGTCGCGAGAACTTCACCCGCTACGGCACTCATCAGCCCTGGTGAGAATTTGACCCTGAGCGGCCGTCTCGGTTATCCGGCCCTGGAGGGCAGCACGATCACCAGCGAATTCGCCTGGCAGTTGGACCGGCCGGCCGGCAGCAGCGCGCAACTCACCAACAGCGGCGGCCCCACGGCCACTTTGCTCTCCGATGTGCGTGGCTACTACCTGGTGAGCTTGAATGTGAGCGGAACGATGACCGGCGAAGCAAACGTCCCGTTCAATTCTGTTTTCCAAAGCCGCATCGTGGCCGCTGATGCCCGCACCGAAACCTTTGAAAGCGGCACGCTGCAGAACAGCCCTTTTCTATGGCAGAACAGCGCCGAGTTGCCCTGGAGCCTGTCGCAGGCGACGGCGCATACCGGCGCCTTTGCGCTGCAAGCGGCGGTGGTTGACTCCAATCAAACCAGCACGATTGCTGTGTCCTGTTCCCTCGCCCAGCCCGGCACGATTGCGTTCGCCTACAAGATCAGCACATTGGAATACCTGAGTTCCCTGCGGTTCCTTGTGGATGGCGTCGAACTGGGAAGGTGGGCCGGCAAAATCGACTGGAGCCGTGCGGAATTTGCCCTGCCTGCCGGCAGCCACACCCTTGCCTGGAGTTTTGTGGGCAGCGAATTTGGCAGCCTGGGCGGTTTCGAAACCGTGTGGATCGATGACATTCTCTTCCCGCAGGACGCCATTTTTACCTCCGTGGCGACGCAACCACGAGGCCTCCCCTTTGGCTACAGCCTGGCACAGAACCATCCCAATCCCGCCCTGCCGTTGACCACCTTTTCATTCACGCTGCCGCGGCCGGAGTTGGTGACGCTGCGAGTCTATGACGTTCTGGGGAAGGAAGTGGCCGTCTTGCTCAAGGATTTCAAGCCCGCGGGGCGCCATCAACTGCAGTTCGATATGCGCCACTTGCCGGCCGGCATTTACTTTTACCAGTTGACCGCGGGGCAATTCAAAGCCGTTCGCAAGATGATGTTGTTGCACTAAACGGCGCCGGCGGCGTCTTGCGTCCCGCCGGCTCTTTTACAATTTTGAGGTGTCATCATGAAAGCGAAGTGTACGGCGATCGTGCTTTTGAGTCTCGCGCTCCGGGCGCACGCACAGTACTTCAGCCTGGAAACGCCGAAGATCTATTCGCCGGGGGAGAAGGTCGTGGTCAACCTCTCGGCGGAGAACATCAAGGGCTCGATCTTTTTTCGCGCTTACAAGATTGCAGACCCGGTGGCATTTTTCCAGCGCCAGGCCGATCCGCACAGTCCGCAGCAGTTGCTCAACGTGCGCGAGGCCAATGCCATCGACATTTTGCGCGCCTCACGCAACCGCCTGGCGCGTGACCAGCGCCAGGTTTTTCGCGACAACATGACCCCGCAGACGCGCACCGACGTCAAGAATACGCTTGGTCTGCCCGCGTTTTCCGTGGCCACGCGCGCCAGCCGGCTGCTCTCTCCGCTCAAGAATTACGCGCTGGTGAAGACCTGGGAGATCACCGAGTTCGGCAGCGCGGAAGAGTACATCTATCGCGACCTCGAAGTCGAGATCACCGAGCCGGGCGCCTATCTCATTGAAGCGTTCAACGACCGGCTGATGGCGCATACCGCTGTGGTCATTTCGCCGCTGGGCATGATCACGAAAACGTCGCCGCACGGGACGACGGTTTTTGTCTGCAACAAAATGACCGGCACGCCCGCGGCCGAAGTTGAGCTGCAAATGATCCGGGAGAAACAACTGCAGGCGCGGCAAATCACCGACAAGAACGGCCTCGCAACTTTTCCCCGCCCGGCCGCCGGCAGCGACGAGGAAGAGGGCGGCAATGCGATGTTGATTCTCGGCCGCAAGGGCAATGAGTTCGTGCTCTCGGATCTTTACTATTACTTCGCCGGCAGCCGCGGGCAATATGTCGTGCATGCCTACACCGATCGTCCCATCTACCGTCCCGGCCAGACCGTCTATTTCAAGAGCATCGTCCGGCAATTGACCGAAGCCGGTTATCAAGTTTATGCCAACCGGCCGGTCGAAATCACGATCACCGACGCGCGCGGCAACGAGGTTTACCGGCAGAATTTGCAGACCAACGAGAACGGCACGACCAGCGGCGAGCTGGCGCTGGCGGAAGAGCCGCCGTTGGGCGGCTATCAATTGCGCACGACGATTCCGGACGGCATCACGCACTACGCTTCTTTCAAAGTGGAGGAATACAAGAAGCCGGAGTTCAAAGTCGTGGTTGCCACCGACAAAGACCAGTATGCCAACGGTGAGCTGATCACGGCAACGATTCAAGCGGACTACTACTTCGGCAGTCCGGTGGCCAACGCGCAGGTGGATTACTACATCTTTCGCGGCCGGTTCTGGCGGCCGTGGTGGTATGGCAGTGAGTATGCCTGGTACTATGAAGATGAATACGACGATGGCGGCGGCTACAGCTATCGCGCGGAATTGCTCGAAAGCAACACCGGCTATCTCGACGAGAACGGCAGCTTCACGCTGAGCTATCAAACACCCAGGGAGG
>JBBIKM010000245.1:7863-8104 GCA_037445455.1 bacterium | reverse complement strand
GCGGCTCGAATCAACCGGTGTCGGGCCTGACGCTTTCCACGCTGGTGATCGCCGCGCTGCTGATGGTTGCGTTCGGCGTGACCGGGCTGCGCGGCGTGGGCGCGGTGCTCGGCGTGGCGGCGGTGGTGGCTTGCGCCACCTCAATGGCCGGCGACATGATTCAAGACCTCAAGGTCGGCCATTTACTCGGCGGCACACCGCGCAAAATGGAAATCACCTGTTTGTTGAGCACCATCGTGGT
>JBBIKM010000245.1:0-7853 GCA_037445455.1 bacterium | reverse complement strand
CCTTTGTGCTGGTGGCGCCCATCATCATCCTGCATGAAGGCAATCTTCGAAGCGGCGGCATCGGCATTGGCGACCGCCTGCTGCCGGCGCCGCAAGCCGGCTTGATGGCGCAGCTCGCCAAAGGCATTGTCGGCGGCGAGATGCCGTGGGGATTGATCATCTTCGGCATGTGCTTCTCCGGCGCGCTGATTTTGATCAAAGCGCCCTCGCCGATGCTGATCGCGGTCGGCATGTATTTGCCCTTCGAAACCACGTTCGCGATTTTCACCGGCGGGTTGATTCGCCTGTTTGTCGATCGCTGGGTGGCCCGCAGGAAATTGGCGGCTGGGGCCAGGGAAAACGTCGAGAATACCGGCACGCTCATCGCCTCAGGCTTGATTGCCGGCGAGGCCCTCACCGGCGTCCTGCTGGCGGGGTTGGTGTTGGCATTTGAGAATTTCGAGTCGATCACCAGACTGCTGTTCGGTGTGGCGGAATTCGACTTTGTCGCCGGCAGTGGCGGGGCGTGGATGTCGCTGCTGATGTTCGGTGTGATCGTGTTTGCCCTGGTGGTCATTCCGCTGCGCAAGGCGCGGGCAGCCTGAGCTGCGGGCAACTGGAATCTCCTCTCGTCATCCCACAGGGATCCTGTGAGGCCCCCGGCCCGAGGCCCTGCGCCTCACAGGATTCCTTGCGGAATGACGCTCGGAATCATCAAGATGCTTTTCGTCTGTTTCGTGTATTTCGAGGGTTTCATCGGAATACGCTCACTTCACCACGGTCAACCGCCGCTGCTGCACCTGTGCACCCGCTTGCAACTTCACGACGTAAACGCCCGCACTGAGAGGCCGGCCGGCCTCGTCTCTGCCGTCCCAACGCACCTGGTACTCGCCGGCATTCTGAACCCGGTCAACCAACGTCCTCACACGCTGGCCCAGCATGTTCCAAATCTCCAAGCGCACCGGCGCCAACTCCGGCAGCCGGTAGGCGAGCTGCATGGCGCCGCCCTTTGCCGCCATGGCGCTGACTGAAAATGGGTTGGGAAAGCCGGGCAGCAGCGCGAAATCGCGCGGCGCGGCAGCCTGCGGCCGGCCGGCCACCAGCGTGCTTGTCTTCTGCAAAAAGAAATCCACCCGGGTGACGCCGCTGCTTGTCAGCATCACCGACAAAGTGTCGCCCCGATAACCGCGTGCCTCCGCCGCCACCCGCACTTCTCCATCTTTGAACCACGGCAGTTCATAGGCGCCGGCAGCATCGCTGCGGGTGGTGGCGAATTCCTCCGGCAAATAGACATAGGCACCGGCAATCGCAGCGCCGGTGGCCGCCTCCAGAACCCGGCCCGTGAGATTGGCCGCAGGATGCTGATCGAACTCGAAAACGTGCAGGCCGAGATTCATGTCACTCACATAGATGTTCCGCGCAAAGGGATAGATGCCCCAGGTCGAGCTGTAACCGCTGCACGGCGCATTGCCGTTCAAGTCATACGCGGCGACTTCCACGGGGCGCAGCGGATCCAGAATATCGACAATGCGAATGCCGTCGCAATAGTAGCTCAAGTAAGCATAGCGGCCGCGCACGTAGACATTGTGCACGATCGCGCCGGGCCGGGCTTCATATTCCGCCACGAGAGTGAGACTGCCGGGCGTCTGCGCGTCCCAAATCTTGAGATTGTGCGCTGTCGTGCCGATCTCGTCGGTGGTAAAGACATAGCGTTCGTCTTCCGACGGCCAGGCGTTGTGCGTGCCCGCGCCGGGGTATCGCGCAGTGGCGAGATTCTTCGGCGCAAAAGGCTCGCGCACGTCCGCCAGCCACAGCCCGGCGGGCGGGAAGATGAAGGCAGCGTACAATCTGCCGCGGATGACGGTGTTGTCATGCGACGTGCCAAAGCCCTGATTGATCACGCCGCGGGCGATGAAGTTCCGCCGGTCGGTGATGTCAAACACACTGATGCCGGGCGCGAAATTGTCGGCGACGTAAAGCGCGTTGCCCACGACCCAGAACGTATGCGGGCTGATGCGGGGCGTGCGCGGCTCGAAGTGATTCACCAACACCGGCGCGGCGGGATCGATGAGATCAAACACGTCAATGTAGTTTTGATTCTGCGCCGCCACATAGAGATAACGGCCATGCATCTGCAGGTCATACACCGAACCGCTGCTCGGCACCACCGCGAGCTGGCGGGGCGCGGCGGGATCGCTGACGTCATAAACGTACACATGCCGCGCCTCGCCGTTGAAACTCCAGCCGGCCAGCAAGGCGAGATCACCACAGCCCGTGACCTCGCTGTAACGCACGGGATTGCCGGGCGCCGGCGTGGGATCGAGCGCGCGCAACAGTCGCAGATTGGGGGTGTTTTGCGCGAGCAGCGCAGGAAAGCTCATGCACAACAACAGGGCAAGGGCGGGCCGCAGGTGCCGGATCATCAAGGCTCCTTTTGAATTGCAATGCTGAAAGAAAACGATGGGTTTGTACCAGCCAATGTGGCATTCGGCAAACCAACCTGGCGCAACGACTCAGGGCAAAATGTTGGAGCTCTTCTGCTCTTGTCCAACCGCTGCAGCGCCGCGCCGGCGCGAACCAGCGCGCAGTGCAGCGGGGGCAAGTCATCTCATGTCTGTCCCGATCGGGAGAAACCGCCCGCGTGCCTGGCCCTGCAGCGCGCCGAAGTCAAAGGAGACACGCTCAGGCTCGTGACGAAGCGGCCGGGCGGTGGGGTTTTGGGAGGGATACAATCGGCGCGGCACCTCATTCGTACAAGCATCCCGAAGATCCGATCCAGTCCTTGTTCTTGTTGTAATCGACTCCCATCATCTTGCCTTTGCTCAGGCGGGCGAGCCAGTTCACCAGCCGGGGCCGCTCCTGCCAAATGAACATCATGCGGATTTCGGCTTTGGCCGGCTCGTTGGGCGTTCGGATAACCGGTGCGTAGGAGATTTTCTCCTGCAGGATGTAGTTGCGGCGCTCGGCCTCGGGAATTGCGTCGAGTTGGTCGCGGCTCAAGTCGATCACCACGCCGCTGCCGGCAAATGAGAACAGCGGCTTCAGAACATATTGACTGAGCGGCTCGGGATAGCGTTCGAGCGTGTGCAGAAAAAATGTGCGCGGCACCGCCGGGTGATCGAGATAAGGCAGGGAGAATTTGCTGATGCGAAAATACCAGTTCGGGTGCCCGGCCCATTCCACTTCCAGGTCATCGCGAAAGTCGAAGGCGATGGGCAGACCCTTCCTGACAAACTCGTCGACGATGACGCGATTGTAGATGCGGTGAATCGGAATCTCCCGGCCGTTGGCGGTGTAGAACAGGCGGCGGCCGCGCTTCTTCACCTGGGTGATGCACACCGGCTTCACGCCGGTGAAGCGCTCGGTGCAGACAAAATCCACCGCGGTTTTCTGTTTTTCCGGCTCGATTTCCATCAGAATGACGTTTTCCGGATCATGACCGGCGAGCAGCGCCGTGCGAATCAGGAGGAGGTATTCCGCCTCGCTCAAGTCATCCAAAAGATGGCGCAGCTCGCCCAGTTCGTAGGCGCGCAGGAAAGTCTGGCACAGCACGAGCTGGTAGGCATAAAGCGAGGGAAAACCCTGCAGTTCGATGAGCTTTGGTTGTATCCGGCCGTCGTCCTCCCGGGTGATGGCAAAGTCGATGGCCAAAAACAGGGGGTGCGCATCGTCGTGCGGCACGCGGAAGGCGGCGGGCACGGCGGCCTGCGACGCCGCGAGATAGGCGGGCTGGCTGAGTTGCTGCACCAGCTCCAGCGCGGCCTGCTGGAAGCGCAATCGCACGGTCTCGGGCATGAACACCGGCGTTTCACACACGCGGAATTCGACTCTGGCGCCGGCAGCCTCCTCCAGCATCTTCAGGAAATTCTGATAGCGCGCGGCGGTAAAGCGGCGATTGAAATCGTCACGCAGGTGGGGAACCATGTTCGCTCACTCCTCGAGTAAACCGGAAAATGGGCATGGGATTCACGGGCCGCACCGTGGCGGCGGGGTGCGCTAGCTGATCTTCACCACCACGCAGGTCAAATCATCATACTGATCTTCGCGACCGATGAACTGGCGGTGCGCATGGCGAATGGCCTCGAGCAGGCGGCTGGCGCTGCCATCGTGGTGGCGGGCAATCAACTCCAGCAGGCGGCGCTCACCGAATTCCTCCCGGCGGTGATTCATGGCTTCGGTAAGCCCGTCGGTGTACAACACCAGGGTGTCGCCCGCCGCCAGCGTGTGCTGCTCTTGCTGAATGATGCGCTCGAAGATTTCCCCGCGCTCCAGGCCGAGCGCAATGCCCGGCGGCTGCAGCAGCCGCACGCCGCCGCCGTTGCGCTGATGCACAATGATGGGATTGTGGCCGGCACGCGCGCAGGTCAGGCGGCGGGTCACGGGATCGATGACGAGATAGAACAGGCTCACGAACATGTTGCGGTCGGCAGTGGCATAGAAACCGCGATTGATGCGGCAGAGAATCTCCTTGGGCGAGGCGTGCGGTGAGGCATGCGCCTGCAGGAAACCCTTGGTGAGGGTCATGTAGAGCGCGGCCGGCATGCCCTTGCCGGAGACGTCGCCGATCACCACGCCCAGGCGGTTTTCGTCGAGCGTCACGAAGTCATAGTAATCGCCGCCGACTTCCTTGGCCGGCTCGGAGCACGCGGCGATGTCGAGGCCGGCGAGTTGCGGAATGTATTGCGGCAGCATGCGCAGTTGCGCCTTGCGCGCGATTTCGAGCTCCATTTTCAGGCGCTCGCGCTCGGTGAGATAGCGTACATAGCGCGGCGTGATGGCGCGATCACTGACCGGTTTGCCGCGGCGGCTGGCAGCATACCCGTAGATCAACAGGCCGGCCAGCAGGCCGAGCGACACCGCGCCGGCGGCGCGAAAGACGCCGTCCGGCTGCACCATCATGCTCATGGCGCTGGGCAACGCCGTCGCCATGCCCAGGCCGGCAGTCACCGTGAGCAAATCATAGCGCAGATAGAAAACGTAGAGGGCAATGCCGATCACCAGCGCCAGACCTGCTTGCAGCCAGCGATCGTGAATGGTGAAAATACCGTCGAACACGCCGGCGAAAAAGAACAGCGTGAGCAGAACGGCCGTGAAGGTTTGGCCAAAACGGCGCCGCAAGAATCCCAGCGTGAACAGCGGCGCGTAGGCGGTGAGCAGAATGCTGTGGTAAACGCCGAGCAGCAGCGGCAGGCCAAACGGCACAAACGCCGCAAAGACTTCCTCGTCGTAAGGCCCGGCCACCAGCCACAGCCGGGGCGGCTTCACCAGGAGGTGAGACAGGAGATAGGCTGCGCCCAAATAGATGAACGCCAACCCGCTGCCGCGCAGCAGTGCCTGGCCCAGCTCGGGAAAGAACAGGCGGCCGGTGAAGAGGGCGTCAAAGGCGCGCAGCTTCTCGGGCCAGACTTCGCGGGTGAGTGACTCACCGCTCATCCACACCAGGAAGATGCCGACCGTCACCGCCAGGCTGAGCAGCAGCAGATTCAGGTAGGTGGCAAAAACGAAGAAACTGCGGTTGTCGGAAAGCAGGCCTTCGCGGATGATCGCCTGCGCCGGCAGGATATTGATGAACAACAACAGCACGCAGATGAAAACGAAACCGGCGAGCAACAGGGCATTGCGCAAACCGACCTCGCCGGCGCGGAAACGGAGAACAAAAATCACCAGGCCGATGACGAAGATGAGAATGAGCAACACCTGCTCGGCGGCTTTGAACCAGTTGGCGGTGTTGAGGCGGCGGGTGTACCACTCCGAAAACTCGCGCGGATACTGCACCTGCTGCATCCAGCCGCCGACCTTGTCGCCCAACACGATCGCTTTCAAACGCAGCCGCAAGCCGCCGGCGGCCGGCGTGCGATCTTCCCAGATGAAGTTGTGATCCGTCCGCGCTTCCTGCTTGATCATCTGCGCGTCCACGGTTTCGTAGGTCTGCCAGTCGATGCCTCTGTGCTGCGCCAGGAAGTCACGGACCAGCAAGCGCGCGGAGGCCAGCGGGATGCGCTCCCCCTCAACGTTGGAAGGGAGCGAATGCTCGCAGTGAAACACCTGGCCGCGGGGGGAAAGCCGGAGCTCGAAGCGTTCGCTGGTTTCAGGATGGCGAAAGATGACTTCCCACGCCGCCACCGGATGATGGCGGGTGATGATTTCACGCTGTGCCGCCGTGGCGTTTTGCGCCTGCAGAAAGCTTTCCAGCTTGTTGTCGATGATCAGCGTGACATTGTAATCGAAGCCGGCGGCGCTGTGGTCGAGCGCTTTGAGATAATCGCGTGCCGCGGCTTCCGCCTCACTGCGGTTGAGTTCGAGGCCCAGTTTCGCGGCCGGGGAAACACGCTGAAACAACGCGAAAAACAACGCCGCGCCCGCGAGCGCCAGCACGAGCAGCAGAAGATTTTCGCGGGAAGAGGCAGGCTTGGCTTCAGAATTCATGATTGTGGCAGCACCGCGTCGCTGTTACTTGATCCACCGGATCGAGGTGTGGCCCACGCCCATCTTGATGTCGAAATGGAGCCTGGCCGCAGCATTCTCGTAATTTTCAGAGTAATAGGTGTCGCCCTGCCTGACGAAATCACGCAAGCTCACGGGCGCCAGAAACGAGCCTTCCTTGCGGATGCGCACACCCAGCTCGCGATTCAGCAAGACGGTGTTGACGCCCACACCAAAATTCAGTTCGACCTCGCCTTCACCGGCATAGCTGCCGTCGAATTCCAAATCGGACTTGCCGGCACCGCCGTTGAACACCAGGCGCCGGAAGTTGGCGAAGCACAGGCCGCGCGCGTCCACCGAGGCGGCGCCGGAGTTGATGCGCAAGTCCGGCGATTCGGTGTTGGGCCCGCTGAATTCAAGGTCCAGTTCGCCCGCACCCACGTCCAGATTCAGGTCGGCGACCTTCAAGCCGCTGAAATCAAGCCGCGCATCAAAGGCGCCGCCTTCGATATCAAACGTGATGGGAATCTGCGGCGACAATTTGAGGCGCCAGTTGTTTTCGCGCAGGCGGTCGAAATCGACGTTGTCGGCGTGCTGGCGGGGGGTGCGAACGCGCAAAGTGGCTTCGGCCGCGGTGCTGTCAAACTCGATGGTTGGGCGCAGCTCTTCGCGGGCAAAGGCCAGATCCAGCTCTGCCAGCGCGCCGGAAGTCGCAGGTGCCAGCTCCAGCCGGCCGGCGGTACACTCCAATTCCAAACGCAAAGACTTTTGAACCGTCAACGGAATCGTCTGCTTTTCAACCAGGTAATCCTTCTCCAGCCGTGCGGCGCGACGACGATCGCCTGAGCCTTCCCGATCGGCCGGCCGTTCGCGGCACCCCAGGGCCAACATCAGACCCAGCAACAAGAACACGCTTGATCTCTGCATATGTCACCTCACACGAAAGAGTCGGAAAGGCCGCCGCAGGCGCGGCGCTTGCGGACGGCAAGAAGGGCTGGCGGCCTGGTTCTACGCAGGGTGCCTGCAAAAGTTGGTGAGCAAGTTGCATCGAGCGAAGGACAAGCGCAAGGGATTTTTTGGGAATAGGAGATCACGTGCAAGTGGCATGAAGTGAAGAACCACCTGTTGCCGAGACGCCAGGCTGGAACCGGCTGCCGAAAAAACTGGCCGACCACGACTCTCAGCCTAAAACCAACCAGCCCCACCGCGGCGAAGTGCGACAGCGAAGGGCAACGCCCTGGAAATGCCGTCATCAACAGAAACCACCAAGCCCCACCGGGGCGAAAGGTGATAGCGAAGGGCAACGCCCTGGAAAAACCATAATCTCGAGAATTCACCAAGCCCCATCGGGGCAAAATGTAACAGCGAAGGGCAACGCCCTGGAAACGCCATCATGATTAGAAATCATCAAGCCCCACCGGGGCGCGAGAGAATCACGTTTGGAATACCGC
>JBBIKM010000244.1:3550-8164 GCA_037445455.1 bacterium | reverse complement strand
CACACAGCCGGGTCATTCACCTCAACGACAAACCGCCGAGCCGCGATGTTCGCCGGGTAGGACCTTCCTGAGGTTGAAACTCTGCACTCGCCCCGGCTCCGCGGTGCAAGCGTTCGCTTTGTGGGCAAGAATCTTGCAGAGTTTTGTTCAGACCATGGGTGCCTCATGACATAAACGCTTAGCGCTACAGAAGGCCGGCTCGCCGCTCACCGCGTCGCATGTCGCAGCCCACGGGCAGCGCCCTCGGGACTGATTGATCGGATTTGTCGCATTTTGCCCGCAAGGGGCATTTGTCTGTGCAAGCGAATGCGACTCAACGATGTCGTATGAACCACGCCGGCATGCAGCAGCAGGCATCGTGTCATCAGGCGCTTCCCGGCGTCTTCGTGATGTTCGCCCTCTGACGGGTTCGTTGTTGCCCGCCGGGCTTGATCTTCAAGCTTGTCTGAAATCTGGCGTGGCATTCTCAGGCAACGGCACGCCAGGCCGCCGGCTCATTTCACCAGCAAGAGCCTTTTGCAGTCAGTGAAATCGCCGGCTTGCAGACGATACAAATAAACCCCGCTCGCGAGTTTGCCGGCATCAAACGTCGCGGTATAGCTGCCCGGCAGGCGGATGCCCTCAAACAAGGTTGCGACCTCCATGCCCAGCAAGTCATAAACCTTCAAAGAAACGTGAACAGTTTGTGGCACCGCGTAGCTGATCTGCGTCATGGGATTGAATGGATTCGGATAGTTCCGGCTCAAGGCGAATGCTGCCGGCGTGTTGCGCTGCCAATCCGACACTGCCGTGGCAACCTTGACCAGGCCCGCGATCGCCGCGCGCAGGCTTTGTTTGGCTCTGCCCAGGGCCTCGGCCGCCGAGTTGGAAGCGGAGTAGTTCTGCGCCATGGCAAGCCTGGCCGAGGCCAGCGCTGCCGCAAAAGGCAACCAGGATTCTGCGGTGTATTCGTCTGCCTGCAGGGTATCGGCCTGTGCCATCAGCGAATCCAGGGCATTATAGTTTTGTCCGACCTCGACCACGGCAAAGAACGCCGGCTTGCATTGGTAGCGCGCGTCCCACAGGGAGGATGATTGATTGGTCTTGAAGGTATACTGGTCATTCAAACCATCCTTGGAGACGCTGATGATTTTGCCGCGACCGGAGAAATAGCTGCGCTCCACGAAACACTTGAACAACTGGCCATATTGATTGGCCTGGGTCGCCAGGACGGCAGGCGGGGGATTGGCGCTGCCGGTGGTGACATCCAATTCGGTCACTGCCATTTCGGTGCAAATCGGATCGAATTTGTTGTAGGAAGCGATCCACTGTTCGGCGGTCGGAGAGAAATTGGAATCATGCTCCTGCATGCCGATGCCGTCCAGGTAGCCGGCCTGAAAAATGGGCGTGCAAATTCTCACGATGCCGTCGGCTTTGGCGGGGTTGTGGGTGTTGTAGTCGTTGTAGTAAAGCTTGATTTGCGTTTCGCCATAGTGAATCGTCCACTTGCGGGCGAACTCGAAGGCTTTCAGAATGTAGCTGTTGTCGCCGAAGGTGAGGTACCACTCACTGTCGGACGTGCGGTCAGTGCCGCTTTCGTTGACCGCTTCATTCACCACATCCATCGCGCTCAACAGGCCCGGCCAGCCTTCGTGGAGCAGCCGGATCACTGCCTTGATGTAGTTCTCCATGCGCGCGGTCATTTTCTCTTTGGACAAGCGCGCGCCGTTGTTGGTGTAACCGGAACGGAAGAAGGCCGTGCCGGGTGTTTGGCTGTGCCAAACCAACGTGTGCCCGCGAAAGGTGAAGCCCTGCCGTTTGGCCCAGTTGAGCTGCGCGATCAAATTGCCGTTGAATCGCACCACCGGATGGGTGTCCACCGAATCTCTGGCCGCGCCCGGGGGCGCGGCCAGATAAGCCGCGGCACTGGCGGCAAGATCCACGGTGTATTGCGGCTTCATGTTGTTGCCGGGCGACATGCTGTTCATGTGAAACCGGATCAGTTCGCCGCCGTGTGGCGCAATCACTCCGGATTGGCCCGGCACCGGCGGATCATCCGGAAAGCCGACATGCGTGTAAGACAAGAGACAGCCGATATAGAAATCGCCGGCATAGACTGATTTGAGCGGCGGCACATTGGTCTGAACGGTATCGGCTTGGGCATGAATCTGGGTGGCAAGCCCAAACAGCAACATGCCGAGAGGGCGCAACGCGCGCCACCCTGCTTCAGGAGGGGACAGCCTTCTTGTCATGATCGTCGCCAGGTTTCGCTGCACCAACATCCTCAATAAAAAGCCTGTCCCACAACCACGGACAGGCTGGATTCCTTGTTGAAAGAACTCGGTCAGTCTGGCCCTTGCACGTGCCGTTTGCCATCACAGCGGGCTCCCGGGCCGGGGAGCCCGCTGCTGGTACAACTTACATCTGATTGAAAAAAGAGGCACGGCCGCGGTCAAGCGGCCGGCATCTTCACCCATCATCCGACCACCCAAAACTACTTCAACAACATGAGCTTCTTGACACTGACGAAATCACCCGCCACCAGACGGTAGTAGTAGGTTCCGGAGGCGAGATGAGCGGCATCAAACGTGATGGCATGGTAGCCGGCGTTGAAATGGCCCACCGCCAACTCGCTGACCAACCGGCCGGCGAGATCATAAACGACCAGCTTGACCTCGCTGTGCTGCGGCAAGCCGAATTCGATGGTGGTGGTGGGGTTGAACGGGTTCGGATAGTTTTGCCCAAGGATGAACGCCGTCGGGATGCCCGGCTTCGTGCCTTCCTTGACGCTGGTCGGAATGTCGATGGGATCGCCCAGGTCAACATAGACGTCGACCAGATTCATGGCCGTGGTGGTGTTGCCGGCGTTGAGCGCGAAGGCCACGCCGTTAAACATCCTGGCCGCCAGCGGGCTGTGGTTGTCCACTGCCTTGCCATAGAAGGAATAGCTGTTGTCGCTCTTGATCAGTTTGAATCGCACTTCGTTCGAGCCGTCCGTCTGCGGCGCAACCGAGACGGCGAAATCATAGGTGCCTGCCCCGGCCACCGCATTCGCCGGCTTGTGCAGATCCGTTCCCAGCGGATAGCTGGCCGCGCCGTCGCTGCTGAACCAGACATCGTTCACAACGCCACCCCAGCTTCCCATCTGGCCGGAGCCCTGCCAGTTCACCGGCCCATTGGTGCCGCTTTGCGGCAGGAACAGATAGCCGGAATGGCGCCGTTCGAGGCCGGACCAGCGCGTGGAATCCGGCGGCGTGCTGAGGAGCGTGCCCGCGCTGTCACTGTAAAAGACGCCGAAGCGCAGACTGTTCGCCGCCTGAAAGCCGCCGCCCGCGAACTCCACCTTGCCGGTGATGACCACCGCCTTGGTGGTGGTCGGCTCGACCACATCAAGAAAACCGCCGCGAATGGCGGCCCAACCTGTGTTGGGCGCGGTGCCGGAAATGCCGGCGTTGCCGACAACATCGCCGGGCTTGAAAGTCCAGCCGCCGAAGCGGTTGCCGATTACACCCCAATTTTCGACATAGAAGGCGGTAAAAGGCGGCTCAGGAATCTCGATCGGCTTGCCGCGATTGACATAAACATCGATGAGATTCATGCCGCGAATGGGATTGTTCTCTGCACCGTTGCCGCCGTTGAGCGCAAAGCAAACGCCGTTGAATGTCCTGGTAATCGCGGTGGTATCCTTGACCATGCCGCCATACCAATACGTCGTCGGCGTGCCCTGTTTGACCATGTAGAATCTGACTTCATTGCTGCCGTCAGACTGTGGCTGAACGGAAATGGCCCAGTCATAAACACCGGCGGTGAGCTCCGCCCGCGGCGGCTTTTGATTGTTCACGCCCAGTGAAATGTGGCTGTTGCCAAACGAGCTCAGCCACACGCCGCCGCGGACCACGCCCTGCGTGCCGTTGCCCCCGCGCGCCCAGCTCACCTGATCATTCACCCCGCTGTGCGGAGTGAACATGTAGCCGTAGGCATATGACTCGTAGCCCGACCAGTCGGCCGAGTCAGTGCCGGCATACTCGACCACGCCGGCGCTGTCATGCCGGAACAGGCCGTAGCGCAGACCGCTCCAGGTGGAAGGGCCGGCGCCGATGAATTCGATCTTGCCGGTCACGACAATCGCATTCTCCTGCGTCGCAGTCACGACATCATCAAAACCGCCGCGAATGGCGGCCCAATTGCCGTTGAGGTTTTGATTGCCCGCGACGCCGGCGTTGCCGGTCACGTCACCGGGTACGAAATCCCAGCCGCCGGTGCGGTCGTTGTTGCCGTGAATAAAGCCCCACTCGCCGACATAATGCGCCACAAACGGCGCTTCGGGAATTTCGATCGGCGCACCGCGATTGACATAAACATCGATGAGATTCATGCCGCGAATGGGATTGTTCTCCGCGCCGTTGCCGCCGTTGAGCGCAAAGCAAACGCCGTTGAAGTCCCTGGTGATTGCAGTGGTATCCCTGACGATGCCGCCATACCAATACGTCGTCGGTGTGCCCTGTTTGATCATGTAGAATCTGACTTCATTGCTGCCGTCGGGCTGCGGCTGAACGGAAATGGCCCAGTCGTAAACACCAGCGGTGAGCTCCGCCCGCGGCGGCTTTTGATTGTTCACGCCCAGTGAAATGTGGC
>JBBIKM010000244.1:0-3450 GCA_037445455.1 bacterium | reverse complement strand
GAGTGAACATGTAGCCGTAGGCATATGACTCGTAGCCCGACCAGTCGGCCGAGTCGGTGTCGGCATACTCGACCACGCCGGCGCTGTCATGCCGGAACAGGCCGTAGCGCAGGCCGCTCCAGGTGGAAGGGCCGGCGCCGATGAATTCGATTTTGCCGCTGACGATGATGGCATTGTCTGCGGTGGCGGTCACAACATCATCAAAACCGCCGCGGATGGAGGCCCAGTTGCCGTTGAGGTTTTGATTGCCCGCGACGCCGGCGTTGCCGATCACATCGCCGGGAACGAAATCCCAGCCGCCGGTGCGGTTGTTATTGCCGTGAATGAAGCCCCACTGGCCGACATAATGGGCCACAAAGGGAGCGTCAGGCACCTTGATCGGGGCGCCGAGAGCGACCTGGATCCCGCTGAGGTTCAGAGCGCGGAAATCGGGGGTGCCGTTGTCGCTGCGCACCGCAAAGCAAACGCCGTTAAAGGTATCCGTGATGGCGGTGGTATCTCTGACGATGCCGCCAAACCAATAGCTGTTATCCTGTTTGACCAGATAAAACCTGACCTCGTTGGTGCCATCGGGCTGCGGTTGTACGGAGATGGCAAAGTCGTAAAGGCCGGCAGTGCCTTCCGCGCGTGTCGGCCGCTGGTTGATCACACCCATCGAAAGATTGTTGCCAAAAGTGCTGATCCAACTGCTGTTGCGGACGACCCCCTGTGTGCCGTTGCCGCCGTTAACCCAGCTCACTTGATCATTCACACCGCTGTGGGGTGTGAACAGATAGCCGTTGGCCCGGTTCTCCACCCCGTTCCAGCGCGCGGAATCTGTGCCGGCGTACAGCAAAACACCGGCGCTGTCATGCTTGAAGAGGCCGTAACGCAGCGTGCTCCACGCGGTGAAACCGGCCCCGACGAATTCCATCCTGCCGGTGACGATGACGGCCTGGTCGAGCGTGGCGGTGACCGGCGCCGGGAAGCCGCCGCGCACCGCTGACCAGCCGGTGGGCGCGGCATTCCCGCCGATGCTGGCATTGCCGGGCAAGCCGGTAGTGACTTTCCAGCCGCCGATTCTGCCGCCCATGAATCCCCAGTCTCCAACAGCGGTCTGCGCCTGCAGCGTGGCGCCGCTGAAGACCACAAGCGCGGCGGCAAGCGCAATTAAGCTGTGTGCCAACTTTTTCATGATCGTTCTCCTTCAGACGGAAACATTGAGTGAAAAAAACTACTTCATCAGAACAAGTTTCCTCGAAATCGAAACCTCGCCGGACTGCAGGCGATAGGTGTAAACCCCGCTGGCCAGGTCTTTGCCGTCAAAGACGACCATGTGCTTGCCAGCTTTCTGCTGGCCGTGGAACAGCGTCGCGACTTCCTCTCCGAGAGAATTGAACACCTGCAACAACACGCGTCCGGCGCGCGGAATCGAGTACTCGATATGAGTGGTGGGATTGAAGGGATTGGGATAGTTCTGGCTCAACGTGAACCCCGCAGGCACGGCACTGCCCGGCCGCTCAGCCACGGCACTAAGCTCATCTTTGCCAGTTTCGAGCCAGTTGAAGATTCTGGCATTTTCGGCATCGGCCTGCGCCTGCCATTGGGCATATTCGCTCGGCCACCAATGGTAGAGATCACCCAACGGGAAGCCGCCCATCGCGCCGGTTTTGAGCGTGGCGTTCGTGTAGGCCAGATTCTCGGGCAGAGGCCATTCCTGGTTGAGCCCCGACTCGGGATTCCAGGCCCAGTTGTGATCGCAGTTGGTGTCCCATTTGCAATTGAGAAACGCCTTCAATGAGTCCAAATTGGTGGGCGGCGCAAGGAAGCCGGGATCGACACCGTCATGCAGATTTGCCCGATTCATGAAGGGAAAGAGCTTGTTGCCGCTGGCATCGGTGGTGTCAAAGAAAACCAGGGTCGCGGGGCTGAGCATCGGCTGCGGCACGGCACAATACTCCGGCTCGCGGGTGCGCCGGCGCGCCAAGCAGTAGGGACAGTTCCACATCCAGTCCTTGAGCCAGGGTTCGATGAAATAGCTGTTGTTGGCGAAGAGAATGCGGCGATCCTGCTCGGTGAAGGGAACTGCGAAGGGGAAGGTCGACACGCTGTCGATCCGGATCGTGCCGCCGTTGGGGTCACCGGTACCGGTCTGCACGGGGATGTTGCCGTACATGAAGGTGTTCACATAGATCGAGTTGGTGACCGACAATTTGCGCCACCAGCCTGATTGCTGCACGAACATCATGGTGTTGAGGAAGGTGCAATGGTTGAAGTGAACATTGTCACCGTATTCGTCGCTTTCCTGCATGTAGACGTAGCCAATGTTGGCAAACGTGCAGTTTTCAAAGAGAACGTAGTCGTGATGCCAGCCCGAGGTGCTGTAGGGGAAGGAAAGCGCCCGGCCATAATACCGCAAGTGGGTGTCGATGCAGTTGCGGAAATAGCAGTTCTTGAAAATGCCCACGAAACGGTCGGCGGTGACGGTCACCGCGCCGCCCGCGTTCGGCGGTGCGGGAGAATAATCGAAGATCACGCCTTCGAAGTAGCCGGTTTCCTGGACATTGGGATCCGGGTTGTTCTGAATCTGCAGGCTGGAACCCACCTGCGCGCCGCCGGCATCCGCGTATCTCAGCCAGACGTTTTTGAGCGTGATGTTGCCATAACACTCAAAGTTGAACTGCCGGTCAACGCCGCCGCTGGGCGTCCACACGATCTGGGGCGGCGAGGTGAGCTGAGTGGTGCCGGGCTGCGGCCCGGCAATTTCGAGATGCTCCCCGGCAGGCACGACGATCCGGCCGATCAGCACATAGTAGCCGTATGGCTCCAGTGCAAACACGGTGTTCGACAGCGTTCCGGCATCAATGGCAGCCTGCACGGCATTGTTGAGGTTTCCTTCACCGGGGGCAACGTCACTGGGCACGGGGACAATGGTCTTCTGTGCATACAGCGCGGTCGCCACCAGCACGGCGAAGAGTGGTGCGGCAAGAAAACGCTTCATCTCTGTTCCTCCTTTGCTTGGCAAGAGGTTCGGTTTTCCCTTCGCTATTCCAATAAATTAGAGCCGGTACCGGAATCCGAGATTGGCGGTGAGGCCGTAGTTCTGCTCATTGGTGAAACCGCCAATCGAGCGCTGTGCGGAGGAGTTGGTCTCGCCGTTGAGGTTGAAGAGATCCAGAAAAAGCTCGCTGCCGGTCCAGGGCAGCTTGTAGCGGGCGCTGGCATCAACGCGGAAATAGTCTCTGCTGAAACCGTCCTGCTCGGGAAAGGCGCCGATGCTGCTGACCGAATTGCCCTGAAACACGAAAGACAAGCGCGCTGAAAAGCCCTTGTGATCAAAACCGACATAAGAGTTGAAGATGTCATTGGGCTGGTTGATCAGGCGGCCGGTGCGGGTGCTGTCTTTGGTGCTGACGATGTTTCTGGGGGGCGGGTTGGGATTGGGGCGGGTGAAGTCGTCACGCCAGGGGT
>JBBIKM010000243.1:0-8330 GCA_037445455.1 bacterium | reverse complement strand
AATCGCGCGTGGCGAGATGGACACTGCCGATGTGCTTGAGCGCCAGTCCCTCTTGCAGTTTGTCGCCGGCCTGGCGCCGGTTGTTGAGCACATAGTTGAAATACTTCAGGGCGTTTTGATAATCTTGCGTGGCGGCATACAACTCGCCGATGCGGGTGAGCACCGCGCATTCGCCTGCCTTGTCGCCCATGCTTTGATAGAGGCGAATGGCGCTGCGATAGTATTCCAGCGCCTTGCGGTTCTGGCCCTGGCGGCCGTGGCTTTCGCCCAAACTTACGATCGTGCGCGTTTCCGTGACCTTGTCGCCGATGTCGCCCGCCAGCGCCATGGCCTCCTGCAGTCGTTTCATTCCCTCGACGGCATTGCCGGCCAGACCCTGCGTCTCACCCAGCAGCGCCAGCGTTTTGGCGGCAGCCGCCTTGTCTCCCAACTCCTGCGCGATATTCAAGGCGGCCTGATGCTGCGCCAGCGCCTCCTCATAATTACGGCCGGACCGGTAAATTTCGCCCAACAAATTCCGCGTCACCACCTGCAACGGCCGGTCGCCGATTTGTTGTGCGAGCGCCAGCGCTTCCTGATGCCTGGCGCGCGCCGTCTGATAATCGCCGGCGCGGCGGTAGGTCACGCCGAGCTGATTGAGGGTCTTGCTGATCAGCACCGTGTCCGCCGCGGCGCGGCGCAGCTTGAGCACATACTCGAATTGTTTGAGCGCGCTGGCCCAATCACCGGTCTGGCGGTGAATTTCACCCACCAGCGCCTGCACCGCGGCATCATTGGCAGGCAGGGCCTTGAGCAGGCGCAGGGCCTCGAGATCATGAGTCTGCGCACGATTGAAATCGCCCGCGCGGCGGTAGGTCTCGGCCATTTGATGCAGCACCGTGCTTTGGCCGAGCGAATCCTCGCTGGCGCGGCAAATCTCCAGCGCCCGCTGGAAATGCCCGATGGCCTTTTCGTAGTAGCCATTGCTGGCAAATACGGCGCCCGCATTTTGTGAAACGACCTTCACCTGGCGGGTGTCGCCGCCTTCGAGCGTGGCCGCCAGGGCTTCACGAAAACGAACCAGGGCCTGCTTGAATTGCGACAGACGGCAGTGCATCTCGCCCAGGCGGTTGAGCGTCACGCCTTCGCCGGCGCGATCATGAATCTGCTTGCGTAAATTGATGGCGGTTTCAAAGGCGGGCAGCGCCTGCTGAAAATCCTGGCGATCGCTGTACAGCTCGCCCAAGCGGTGCCAAATGGCGGCCTGGCCGGCCTGGTCCCGCGTTTTGCGCTTGAGCGTGAGCGCGGTTTCGTAGGAGAGCAGCGCGTCGTTGAAATTGCCGCGGCTGCGGTAGAAATCGCCGAGATGCATGAACGTGGTGCCCTTGCCGTTCTCATCACCAGCAGCCATCATGGCGTTGAGCGCGTCATGAAAATAGGACAGCGCCGTGGCATCATTGCCGGTGAGTTGATGCACTTCCCCGAGTTGATTCAACACCCGGCCCATGGCGGGCCGGTTGCGGGCCTCCTCCAGCGTGGCCAGCGCTTTCAAATAGTATTCTTCGGCGCGCCGGAAATCACGGCTTTCCTGGTAAACCCGGCCGATGTTTTTGAGAATCCAGCCTTCACTGGATTTGTCGAAACTGGCGCGCGCGAGCTGCAGCGCCTCGTCGAAGGCGGACAGCGCCTTGCTGTAATCGCCCAAGTCCAGGTGAATTTGTCCGAAGTTGTTCAACACGCTGGCGCGCAGCGAGTCGTTGCCCGCTTGTTTGACGATGGCCTGCGCCTGCAACAGATAGCGAAACGCCTGTTCGCGATTGCCGGCCTCGCGATAGATCGCGGCCATGCGATTGAGGATGCCCACTTCCCCGCTGTTGTCGTTGGCGGCGCGCAGCAGCGCCAGCACATCCTGCAAGTTCGCCAGCGCGAGTTTGTAGTCGCCCATGCCTTCATAGACGTCGGCAATCAACAGCAGCGTCTCCCGCTCACCGTCGGTATTTTTTTGCAGGCGGAACAGGTAGACGCCGCTTTCCAGCGCGTCGAGCGCTTTTTCGGGATCACTGGCTTTGTAGGCTTTGGCCCCCTGATTGTAGAGATAGCTGGCCAGGACGCCGGCGTGAAAGGGGAAGCGTTTCACCAGCAGCTCCGCCTGCGCCTGATTGCCGCTGCGCACGGCGGCCATGAAGCCGTCCATGAACTCCTGGCCGGAGAGCTGTTCTTGCTTGCCCGAATCCGGCGCGGCAGGTTCCGGCGTTTCCTGCCCAAACAGCAAATCAACGGCAGCCAGCAGCAACAGCGCGGAGAGCGTGGCGGTCATGCGAGTCCAAAGGTTCATGGTGCGGATCCTCGCGCAGATTTGTTGGCTCATGCGATCATTTCTTGAGTGGGAATCAGACCGCTTGTTTTGCGGTGAAACAGTGCCTTGCAACGCCGCAGGCCCGGCCACAGCACCAGCCTTGCCGGCTGAGGGCGGGAGGAGGTGCGGCCGTCCTGCTGCAGGCCTGCCGCCCGGCCTTGACGGCGCGGCAGGCGATGGTGCGATTGCATTTGCTCAGCTTAACAGGCGCCGGAGCGTTCTTCGCGTTGCCTCGTGCGCTTCAGGAGGCGACAGGTTCATTCAACATTCGCGCCGTATGGAGGTGGCTCAAGTCAATTGCAAGATTCAAGCCAGCCGCGTGTGACCGGCTGTTACTTGGATTTGAATTCATATACGCCGTCCCAATTCGGCGGCGGCGGTGTTTCGATAAAGTTGAAACAGCGCGTGACGTAAACCCGCGAAGGCCCGTCCGAGGGGAAATAGCGCAGCACGCGCTTGAACTGCTGCAGCGCCCCCACCCAATCTGCCTGCCGGTAAAGCGCCAGCCCTTGCGAATAAACCTGGATGATCAAGTCTTCTTCGATCTGCGGCAGCGGCTCCATGCTGCGCAGCTCGTAGATTTTCACCGGCCGCTTCTTGCCTTTCACCCGCACGAGATCCAGCTCGCGCACACGGGCGCGGGCTTTGGCCTGGGTGTAGGTCGATTCGGAAATGATGATCGAGGTCCAATACTCCTTGTTGGCGCCCTCCAGGCGGGCGCCCAGATTGACTTCGTCGCCGATCACGGTGTAGTCGAACAACTGTTGCGAGCCCAAATTCCCCACGATCATGTGGCCGGTGTTGATGCCGATGCCAATCTGAAAGTAATCCTGCGCGTTCGCCGACCAGCGTTTCTGCATCTCGCGCAGCCGGTCGATCATCGCGACCGCGGTTTCACAGGCCTTCTCGGCATGATTGGGATAAGCGTAGGGCGCGCCATACACCGCCATGATTTCGTCGCCGACATACTTGTCCAGCGTGCCCTGCTGCTGCTTGATGATCTCCGTCATCTCGGTGAGATATTCATTGAGATGCTGCACCACGGTTTCCGGCGCGTGCTTTTCGCAATAGGTGGTGAAGCCGCGAATGTCGCTGAACAACACCGTCAACTCGCGTTTCTCGCCGCCGAATTTCGGCATTGCACCCGAGGCCAGAATACTGTTGACGATGCTTTCGGAAACATACTGCTGAAACACCCGCTTCGTGCGCCAGCGCTCGCGGCGTTCGGTGATGATGAGCTGGGCATTGTTGCCGACATAGCTCAGCACGATGGCCAGGCCGGGCGCCACCACCGGCAGCCAGACGAGAAACTTGATGAAGCAGACCAACCCGGCGATCAAGACCAACAGCATGACCAGGCCGGTCCCCAACATGCCGGCGACCGTGCGGCTGCTCAGCACCAGCGCCATGGTGCCGAAGCCGGTTGCCAGCAGCACCAGCCATTCAAGCCAGAACGGCGTGCGCTGCACGGCATCCCCCAGCAGCAGCGTGGCCAGGGCATTGGCATGCACTTCCACGCCCGGCAGCTTGTGCCTGGATTCGCCGGCGCCATAGAACGGCGTGAACTTGACATCCTGCAATTCCTCGGCGGAGGCCCCGACAAAAACCACCTTGTTCGCGAAGACACGGTTGGGCAGATAAACGGTCTCGAAATAGTTGGTATCGAGTTCGGCTTCGGCGAGCTGAAAGTCGCGATCATCGAGCACGCTCGCAAATGAGTACGTGGGGAAAGTGCGTGCCGGGCCGCGAAAATTGATGAGGAAGCTGTTGTCATCGTATGGCGGCAAGCCGTTGGCGGCTTCCGCCTGTTCCTGCGACGCGCCGTTGAGCCGGCGATAGGCCATCATCGCCAGCGGCAGATGGCGGCTGCCCTCCCACTCTTCGAACAGCAAATAACGGCGCACGAAACCATCGAGATCTTCATCGATGTTCACGATGCCCCACGCGCTGCCGCTTTGCAGCAGTGGCTTGATGGGTTTGATCAAATAAGTGTTGAGCGTGCCGCCCGAGGCCAGCTCGAACGCTTTTTTGCCCGCAAACACCACGCGCCGGGAGCGGGCCGCCGCGGCAGCCAACGCCAAGTCTTCCGCGGGATTGCTGGCCGTGGGCTCGGAGAAAATAATGTCGAACAAGATCAGCCGGGCGCCGGCGCGCGTGAGGTTGTCGATCAGCCTGGCATAGTACGTCCGCGGAAACGGCCAGCGGCTGGGCAAATCGAAAAAGGACTGGTCGTCGATATCGACAATAACCACGCCGAGCGAGTCGACGCGTTGCGGTCCGCGCAGCGCAAAGCGCAGGTCGTAGGATTTGAGCTCGAGATTCTCGAAGACGGTGGTGAAGCTCAGCACGAAGGCCAGCAGGATGGAGATGAGGCTGATCGCGCTGCCCCAAATCCATTTGTTGGCGAGCGCCTGCGACAGATTCACGTCACGCCGCCTCAGAAGCGAAATTCATAGTGCGCCCGCACCACGCTGTTGGTGAAGGGCGAGCGCGGCGTGAAGCCGGATGCGGTTTGCAGCCCCCCTTTGTCGCTGTATTTGATCAAAGCCAGATCCACCACCACTTCATGCCGCTGCCGGAACATTAACGAGCCGCCGAGTTGCAGCCCGGTCTGCGTGTATTTGATCAGGTTGACCACCGGCGCGCCGGTCAAACCGTTTTGCCCGGATGCGCTGACGCGGCGCAAGGCCACGAAGGTGCGGAGCTGTTGCCGCGGAAACTCATAGTCCGCCCGCCCGCTGAACATGGTGAAGTTGAACTGGTTTTGCCTGCCGCCGACGTTGTTGTTGTTGAACGCCAGGTTGAAAGTCGTCATCAACGGGGAATGGTATTTCGTGCGCACTGTGATGGAGGTCAAATCGGAGGTGACATCCCCGCCGCCGAATCCCGCCACCCGCTGATTGGCCCAGCGGTCGATGCGATCGGAGTTGGTCAGGCTGAGCGAAACGGTGTGATCGTAGCGGAAGGCCTGCAGGTTGTGACTGAAGGTGAGCGAGAAGTCGCGCGTGCGGTTGTTCTGCCGCAGGTCCGTGGTGTCGGGCGCGCCGCCGGTGAGGTTCGCAATCGCCAGCGTGTCGATGCCGTTGTCACGGTTGTAGGTGCGCAGGTTGAAGCTCACCGTCGGCAGATTGGGATTCCAGTTGAGCAAGAATCCGAATTGCACGGCGTTCAACGCGGTTTGCGGTTTGCCGTCGAAGTTGTCGTAATGATCGGTAAAGCGCTCCAGGCCAAAGCTGAGATTGACACGGTTGCCCAGCAACCGCAGGCGATCATACAAACTGAAGCCGCGGATGTCAGTACGCAGATAAGTGTGACCGAAGGAATTGTACTCCGAGCCGATTTGCTTGAGCGTGAGCGTGAAATACTGGTTGAAATAATTGAGGCGCAAACCGAGCTGGTAGGCCAGCGCCGTTTTGCCGCGCGGATCGAGCGGGGTCGTGCTCTCGTTGAGAATCAGCCAGTCTTTGAAACCGGAGGGATCGAAGGGCAGCTCCACGCTGCCGTCCGTGTAGACACTGTCGACGTAGGACTGCGAGATGATGGGCAGGCGCGTGTCCTTGGTGACAAACGATTGCGCCATCGCCGCCTTCAATTCGATGCGCCGCCGGCTGAACGCCATCAACACATCCGCGCCGATCACGAGATTGTCGCGCGGCGCGGTCGTGGCGGGCACGGCAGTGATCGAGGAGGTGTCGTCGCGCGCCTTCATCAACGTCAAGCCGAATTGAAACGACCGGCTGCCGAAGCTCGGCCGGATCGCGGTGAGCGTTTGTTGATAGGTGCCGCCCAGCACACCCGGCACCGGGCTGATCGCGCGCATGGTCTGCCCGCTGACGAATTCCACATTGACAATGCCGGTATGCAAACCCGCCTGCACGCCGCGCACGCGCCGGCCATAGAGCACCAGATCGTTGAAATAGGGCGTGGCATCGCCGAGCGTGAAGTTGAGCCAGCCCGTGCCCGCGCTCAACACAAACCGGTTGCGCGGCTGCACCGTGCGGCTTTCCAAAGAGGTGAGGTAGGCCGCAGCTTCGAAATGCAACGGCCCATACGCGCCGTTGAGAGTGCCGCCCAGGTTGTTGTTGTTGAGCGTAATGCCGCTGAATTTCTCATGGCGCAGCTCGGCAAAGGTGACACCGCTCACCGGCCGCTGCCCGGCTTCCTCGCCAGACTCGGCCAGCGGCGACCGGCCGGCCACCTCAAACTGCCAACTCACCGGGCCAATGCGCCTGCCGGAAACATCATTCGCGACAATGCTCACGCGATGCGTGCCGGCCTTGAGGCGGCCGGCCTCAAACGACACCAGCAGCGCCGAGACATGCGCGCGGCCGGTGACCTCCGTGCCGTTCCACTTCACCCGCACGCTGCTGGAATCGACATTGGCCTCCGGCGCAAAGGAAGCCAGGATCAAGACGCCCTCCTCGGCCGCCACCTTGCTGAACGGCTCGGGGCTCAAAGGGAGAATGGGATTGGCCAGGCTCAGCACCGCTGCCGGAGTGGAAGCCGTGTCCTCGCTGTTGTCAGCGCGCAGCGCCTCCATTTGGCGCAACTTTTCGTGAAGCTGCGGCGAGATGCGCTCGGGCGTCGCAGCGGTGTCTGGTTTTGCCGGCCGCTTGCCCGGACCCTCGCGCGCTGGCACGGCCGGCCGCAGTGGTTGGGGCTGAGCCCCGCTTTCCGGCTGGCTGCCTCCCTCGTTCACGATGATCTCGAACGGCTGGCCGTAAGGATTGCGGCTCGGGAAGCTCATCACGCTTTGGTCGCTCAACAGGGCGATGAGAAAATACTGCACGCCGGGCGGCTGCACGGCGCGCGCCGGAATCTCGCCGACATAACCTGCGACGCCGGGCCGCATATCCACAAAGCGAAAATTACTTTCGCCCGGCCGCCGAAAATAGATGCGCACATAGATGAGCGACCGGCCGAAGGCGTTGACTTGCGCCTCGAGGCGCACGCTGCGGCCGGCGGTCGCCGCGGTCACGGGAATATGATCGATCTCCGGCAGCCGGCTGGCCGGCGCCGCGCCTTCTTCGTGGGCGAAAGCCCAACCTGCACCCACGCACATCGCCAATACCAAAACTGCCAGCCCTCGTCGATGAGAATTCATGTTGCCTCGAAAACTTGTAAGTGATTCCACCAGGTCTTTCAGTAAGGAATGGCCATGTTCGTTTAAACACCCATCGCGATGAAAATGTCGTCCTCCCCCCTTGTGGGGTACTGTGACTTGCGCAGAAGCAGCGGCCCACAAGGGGCCGGGGCCACGTCATTTTCGTGGTGATCCTCTGCGGTATTGGGTGTCCCGCCGGAATCATCACAGCGTCCCTGCCCGATGATTGCGGGGGCGAATATGCTCTGCACGGTCACCGCACCGCCGGCGAATCTACTCGTAATTGACTTTCAGCTTCTTCTTCTGCCCGCTGGCATCTTCGAATTCGATCTCAAAACTGCCGCCGGTGCTGTCATCATTGCCCCAGGTCGGAATCTCCTCCGGCCGCGAAGGCCGCGCGGCCGGCGCCTGATTCTTCAGCAAGGTGCCGGTGTAGCCGGCATTCACCAGCACTTTGCCGAGCGCATTCGCCAGCTCGACCGCGCCCTCCAGGCAGATGATGATCATCCTGCCGTTTTCATCCATGAGACAATAGAAATTCGTGCCCTTGACCGCGGCCACGCCCGAAGGTGTTTGGATGCGAAACGGCGTCGTACTCTTCGTCACTTTGGCCCAAAGCTGCCCGAATTCCAGCGCGATACTCTTGGCCACGCTGTTTTCCTCCCGCGCGCCCTTGATCGCCACCTTGGAATTGGAGCGGACTTTGAGAATGGATTTGTCATCGGTGAAAATCAGCGCCGCCAGCGACTCTTCGCCGGTGCGCAACTGGTTGCCGCTGTGCAGCCGCGTGCCTTGCCGCGCGCTCTCCGCCGCCCGGCTCTGCGCGCGCAGGACCTCGACTTTGCCCTTCGCCTTCAACACCACCGCAACCTCCGCGGCCGGTTGCGCCAA
>JBBIKM010000242.1:0-8379 GCA_037445455.1 bacterium | reverse complement strand
GCCGGCCGGCTGCGATTCAAAGCGCATTTCAAACGCAGTCTGAGGGTCGCCTGCGATTCAAATCGCAGGCTGGTAGCACAAGTCCGCGGAAGCGGACTGATCACCAATGCCAGGAAGCCTGTAGGGTACTGGCAGGGTCGTGCGGTCGGGGCGGCCGGCTGCGATTGCCTGCGATTCAAAGCGCAGGCTGAGGGCCGCCTGCGATTCAAATCGCAGGCTGGTAGCGCAAGTCCGCTGAAGCGGACTGATTGTCAATGCCAGGAAGCCTGTAGGGTGCCGGCAGGGTTGTGCGGTCGGGCCGGCCGCCTGCGATTGCCTGCGATCCAAATCGCAGTCTGAAGGTCTCCTGCGATTCAAATCGCAGGCTGGTAGCACAAGTCCGCAGAAGCGGACTGATTGTCATCGCTTAGAAGCCGGCAGCGTGCCGGCAGCGACTGTCGGTTGACGTGGCCGCCGGCAACTCGGCGCGGAGAATTCCGTTAAATGGCGCTCACCACAATGCCCCTCACTCTCAGGAGCAGTTCTCATGGCTGACGAACAGTTTGGTCTGGCGCAGATCGGGCAAATCGCCGTCAACGTGCATGATCTTGATCGCGCCACCGCCTTCTACCGCGACCAGCTCGGCATGCAGCATCTCTTTTCCGTTTCCAATATGGCGTTTTTTGCGTGCGGCGGCATTTGCCTGCTGCTCGGCCTGCCGGAAAAACCGGAATTCGACCATCCCAGCTCCATCATTTATTTCAAAGTTGAAGACATTCACGCCGCGCATCAAACTCTGGCCGGGCGCGGCGTGCCTTTCGAAGCCGCGCCTCTGCTCGTCGCGCGCATGCCTGCCCATGATCTCTGGCTGGCGTTCTTCCGCGATTCGGAAAATAATCTCCTGAGTCTGATGTGTGAAGCAGCCACCGGTTGAGTGGGCACAGCAGCGGCGCTTCGCGACCGCAGGCTTTGGGTTGATGGCGCAGCTCTGTCGCACTGTCAGTCACCAGAATCTCCCAGAAAACTCGGAGTTGTGCTTCAATCTCCATTGGGTCCCTTTGAATGACAGGAGAGAAGGACATGCTTTTTAGGATCACCGTGCCGCAGCTTTGCCGGCTCGCGTCTCAAACGATTTCCACCATCTCATGACTTCCTTCGCGCTCAAACGCCCGATTACCGTGCTGATGCTCACCCTGGGCTTGTGCTTGCTGGGTGTGATCTCCTGGCAGCGTCTGCCGGTGCAACTCCTGCCGCAATTCATCCTGCCGGAAGTTTACGTCGGCACCGGCATGCCGGGCGCCGCGCCGGAAAAGATCGAAGCCGAACTGGTGGTGGCCATCGAAGCGGAACTGGCCACGCTCGAGGGCGTGCACGATCTCGAGAGCCGCGTCTTCGCCGATTATGCCACCACCAAGGTCTCCTTCAATCACGGCACGGACATGAAGTTCGCGCTGCTCAAGCTGCAGCAGAAGATGAACGCACTCGAGAACCGGCTGCCGGTGGGCACGCGCATCGAAGTCAACCGCTTCGACACTGCCGATCTTTCCACCTATTTGATGGAGCTCAGCATTCGCGGCGAGGCCAGCCTCGACGAGCTGCGCGAAGTCGCGGAGCGGCGCGTGCGCCCCCGGCTGGAGCAAGTGGACGGCGTGGTAAATGTCAATCTCGGCGGCGGCCAGCGCCGCACGGTGGGCATTCAAATCGATCCCGAACGCTGCGAGGCCCTGGGCGTGCCGCTGGCGTTGGTGCAGCAGAAGGTCGAAGCGTTTCACCGCCAGCCGGAACATGTGGGGCGCGTCCTGGCCGCCGGCCGCCTGCTCGATGTCAATCTGCTGGGCCGCGTCGAAGACTTGCGCGAGTTGAAAGACCTGATCATCGACCCGCGCGGCCCGGTGCGGCTGCAAGACCTCGCGGTGGTCGGCTACCGCCCGGCGGAACGCACGCAACTCTATCGCGTCAACGGCAAGGCCGGGGTCGGCATTTTCGTACAGAAGGACAACCTCAGCAACATGCTGGCGGTGGCCAATGCCGTGCTCGCGCAAATCGAGGCTCTGAACCGCGAGCTGGCGAACCAGGGCTTCGCGTTGACGGTCAATTTCAGTCAGGCGGAGTTGATCCAGCAAGCCATCGACCGCATCAAGAAGATGGCGCTCACCGGCGCGCTGCTGGCGCTGCTCGTGCTCTATCTTTTCCTGCGCAATGTCCGCTTCGTCTTCATTTTGATGATTGCCATTCCGGTGTCGCTGCTGATCACGTTCAATCTCATGTACGGCTTTCAGCTCTCGGTCAACATCCTCTCCTTGTGCGGTCTGGCGCTGGCGGTCGGCATGCTGGTTGACAACGGCATCGTGGTAATGGAAAACGTGTTCGCGCACTATCAGCGCGGCCGAGAGCCGCAGGCTGCGGTCCTCAACGGCACGCACGAAGTCAGCCGGTCGATTCTCGCCGCCACCGGCACCACTGTGCTGGTGTTTTTGCCGGTACTGTTCGTGGAGAGTGAAGCCAGGCTGTTCGTGCGCGAGCTGGCGCTGTCGGTGATCTTTCCGCTGCTGGTCTCGCTGCTGGTCGCGATTACGGTGATTCCGCTGCTCGCCCGGCTGACCTTGACCGGCCGGCCGCCGCGGCCCTTCGGCAGCGGCCGCATTCTCGAAATTTACCGGTTGCTGCTCAAGTCCTGCCTGCGCCATCGCGTGCGCACGATCGCCACCGTCGTCGTGTTTCTGCTGATCAGCCTGTTCGTGGGCGTGGTCTACATCATCGGCACGGCCGCGCCGCCGCCGCCCGACCGCCTGGATGTTTATCTCAGCCTGCCGCCGGGCGCCACTCTCGATGCCACCGACACCATTGCCCGCCGTCTCGAGAATCAAGTGCTCGACCTTCCCGATCTCGATGAAGTACGCGCCAGCGTGCGGCCGGAAGAGGCGCATTTGGCGCTGACGTTCGTGGAGCCGCAGCGGCGCCGTGAGCCGCTGCGGCTCGACAAGATCAGGGAAAAAATCAAGACATTGAATCGCGGCCTGGAACACGTCGAGATCAGTTTCGACCGGCCGCAGCGCGGCGAAGGGATGGTGCAGGAAGATGGCTTGGCGGGCGCCTTGCGCAGCGAGAAGGCGCTGCGCTTGCGCGGTTATGATCTGCCCACCTTGCGCGCCTTGAGCGAGCAGATCGTGCAGACGTTGCGCGCCATTCCGGACGTTGAGAAGGAAGCGGTGCGTTCCGAGCTGCAATCCGGCGCGCCGGAATTGCAAATTCGCGGCGACCGGCTGCGGTTGGCGCAGTGGGGGCTGGATATGCAGCAGGTGATGAATACGATCTGGGCCACCCGGCCGGAAGGCGCGCGCGCCGGCACGCCCTTCTATGCCGGCGCCACCGAGCTGGACTTGCAGTTGCAGATGAAAGACGCGGAACAGCGGCGCCTGGAAGAAGTCGAGAACCTCAAAGTCAGCAATGCCGCCGGCCAGCCGGTGCCGCTGCGTGAAGTGGCGGAGGTTCGCATCGACGAAGGCCCGGGCAACATCGTGCGCTACAATCAGGAGCGCGAGGTGAAGATTCATTACGATTTCTTGCGCGAGGCCAGGGACTCGAAAAACCGGCTGGAGCTGGCCGAGGCCCAGGTCGATCGCATGCTGCGCGAGCTGCGCCTGCCGCGCGGCTTTGTCATCGAAAAAGTCGACGCGGAAGACAAGAAGACGGTGTACTATTGGATGCTGGGCCTGGGCGCGATTCTCATCTTCATGCTGCTCGCCGCGCAATTCGAATCCCTCTTCAGCCCGTTCGTGATTTTGGGCACGGTGCCCACCGCCGTCATCGGCGCGCTGTTCGCGCTGGCATTGAGCGGCACGCCGCTCTCGCTCGGCGAAGGCGCGCCCATGGCCCTGCTCGGCTTCATCGTGTTGCTGGGTATTGTCGTCAACAACGGCATCTTTCTGATCGATCGCATCACGCTCCTGCGCCAGCGCGGGCTGCGCTGGCAGCGCGCGGTGTTGCTCGCCGTGCAAAGCCGCGTGCGGCCGATTCTCATGACTTCCGGCACCACCGTGCTCGGCCTCTTCCCGCTGGCTCTGAAGCAGGGCGCTGAGCTGGAATTGTGGCCGCCCTTTGCCATCACCGTGCTCGGCGGACTCGCGGTGTCAACCGTGTCGACGCTGGTGTTCGTGCCGGTGCTCTACGTCGGCCTCGAACAAACCCGCGCCTGGCTGCTGCGCATGGGCTGGCAAGCGGTGAGCGCAGGCACGGCCGGCGCCGTGGCGCTGGTGTACTGGTTTCATCAAGCTTATCAAAGCAGGCTCTACACCACGCTGGTTGCGCTGCCGCTGTGGTTTGGCGTGCTCGGGTTGATTTACGGCGTGCAACAAGTCTTTGCGGTGCGCCGCGCGCGGGCGCAACTGGCGGAAGCGCAGCTCCACATTCGCATCAGAAATCTGACGAAGATCTACGGCGCGCCCGGCCGCTTCGCGCGCGAATGGAACAAACAGCAGCGTCGCTGGCAGCGCCTTGCCGCTGCCGGACAATTGCCGTGGGATCGCGAGAGCCTGCGCGAATCCGCCGTCTGGATGACGGCGCTGGGCGCGCTCCTGGTCTATTTGCACACCTTCTTCAGCAGCGGCTTCTGGCTCACGATCCTCAGCCTGCTGACGCTGGCCTGGCTGTTCGGTGTGCGCGAGCTGTACTATCGCTGGCGGTTTGTGAACGGCAAGCCGCCGCGGCGATCACAACGCAGTTGGCGGAAACGATTCCGCCGGCAGCCGCGCGCGGCCGGCGCCGAAGCGCCGGCTGGCAGCGAAGAGAAAGCCACGATTCTCGACTTCCCGCGGGCCGGCGGCGTCTGGCTGGTCGTGCTTCTGTTGGTGTATCTGCAGTGGCGCGTGCAGGCGCCGGCGCTCACCACCATTGCCGCGGTGATCGCGCTATTGCTGTTTCAGCTTCGCCGCCTCAGCCGCAAGATTGCAGAGGGCCGCATCAATCCGGAATTGCCCGCAGGCCGGCTGCGCAAGCTCAAGCGGGTGATCTATGCGATCGTGCGCCTGCTGCCGTTCATCCGGCCGCCGCGGCCGCAAGTGCGGGCGTTGCACGGCGTCGACCTGGAAATCGGCCAGGGCATGTTTGGCCTGCTCGGTCCCAACGGCGCCGGCAAGACCACGCTCATGCGCCTGATTGTCGGCGTGCTGGAAGCGAGCCACGGCAGCATCAAGATCAACGGCCGGATGCTGGCGGAGCATCGCGCGGTGTTTCATGGCGCCATTGGCTATCTGCCGCAGGATTTCGGTCTCTACGAGAACATGACGCCGCTCGAGCATCTCAACTATCACGCCCTGACCAATGGCATCTATGAACCGGCAACCCGCCGCGAATTGATTGAGCATTTGCTGCACAGCGTGGGGTTGTGGGAACGACGCAATGATCAGATTAAAACCTTTTCCGGCGGCATGAAGCAGCGTGTCGGCATTGCGCAAACGCTGCTGCATCTGCCGCAGATCATCGTGGTCGACGAGCCGACGGCCGGCCTGGATCCGCGCGAACGCATCCGGTTCCGCAACCTGCTGGCCGAACTGGCCAAGGAACGCATCGTGATCTTCAGCACGCACATCGTGGAGGACATCTCCAGCACCTGCCATGATCTCGCAGTGCTCGATGGCGGCCGCGTGATCTATCGCGGCTCGCCGGAGGACATGCAGCGCCGCGCGCAGGGCAGGGTCTTTGAAGCAATCGTGGCGGAAGAAGAATTTCCGGCCTGGCGGGAATCGTTGCACCTCGTGCAACACAGCAAGGTCGACGGCGGCATTCGCCTGCGTTTTCTGAGCGACGCTGCCGTTCCCGGCCTGTCCGCGGAAGCGCTCGAGCCTTCGCTCGAAGATGCCTACGTTTATCTCTTGCAGGAGAGCAAACGCTCATGATCCCAACCGAATCCCCGCGCCCGACAATGCCACCCTGGCAGCGTGCGGCCATGCGGCACGTGCGTTTCGCCGAGCTGCCGTTGCGCGCGCGGCTGGCGGTGGTGTGGGAAATTTTTCGCCTGCAGGCGCGCATCATCTTTTCGCACCGGCTGCTGTGGTTTCTGGCCGCAATGTTGATCTATTTCATCGTGGTGTACGTCATCAATTACCACCAGGAAATGCTGGACCGCATGACGCTGCCGGATGTTCTGGTCTGGCTGTTGGAATTCCCGCTCTCCGCGCTGGCCATCTACCTGAACATGCAGCTCATCACCAGCGAGAAGGACAATCGCACGCTCGAAGTGATGTTCACCACCGCCGGCTCGCGTTACAAAGTCTGGCTGCTGCGGCTGGCGGCGCTCAATGCCATTCTGCTGCTGCTGGCCGCCGCGCTCAGCGCACTCGCTTTCTTCACGATTGTCGAAGTACCGGTGCTCACGCTGACCGTGCACGGCTTTGTGCCGGCGTTCTTGGTCGGGGCCATGACGCTCTATTTTGCGGTGAAATTTCGCAGCGGCCTGGCCGCGGGCATGGTGGCCGCCGGCCTGCTTGTGATGATGATGATGGTCTTCAACTCAATGAATGTGCCTGCTGCGCAGCGCTATTTCATTTACTTCAATCCGTACGACATGCCGCGCCAGCTCGATCCCGAAACCTGGAATCTCTGGATGTGGCAGAATCGCATCGGCGTGGTGCTGGCGGGCGGACTGCTCTTGTTCGCCGCCTTGCGCGGGATGGAGGAGAGGGAGAGATTGTTGCGGTGAGATTGCTTTGAGATCAAAACCTGGCCTGGTGTTTGTCCGGGAAATGTTCGGCCGCGGCTGAGCCGAGGCCTTTGCAGGATTCTTCCACCAGGACAACCTCAGGGCTGCAGACGCAACATTGCAGCACTGGCTTGCGCGTCCCAGGCGGGCGCGTCACCTGCCTTTGGGCTCGCGGTGCATTTCTTTGAAATGAATCAATCCCGGTGCCCACATATGCTTGACCGGATTGACGTCCACGTGAATGACGCTGCATTTGTTCGCGGCCAGGCAGCGCTCGAGCGCCGGCCGCAAATCCTTGGGATCCGCCACGCGTTCGCCATGTGCCCCCATGCTTTCCGCCAACTTGTCGAATTGAATCTCCCCCAAATCCGCATTGATGGTCTCCGCCGGCGGCAGTGATTTCTTCACCATCGTTTTGACCGGCCGCAACGCGAATTGCTGGTTGATTTTCACCATGCCCCACTGCCGGTCACAGCACACCAGATAGACCGGCTTTAAGTTGTTGCGCACTGCGGTTTCGATTTCCTGCAAATTGAATCCCATTGCGCCGTCGCCAATGATGCAATAGACCTGGCGCTCGGGAAACGCAACTGCCGCGCCGAGCGCCTGCGCCACGCCCGCGCCCAGCATGCCGAATTTCGCGGTGTGCAGCACGGTATTGGGCACGGTTGCTTCGTGATAGAAATGGGTCCACACCGCGGTGTTGCCGCCGTCGATCACGCAAATCGCCTCGCGGGCAAACACCTGGCGGCACACCTGCGCCACGTGCGCGGGATTCATCGGCGCGCGCTTGTCTTGCAACGCCTCGTCGAGCTTTTGCCGGAATTTGCTTCTCGCGGTTTGAAATTTTTTCACCGCTTTGCGGCGCTCCGCCAGCGGCGTTTTGTTCTGCCACGGCCGCAGCTTCTCCGCCAGCCGCGCCAGAAAGTCCTTGACATCGGAGAGAATCGCCAAATCCACCGGCTTGTTGAGCCCGAGTATTTCCTCGTCGCAATCCACTTGAATCATCCGCTGCGCGCTCGCCGGCGCCCAATATGGCGGCTTGCCCCACCAATCGGTTTCACCCAGCCGCGAGCCCAGCGTCAGCACCACGTCGGCACTGGTGCGCACCGCCTGGTTGAGTTTGATATAAATCATCGGAATCGCCAGCTCATGCGTTTCCGGCAGCACGCTGCGTGCTCCCCAGCTCGTGGTCACCGGCGCGTGCAGCAACTCTGCGACTGCCTGCAGCTCGCTGTAAGCCGCCGCGTGAATCACGCCGCTGCCGGCATGAATCATCGGCAGTTTGGCCGTGGCCAGCATCTCCGCTGCCGCGGCGATTTGTTCATCGCTCGCGCAAATCGCCTCCAACCGGCGATAGCGGCCGGGCGCGAGCAACGGTTGCGCCTCGGTTTTGCCGTTCATCAAATCTTCCGGCACATCGACGTGCACCACGCCGGGCCGGCCGTGATACGACAGGCGGAAGGCCCGGCGCATCATCTCCTGCAGCCGGCCGAACGAGAGCGCGGCGCCGCTCCATTTCGCCATCGGCTTGATCACGCCGACCTGGTTGAAATACTGATACGTGCCGCCGCGATCGGGATAACCGATGCCGCTGCGCCGCGTGCTGGCAATCAAAAGCACGCGATTGCCCTCCCCATTTTCAACGGCGACACCGGCGAGCGCATTGGCGACGCCGGGGCCGTTGCTTGCAATGGCGATGC
>JBBIKM010000241.1:0-8409 GCA_037445455.1 bacterium | reverse complement strand
CAGCGCGGGGCTGCAATCGCAAGAGTGGCCGATGTTCCGGCGCAATGTGCAGCGCAGCGGCTTGGGGCGGGAGTGAGGCGCGGCTTGACTTTTCTCGAAAACCTGCGTAGTCTTCTTCAGTCATTTGGAGCAAATCATGAAAGATGTTCCGGAAACTTTGCTGCGCGAGATTACACAGCGGCTGGTTGCTGAGCTGCAGCCCGAGATGATCATCCAATTCGGCTCGCATGTCTGGGGGCAACCGGACACCGACAGCGATCTCGACCTGTTGGTGATCGTGGCTGATAGCAACGAACGGCCGGTGCAACGCAGCAGGCGGGCACATCGCTGTCTGAGGGGGCTCGGCGTTCCGAAGGATATCATCGTCAAGACGAAAGCCGAAACCGAGCGCAGCCGCCGTATTCCGACCTCACTCACAAACAGAGTGATTACGCAAGGGCGGGTACTCTATGGATGAAGCCAAGTCCGAGACGATGCAAAAATGGCTCACCATCGCGCAGCACGATCCGGCTTCAGCGCGCAAGCTCGCGCAGGAACCAGAACCGTTGCTTGACACGGCCATCTATCACTGTCAGCAGGCCGCCGAAAAAGCCTGGAAAGCCCTGTTGGTTTTTCATGACCTTCCTTTGAGAAGACGCATGACCTGGAAGTACTGATGGGATTGGCGGGCTCGCGAGCAGCAGAATTCTCAGAGCTCCTTGATTCGGCTGATCTGTTGACCCCCTATGCAACTGCCTTTCGATACCCGGGCGAATTCGATGAACCAACGCCGCAGGAATTCGCGGAGGCCTTGAGTGCTTCTGAGAAGATTGTCACCCTCGTTTTGTCAGTCTTGCCGTCAGAATCTCAGTTAGCCAGTTACAAGCTTCGGAACGGCTCGTGATCCGATGACGCGATTACCTTTTCAAACCTGGGAAAAAATTCCAACTCATTGCCAACTGATTGAAGAACCCAACTGATCAGTATGCCCCATCAGTTGGGTTCTTCAATCGGCTGGAAAATTCTTGTACTGCCCGAAGGCTGCAATTGTCAGCGAAGCTGCCAGCGGGCGCAGGGCATTGCACAGCGAAGCCTCAAAATAAATCCAACTCTTCCGAAAGATGAACAGGGCTGCCAGGATTGGAATTCAATCCTGTTCATCCTGCTTATTCTGACAAAAATAGAGGCTGTGCGCAGCGGCTCCAGATGCAGCTTCTCTGAAAAGCTGGCGCAGGCCGTGAGCAGCGATAATGGTGGCCAGCAGGAATGAATGGACAAGGTGAGGTGCGCTGGCGTGCGGCCAGCGATCTGGCGAGCCAATCTACCATGGTCGGACAATCATTTTCCTCGAAGCCCGTCACGCCGCGCATCATGAAGGCTCAAGCTTTCTCCTTTGCTTGATTTCAGTCACGAAGAGGTCGAGTGACAAATCGCCGGACAATTGCCGGTGATCATTCAACAAGGCCATGACCGAGAGACGAGTCCTCCTGGTCTGGCTGGCACAATCACAGTTGGCCGGTCGATGCCCTCTCCTAAACGCCAACCCTCTCTGCCAAGTGTCAAGAGCAATTGCTGAAACCGGCACGGTCAATCTCAGCCTGACGCTGCGGCGCTACCGCGCTTTTGGTGAGGATGCCGCCAACTGGTACGACGGCAAGGTTTTCAGAAAAGTCTTTGCCTGCGCTGCGCGCCTGCATGTGCTGGAGATTTTTGCCAGGGGAAATGCAGTCCGCTACCGGGTGGCTCCTGCAACGCGCGCGCCGCGCGTCCAGGCGGAAGCCGATCGCCTTGCCCGCCACATTCTCGGCCTGCAATTCCCGCTCGCCGAATTCTATGCGTTTGCCGAACACGATCCGGTTCTGCGCCGGCTCACGCGGCAATTCCGCGGGTTTCGGCCGACACTGACCGCCGACTTGTTCGAGATGTTGGTTACTTCCATCAGCGCGCAGCAGATCAATTTGCCCTTTGCCTTCGCCGTGCGCAGCCGGCTGGTGCGGCGTTACGGTGAGCGTCTCACGCTTGGGGGCACGAGGTATTTTGCCTTCCCCACGCCGGCGAGACTGGCGCGCGTGCGTGTCGCCTCTCTGCGCCGGCTGCAGTTCACCGAAAGAAAATCCGAATATATCATCGGCCTGGCGGCCGCCATTTGCGACGGCCGTCTTGACTTGCAGCAATTGCCCCAACTCCCGGACGAGGAAATCGCCGCGCGCCTGCTGCCTGTGCGCGGCGTGGGCCGGTGGACGGTCGACTGGCTGCTGGCGCGCGGACTCGGACGCGGCAACGCCGTTGCCGCCGGCGATCTCGGCGTGCGCAAGGCGATTCAACATTTCTATTACAATGACACGCCGCAAACGGAAGACACTATCCGCGCCTTCGCGCTGCGCTGGGGAAATTTCACCAACCTGGCCGTGCATTATTTGCTGACCGGCCTGGCGCTGGGCGCCTAGCGCTCGACAGCTCCAGTCTCTATAATCGTACGCCGAATGAATGTTCACGTCCGGGAAGCGGTTGTACCGCACGCTGCCAGCCTGCCTTCGTTTGCAGACTGAAGGCCGGTGTTGTTTCAATGGGAAAAAGGTCATTCAGGAAGGAGAGTGAAAAGCGTCAGCCATGAATCGACACGGATTGGCACGGATGAAGCCCAAACCCGAAATCCCTGAATCTCCGTGTTCGTCCGTGGCCCCGTCTTATTGACTATGCCCCAAGGCGCTCAAAGTCAAAATAGAATTCTGCATGTTTCCTGACCACAAAGCAACCGCTTGCACCGCGGAGCCGCGGAGAGTGCGAAGTTTCAAGATCAAGAGAGTCATTCTCCGTCTTCTTCGCGGCTGCGCGCTGAGCCTTTGCTGTGAATGACGCCGCAGCATGCTCAAATCTTCGAAGGATCCATCCCGGATGACGGCGATGGTGGCCGGGCTTTTCAAGGCAACACCACCGGGGTTCAGGCTGGCAGCCCGCCAGGCCCGCGCGCTTGGGGAGAAGAATCGCTTGCGAATGAAGCATCTTTTGCTAGATTTTCTGCCAGCCGTGGCAGTCCAGCGGGAGGAGGCAGTGCAACCCTGGAGGACATGAATCCCGTTCTGCGGCGCTTGCCGCGCGCGCCGCAAGCTTGACATGTGTCACGGACACCCTTCCGCATCGACAATCCGGAGCAAGCATGTCCGCCCTTCTCGATCAAGATCTCCAATCCCTGCAGGAAGTGCGCAGCCTGGTGCAGCGCGCGAAAGCGGCCCAGCTCGCCTTTAAGGCGTTCTCCCAGGAGCAGGTCGATCGCGTGGTCGCGGCCATGGCCGAGGCCGGCTTCAAAGCCAGTGAGCGGCTGGCGCGGCTGGCGGTGGAGGAAACCAAATACGGCAAGGTCGCCGACAAGATCATCAAGAATCAATTTGCCACGCGCGATCTCTATGAAAGTCTGAAAGCGCTCAAGACGGTCGGCATCATTCGCGAAGATGCAAGGAAGAAGATCATCGAGATTGCCGAACCGATGGGCGTGGTCGCCGCCATCGTGCCCACCACCAATCCCACCTCGACCGCGATGTTCAAATGTCTCATCAGCGTGAAGGCGCGCAACGCGGTGGTGGTGTCGCCGCATCCGCGCGCCCGGGAATGCACGCTGGCCGCCGTGCACGTGATGCGCCAGGCCGCGGAAAGCGCGGGCGCGCCGCCGGATTTGTGCCTCTGTTTATCGCTGCCCTCGCAAGAAGGCACGAACGAACTGATGCGCCATCGTGACACGGCGGTGATTCTCGCCACCGGCGGCACCGGACTCGTGCGCGCGGCCTATTCCGCCGGCAAGCCGGCGTATGGCGTGGGGCCCGGCAACGTGCCGGTTTACATCGACCGCAGCGCGGACATTCCCAAAGCCGTGGCCGATGCGGTTGCCGGCAAGACGTTCGATTGGGGCACGCTGTGCTCCTCGGAGCAGGCGCTGGTGGTCGATGCGCCGGTGGCCGATCGCGTGCTCGAAGAGTTGCGCAAGCAGAAAGCCTATTTCTTGAATGACAGCGAGGCGGACAAAGTCGCCAGGGCGCTGGTCACGCCGGACTTTCGCATCAACGCCGAGATGGTGGGGCAGTCACCGCAGCGCATTGCCGCGGCTGCCGGCTTTAGCGTGCCGGATGACACGCGCGTGCTGGTGGCGCGCCTCGCCGGCGTGGGCAAGCCATACCCGCTCTCGATGGAGAAACTTTCGCCGGTGCTCGCGCTCTACGTGGAAGACGGCTGGCAAAAGGGCTGCGACCGCTGCATCGAACTGCTCAACTTCGGCGGCCGCGGCCACACGCTCGCGATTCACTGCCAGGAGCGCGACATCATCCTGCAATTCGGCTTGCAGAAACCCGCGTTTCGCATCATCGTGAATTCGCCGGCGGCGATCGGGGCGGTGGGCTACACCACCGACCTCGATCCCAGCATGACGCTGGGCTGCGGCTCGTATGGCGGCAACATCACCAGCGACAACATCGGGCCGGTGCATTTGCTCAATATCAAGCGCGTGGCGTGGGAAACCAAGCCGCTGGCGAAACCGCGCGACACCGGCGCCTGGCGGCCCTCCGTTTCCGTGGAGGCGCGCAGCAGAAATGAATTCCCCTATCAAAAAGCGCTGTCCTCCGACGTCTCCCGCAAAGGGCCGGTTTTGTCGAGCGCACCGCCCGTTGCTGCCGGGAATCCGGTGGCGCCTGCCCGCGCCGAGGTGGCGACGATGCCGCCGGCTGCGGTCAAGCCAATGGCGGCGGCACCGGCTGCTGCCGAGCAGAAATTCGGCACCAGCGGTTTGAGCGCGGAGGAGGTGGATCGGATTGTCGCCGAGTTTTCCAGGCGCAAATGAAAGGGTGTTCCACATACTTCCTGCGAAGTCTGCAAGCCCATTAAACCTCCCACCAATGAAGAGGCCCGTTGTGCAACGGGCCTCGCAGTCGAAAACATTGACCTCTGCGGCGCATGAATCTGCGCCGGCAACAACATCAAAGCAGGTTGGCTGTCATCGTCTGGCAACTTTCCTTCTTGCTTCGCGCTTGCCCAACGTTTCCGCCAGATAGGCAGTGAGCAAGGCATTCAGGCTCACACCTTCCTGCTCGGCGGGTGCGAGCAGGCGGGTGTGCAGGCTCTTGGGAACACGCGCTACGAATCTGCCGCGCGGCAAGTACCCCGGTTTGGGAATGGCATCTCCGAACTCTCGCGCGGTTGCCAGCCATGATTTGGCTGCATCCATGCCGTTTTTGAGCGCTTCCTCCGGAGTTCTGCCATCAGTAATGCATCCGGGCAGATCTGGAAACGTTATCAGATAACCCCCGCCCTCTTCCGCGGGCAACGGGCTGACCTCAAAGGGATAGTTCCTCGGGTTCACCTTTCAGCCTCCTATACCTTCGTCAATGAGACGGACAAACCTCTTGAGGCAAAGTTGTCGATCCGCTGGGTTGTTTCAATCCGTTGCCGATTTCCATTGAGTTGCGGTTTATCCGCCCCAAGGGTCTTGCTGCCACGGCCAAGCCGCTGCAGGAACATTTGCTCAATAGTTCGCGAGGCGGACAGGCACGCATTCTACCACTTCATCCAGCCCGTCTCCACCCCCACCTGCAACCCCAAATCCGGTGAGCTGTTGAAATAGGCGTAGTTCTCCGTCACCGCGATGCTCCAGCGCAGGCCGTGGCTGGCGTCGAGCTTCACCCCGGCGGTGATTTCATGCGCCATGCGGCGGATGCCTTCCCTCGTCACGCCGGCCAGGGGACTGGTGGTGTGGCGATCCTGCATCAAGAAAGAAAGGCGTTTGCCGAATGAATGCTCGTAGCTCAAGCTGATGGCATAAATCGGAGACAAATCGAGTTCCGGCAGAATTTCCCAGCGGCCGGGTTTGGTCACGGCGAGATTCAAGTCCAGCCAGTTGCGCGGCCAAGCCCAGGCCGCGCACAGCGCCACGCCGGCATCGATCGCACCGTTGCCGCGCAGCTTTTTCGCGTTGCCGGTCGGCAGCTCGAGACCCGCCATCACGGCCAGCGCCGGCCGCAGCTTTCCGCCGGCCGCAAATTCTCCTTTCACCAGCAGCGACAAATCCCCCACGCCGATTCCCGCCAGGCCTGCTTTATCCCCAAAGAAAAGCTGTTGATCGAAGTACAAAAACGCATTGGCATCGTGGCGCAGGAAATCCGGCCGATCGCCGTCCGGCATGCGGAAGAGCCGGTGAAAGCGCTCGATCATGGGATCCATGAACTGCCCGCCGAAGCGCAGCACCGGCAGCTCGGCAGCGAACGAAAGTCGCGCCAGCGGCGCATAGTCAGCGCGCAACCGCCAGCGGCTCACTTCGCAATCGAGCAGAAAGGCATCTGTCGCCGGATTGCTGCGCACAATGCGTTGCACGGTTTCATCGGTGAAGGGATTGCGGCGGCCGGACGAGTCGAGCTGCTCCACAATGCCGCCGGATTTGACGAAGGTGTTGGCACGATCGTATGAAAGTTCGAGGCGAAGCTGGGACAGTGGCAGAGTCGCTGCCGGCTCTGCGGAGAAAACGAAGAAGGGCAGCACCACCGGGAACTGGTTGCGCGCATGCAGTGGGCCGCGGCGGGTGGCGGTTTGAATCGTGTCACCGGCGGCAGCGCGGGCGGTTTCTGAAAAGCAGTGTGCCCCGCTTCCGGTTATGCCGAAGAAATCCTGTGCACTGGCCTCCATCTTCACAGGTTCCCTGCGGAACGCGCCTTGTGCCGCGAGCTGGCTGTGTCCCAGCAGCGCGAGGGAGAGAAGGACGGCTTGCAGCGAGGTGGCTGGCTTTCTTTTCTTGTCATTCTCGCAGGAATTTTTTCCCCCAGTCAGGGCGGGCCTCGCTGGCATGGCACTTCCAATGACGGGCAAAATGACAGCGCGAGGGGCAGGAATGCAAATGCGGGCTGCGCGACTGAGCAACGAAGCAGGCGGTTGAGTATGGGACACGGGATTCTTCCTTTTTGTGTGAACGCAAAATACAGCCATTCGAGCCGGAAAACAAGTGACAAGTCAAAGGGCTTGCTGATTTCGGCAAATCTTGCTACCATCTCGCGTGCAAGATTGTGCGGCAGCCCGGCAATCTGCGGCCAGTGACCGGTTTCGAATTTCCACGGCTGAAATTTTCGAGGAGGAGAATCTGAACACACGCAGGGAGGAGTACGAGGTGATTGTGGTGGGCGGCGGCCCGGCGGGCGCGACCGCCACGCTCTATTGCGCCCGCCACGGCTTGAAAACCTTGCTGCTCGACAAAAGCAAATTCCCACGCGATAAAATCTGCGGCGATGCCATTTCCGGCAAAGGCCTGCGCTTCCTGCGCGAGCTGGGTCTGGAGCAGGATCTGCAGCGCGTGCCCAAAATGAAGGCGCGCGGCATCATCTTCTCGGCGCCCAACGGCAAAGCCGCACACATCTCCTTCACGCCGCCGCAGTCCACGCGGCCGGTGCATGGGTATGTGTGCCGGCGGCTGGTGTTCGACAACGTGCTGTTCAGCGCGGCCAAGCAGGCGGCGGCCGCCTGCGTGGAAGATTTCATCGTCGAACGGCTTCGCAAAGAGGGTGAGACGGTGGTGGGCGTGGCGGGCCGCGAGCGCGACAGCGGCAGGCAGCGCGAGTTCAGCGCGAAGATCGTCATGGGCGCGGACGGTTTTGATTCCGTGGTGGCGCGCGGCATGGGCATTTACGAGCATGACAGCCGGCACTGGTGCGTGGCCACGCGCTGCTACTATCGCGGGGTGAGCGAGCTGACCGACTACATCGAAATTCATTTCGTGGAAGAGGTGTTGCCGGGCTACTTCTGGATTTTTCCCCTGGAGGACGGACTGGCCAACGTTGGCATCGGCATCCTGCATTCCGAGATTCGCAAGCGCAAAATTAATCTGCGCGCGGCGCATCTCGCGGCCACGCAATCTCCCCATTTCAAAAAACGTTTCGCGCAGGCGCAGCCGCTGGAGGACATTCGCGGCTGGAATTTGCCGCTGGGCAGCAAGCGCCGGCCAGTTCACGGCCACGGCTTCATGCTGCTGGGTGATGCCGCCGGCTTGATCGATCCCTTCTCCGGCGAGGGCATCAGCAATGCCATCTATTCGGGGCATCTCGCGGCGCAGGTGGCGGCGCACGCCTGCGCGGCCGGCGATTATTCCGCGGCCAGACTGCAGGAGTATGCCGATTCGCTGTGGCAGGCCATCGGTCCGGAGCTGCAAACCAGTTTCATGCTGCAGCGCATTGGCCGCATCCGGCCGCTGCTCAATTTGGTGATCGGCAAGGCGGCGAAGAGCATCGAAGTGGCGCAATGGATTTCGAGCATGATGGCCAACGAAGCGCCGAAGGAGGCGCTGGCCTCGCCGCTGACGTATTTGCGGCTGCTGTTCACCTAGTGAGACAAGGGGGCAAGGGGACAAGGAGACAAGGAGACAAGGAGGCAAGGAGACAAGGAGGCAAGGAGACAAGGAGACAAGGAGAC
>JBBIKM010000240.1:0-8431 GCA_037445455.1 bacterium | reverse complement strand
CTGCGCCACGGTGGCAGCGCATTCCGGATTTGGGGCGCACGCTTTCGGCGATGACACCCATGCCCGTAACCTCTCCGCCTCAAACGCCGGGAGGAAACAGCCCGCGTTTGGAATACCAAATTCATTTCTTCAGCAAAGGTGAAGTGAAGGTCAAAGCCTATCTGTCTCCGACGCTGAATTTTCACAACAATCAAGGCTTGCGCTACGCCGTTTCATTCGACGACGAGCCGCCGCAGATCGTCAACCTGCACGCCAACAAAACTTTTCGGGATTGGGAAAAAACGGTTGCGAACAATATAACGATTGAAGTTTCCAAACATGTTCTCAATGAAGCGGGAAAACACATTTTGAAATTCTGGATGGTCGATGCGGGCGTGGTTTTGCAAAAACTGGTGGTCGAAACCGGCGAGGTTAAGCCGAGTTACTTGGGACCGCCGGAGAGTTTTCATCGGCTTGGGACGAATGGCAAAGATGGCTGATGATACTGAATCGATTATTGCAGCCCAGCGCGGGCAGGCCGCAGCCGGGAGATCATCTCCAACGGAGGGATGAACCCTGCTGAAAAGTCTTGTTGGCTGCGTTTTTCCATCCGCTGATAAAGTCTTTGCTTTTCTTTTGCAAAGACATCCCCTGTAACGGACTCATTCTTGTCCTGAATCTGTTGGCTTTTTTCAATCCGGCGACAGTTTCTTGTGCCGGTTGCAGGAGAACAATCATGATTCGAACCTCTCTCTTTTCTGCGCTGATTGCCGCTCTGTTCTTGGTGTGCAGTGCCAATCGCATGCCGGCGCAAGCTCCCGGCACTGACAAGTGGGTGGATTACGTTGCCGGTGAATATGACATCCAACCCAACCTCACCTACGCGGTCGCGAACAACACCGAGTTGAAGCTCGATCTTTATCTGCCGCGTGATCGCAGCACGCCCACGCCCACGCTCATGCTTTTTCACGGCGGCGGCTGGGTGGCGGGACAGAAAGAACGCAATGTGCTCTGGCTGCTGCCGTATTTGTCGATGGGCTGGGCGGCGATCAACGTAGAGTATCGCGTGGCGCGCAACTCTCTTGCGCCGGCGGCGGTGGAAGACTGCCGTTGTGCATTGAGATGGGCAACTTACAACGCCAAGCAGTATAATTTGGACGCTTCCAAATTTGTGCTAACCGGCACCTCGGCCGGCGGACATTTGGCCTTGATCACCGGCATGTTGCCGGCGCAGACAGTTTTTGACCGGCAGTGCCCGACGGCTGACAGCACGCGTTGGGCAAAAGCAACAGAGCCGGAGACAAAAGTGGCTGCGATCGTCAACTGGTTTGGCATCACCGACGTGGCTGATTTGATCGACGGTGCGAATGCCAAGCATTACGCGATCGAATGGTTCGGCAGCATGAGCAATCGGCAGGAGCTGGCGCGACAAGTTTCACCTCTCAACCACGTTCGTGCCGGAGGGCCGCCGGTTATCACGATACATGGCGACCAGGATAACGTTGTTCCATACAATCATGCCGTGCAGTTGCACGCAGCGTTGGACAAGGCCGGTGTGCCGAATCAGCTTGTGACCATTCGCGGCGGCAAACACGGCGGCTTCAGCCGGCAGGACTTTGTGAACGGCTTTGCGGCCATCAGAGAATTTCTGCGCAAGAATAATCTTTTGCAGTGATGTAAATGACAGAAACATGGTTGACAGAAAAATGATTATTTCGACAAGCAAAACTGAGATTGATGGTGATTTTATTTTTCTGCCCTACATTTTTCTGTCATGGCTCTTGTTCAGGCTAATTTAACATTTCAAGGCAAGACATGCTGGAAATAAAAACTTCAATCTTTCTTCAATTCTTGTCATTGATTTTTTTGTCGGGATTCGGATCTACAATGAACGCGCAAGACAAAGCTGTTTGGCGCGACAAAAAATGCGCGGTTTGTCTCACTTATGATGACGCGCTAAATGTTCACTTGGATAATGTTGTGCCGATTTTGGATTCCCTGGGTTTGAAAGGCACGTTTTATTTGTCGGCGTATTTTCCCGCCTTTCGAGAACGTGTGGTGGAATGGAAAGCGGTGGCGAGCAAGGGGCACGAGCTGGGCAATCATACTCTATTTCATCCGTGTACGGGAAAGTTGCCGGGGCGAGAATGGGTGCCACCCGATTATGATCTCGCGAACTACACGATGTCGCGCTTGCTCGATGAAATCAAAATGGCCAATACCCTCCTCGAGGCGCTGGACGGCAAGACCGGAAGAACGTTTGCGTATCCTTGCGGTGATACGAAGATCGGCGGGGAATCGTATGTCGAAAAAATAAGAACCGAGTTTGTCGCCGCGCGCGGGGTGAAGGGCAGGATGGCCAAACTGGATGAGATTGATCTATTCGACCTCGACTCGTATGTCATCAATGGCCAATCCGGCGAAGAGCTCATCGCACTGGTCAAACAGGCGATGAAGAACAACGCCCTGCTGGTTTTCCTTTTTCACGGCATTGGCGGTGAACATGATCTCAATGTTTCGTTGGACGCTCACCGCGAACTCCTGCTCTTCCTCAAGCAGAATGAAAAGGACATCTGGATTGCGCCTTTGGTGGAAATCGCCGCCTCGGTCAAATCATGCGTTCAATGAAGCGCATGAAAGCTGCGCCAAATCAACAAAGAATTTCACGCCAAGACGCAAAGAATATGCACCGCTTTCCTTCGTATCGCTTCTTCCGTGTGCGCTTTGGACCAATGGATTCCTCTGTTGGGCGAGGAGTGGCATGAAGGGACGTGCTCATGCGGCTGAAATCGTGAAGCAGGCGCTGCACGTCTGCAACCATCCGCCAAATCCGGCCGATGAGTGGCGGATCAAAGCGGCGCTGTCACATGCGGGCATGCAGGTGTTTCGGCAACTGGCCTGTGAGCAGGTTGCAGAGGGCGACCATGGCGACAGAATCGTTCTGAGCGGCAGCGGCAATCCCTTTCGCTCTCAAGCTCATGCGGAGTGAATCACGATCTCGGCACATGATCCAATGTTGGCGATGGCGGAGGCTCATGTCAGGCGGGCTGCCCGGTGACGACGATGAGGGGAGGCCGGGTGCGCTCCTGGTATCATGGCTTGAGGTGTGCCAAAGTGAGTGTCTCAACCCTCGGCGTTGGGAAGCACGGGAGGACACCGGCTGACTTCACCCGGCGGCAACACCATCCCAGTCTTGTTGATCCAATGACAACCATCGCCGGTTCATTGCCCAAAGCGACTCACGTGAGCTTGAAAGTTTATACTCTGTTCGGATGGGAAGTGGCGAGACTGGCAGATCGAACAAGGCCGGCATGAACGCATCAAGTGATTTGGAAGCCAGGTAACAGGATCGCCGGCGTCTATTCCCGCTGGATGGCGGCCGGCCATCCCGCGGAAAGGAAGAAAATGTTGTTCCTGCAACAGGTGGCATCATGAGAAGACGCGAGTTCATCAAGTACACAACCGTCACTGCGGCCGTCGCCGCCTTTTCCCCGGTGGTGCGGGTTCTCGCCGGCGAGAACGTGAAGAAGTATGCGCATGATATGGTGATGCTCGGCAAGACCGGCATCAAAGCCTCGCGGCTGGCGATCGGCACCGGCACCGGCGGCTTCAATCGACAATCGAATCAGACGCGCAAACTGGGCCTGCCGGGACTCGCTGATCTCCTGCGTGCGGCCTATGAACAGGGCATCAACTTCTGGGATTCCGCGGATCAATACGGCACGCATCCGCATCTGAAGGAGGGTTTGAAAGGCATTCCGCGCGAGAAGGTCGTCATTCTTACGAAGACGCACGCCACCACGGCCGCCGAGATGAAGGCCGACCTGGAGCGCTTTCGCAAGGAAATCGGCACCGACTATCTCGACATTGTTTTGTTGCACATGATGACGCGTGGCGACTGGCCGCTGCAAAGGCGTGGTGCCATGGAAGTGCTGGCAAAGGCGCGCGCCGATGGCGTCATTCGCGCGCATGGCGTCTCCTGTCACACCCTCACAGCGCTGCAAGCCGCGGCGCAGTCCGACTGGGTGCAAGTTGATCTGGCCCGCATCAACTCTGCCGGCGCCCAAATGGATGCCGACGTCACGACCGTCGTGAAGGTCCTGCAGAAGATGCACCAGGACGGCAAAGCCATTGTCGGCATGAAAGTTTTTGGCGGCGGCTGGCTGCGGGACCGGCCTGATGAGAATCTGAAATTCATTCTCAATCTTGACTGCGTTGATGCATTTACGATCGGCCTGGAAAGCCGCGACGAAATGCTCGATTTGCTGCAGCGCATTCCTGCGGCAAGTGTACCATGACCATCACATTGCTGAAGAACGATCATTCCCAAGTTCTCGTCCTGTCCCGGCCTTCGCCGCGATGAAGGCGAACCAGGGCACAGGCGCTCTTGCAATCCTTCACCGAGAATGTGCATGAGATTGTCGATCTTTGGCAGGCAGTCCGGCCTCTGCTTCGCCGTGTTGCTGCTGGCGCATCTCGCGCAGCCGGGTGCCTCGCCGGCGGAAGACGGCTATCGGCTGTGGCTCCGGTATGATCGCATCGACCAGCCCGAGGTGCTGGCGGCATACCGGGCTGCACTCACGGAGTTGGAGATTCCCACACCTTCGCCAACCCTCGCAGTTGCCAGGGAGGAATTGCGCATTGGCTTGCTCGGGCTGCTGGGACATTGCCCTCCCTTTGTGCCATCCCTCACCCGGAATGGCGCCCTGGTTGTTGGCACGCCGCGCAGCTCACGGACCATCGCAAAGCTCGATCTTCGAGACCGGCTGCACGCAGCAGGTGCGGAGGGTTTTGTCATTCTCACCACCGCTGCAGAGGGGAAGAACTGCATCGTTGTTGCGGCGAACAGTGATCTCGGAGTGTTGTACGGCGTTTTCCACTTGCTGCGCCTGTTGCAAACACATCAGAGTCTCAACGATCTGTCAATCGTCAGTGCGCCCAGGATCAAATTGCGTTTGCTGAATCATTGGGACAATCTCGACCGGACCGTGGAACGGGGGTATGCGGGATTCTCATTGTGGGACTGGCACAAACTACCGGACTACCTTGACCCGCGCTATAAAGACTACGCACGTGCGAATGCTTCAATCGGAATAAATGGCACGGTGCTCACCAATGTGAATGCCAATGCCTGGGTGCTCACGCCGGCTTACTTGGAAAAAGTCGCGGCGCTGGCGAATGTCTTTCGGCCGTACGGCATCAAAGTGTATCTTACCGCCCGCTTCAGTGCGCCGATTGAAATCGGCGGCCTGCCATCGGCTGATCCACTGCAACCGGAAGTCCGGAGCTGGTGGCACAACAAAGCGAGGGAGATCCATGACTTCATTCCCGATTTCGGCGGGTTCCTGGTGAAGGCCAATTCCGAGGGGCAGCCGGGGCCGCAAGACTATGGCCGCAGCCATGCCGAGGGCGCCAACCTGCTGGCTGAGGCCGTCGCGCCCTTTGGCGGGCATGTCATGTGGCGCGCGTTCGTCTATGACAACAACGTGCCGGAAGATCGTCACAAACAGGCCTGCAATGAGTTCATCCCGCTCGACGGCAAATTCCGCGACAATGTCCTGGTACAGGTGAAGAACGGCGCAATTGACTTTCAGCCGCGCGAACCGTTTCATCCGCTGTTTGGCGCGCTGCCACGCACGCCTTTGATGATGGAGCTTCAAATCACGCAAGAATATCTCGGCTTTGCGACCCACCTGGTCTACCTCGCGCCGCTGTTCCGGGAAGTACTCACTGCCGATACCCACGCCCGTGGCGCCGGCTCGTTCGTCGCAAAAGTCATTGATGGCACCCTCGAACAACATGCCATGAGCGGCATTGCCGGCGTTGCCAACCTGGGCACCGACCGCAATTGGTGCGGCCATCCGTTTGCGCAGGCCAACTGGTTTGCGTTCGGGCGCCTGGCCTGGGATCATACGCTTACCGCGGAAGCCATTGCGGAAGAGTGGTTGCAAATGACGTTCACCACCGAGCAGGCCTTCGTCGCGCCGGCAATGGCCATGATGCTCGCTTCACGGGAAGCCGCCGTGAGTTACATGACGCCGCTGGGCTTGCACCATCTGATGGGCGAAGGACATCACTATGGCCCGGCGCCCTGGCATGACACCGGCCGCGCCGATTGGACTTCGGTCTATTATCATCGGGCGGATGCCACCGGCCTCGGCTTTGATCGCTCCGCCACGGGCAGCAATGCCGTCAGCCAGTACTTTCCACCTGTGCGTCGACAATTCGGTGACCTGGCGACGTGTCCGGAGATCTATCTGCTCTGGTTTCATCATGTGCCGTGGCAGCATAAGATGAAATCCGGCCGAACGCTCTGGCAGGAGTTGTGTTTCAAGTATTACGACGGTGTCGAGCAAGTTCGCAAAATGCGCGATACCTGGAATACCCTCCGCTCATTCATCGACCAAGAACGATTTGAGCACGTGCAAGCCCTGCTCAAAATTCAGGAACGGGAGGCTGTTTGGTGGCGCAACGCCTGCCTGTTGTATTTTCAGACTTTTTCCCAAATGCCGATTCCGGATCAATACGAGCAACCCGACAGGACGCTGGCGTATTACAAGCAGCTCATTTTCCCATTCGTGCCGGGACATTGACTGACGGCAGCATGATCGCCTCCTCGCGGCGCAACGGATCACAACGCGCCGCGGGATGACATGGGGCGGCTGGTCGTCGGTGGGCGAAAGAGCATGGCAGCAGCCCGGCCTGCAGCGCCAGATCATTATGGACAGGTCCCTTGCCAGCCTCCCGCCTGCGCATTTCCCATTCACCGCTGAGCAGGGCGGTGGATGCGTTGCGCGAACAGCGGACGTCTCCGACCAGCCGGCTGTTACCTGAATTTGCAGGAGAGCCAGTTCGAATGGTCATTCAGATGACGCTGGTGAACTCTCGGGCGCCGTGCCCGGGTTTTTGAAAAATCCTTGCAGGAGGATGGTGATGACTGTGCTCTGCAAACTGACCGGGCATCGGCAACATCGGTTTGTTGGAATGACAGGAGGAATCAATCACAGGAGTTCAAGAACGCATGGCCGTGATGTATGAAGATCTCATCGGCAGACACGTTTTGGTGACCGGCGGCGCCAGCGGGCTTGGCTTTGCCATTGCGAAGGCGTTTGTCGAGAACCGGTCGCGGGTCGTCATCGTTGGCAGAGATGCGAAAAAGCTCGCGCGCGCTCAAAGTGAGTTGGGCGGGTGGGCGCGTGCCATCGCATTTGACCTGAACGAAATCGAGCGCCTGCCGGAATTGCTGGCACGGATCAACGATGCCGTTGGTGCGATTGATGTGCTGGTCAACAACGCGGGCATCAATCTGAAGAAGGAGGCGCTGGCGGTTTCCAATCAGGAGTATCAGGCGATCGTGCACACCAATCAGACCGCGGTGTTCGCGCTCACGCGGGAGATCGCGCAGACCATGGTGGCCCGTGGCAGTGGCAGCGTGATCATGATCAGCTCGATGGCCACGCACTATGGTGTTCCCAAAGTCGTCGGCTATGCCGCTTCGAAATCTGCGGTGGAAGGCATGACGCGTGTTCTGGCAGTGGAATGGGCGCCGCATGGCATCCGTGTCAACTGCATCGCGCCGGGATTCATCACCACGGCAATGTCTGCACGGGCTTTTGAAGATGATCCGGAGAGAAGGGCGAGGGCGCTGGCGCGCACGCCCATGGGCAAATTCGGCGAGCCTTTGGATGTCGCCAATGCAGCATTGTTTCTGGCATCAGCACAGGCAAAGTATATCACCGGCGTCGTGCTCCCGGTTGACGGCGGCAATTCCATTGGATTTTGAGAACCATGAGCGTTGAGCTGCACTTCAATGGGGAACAGGCCAGCGTCGCGCCCGGCTCTTCGCTTTTCGAATATGCCGAGTCTTTGGGCATTCGTGTGCCGACCTCGTGCCTGAAGCAGGGGAAGTGCAGGGAATGCCTGGTTGAAATCCTGGCGGGCATGGAATGTCTCTCCCCACCAGTGGCGCAGGAAAAACACCTGCGCGGCAATTTCCGGCTTTCCTGCCGCACGCGCATTGTCGCGGACGCCGGCGTGGTGCGATGCCATACTCTGCGGCGCGGCGACATGCGCATCGAAAGCCGTGCGTTACAGCTTCCGGCGTATCATCAAAATTTGCAGCTCGATCCTGCCGTGACACGCGAAGGTGATCGGATTCTCCTGGACGGCGAAGAAATCGATCGTAATGCCGGACCTATTCACGGGCTGGCGATGGACTTGGGAACGACGACGGTGGTCATCCGCCTTTTGAATTTGGAGACTGGCGAGATCATAGCGGACGCGGCTTTTGAAAATCCGCAGCGGTTTGGCGGTGCCGAGGTGATGTCGCGCATCCATTATGACACGACGCATCGTGGCAAGTTATTGCAAAGAACGCTCGCCGGTTATATCCGCCACGCCATCGAAGAATTTCCGGTCGATCCAAATTCGATTTACGAAATGGTCGTCGCGG
>JBBIKM010000239.1:6667-8454 GCA_037445455.1 bacterium | reverse complement strand
TCACGCCGAGGAAGACCTGGACGCCCCCGTGGCTTCGGGCTCCTACCGGACCGACGGCACGGTGCTCATCCCCGCCAGCATGGCCACCGTGGGCGCCGTGGCTTCGGGCGCCGGCGATGCCAATGCCATCGTGTCGAAGTGTATGAACCGGCAGGTGGCAGTGGTGGGCTTGCACACGCCGATTGCCACGCTGCAGGAGTCGCTGCGGCAAAGCAACGCCGTGGTGGTCGTGGATCACGAACGCAAGCCGCTGAGCATCCTCACCCGCATCGACTTGCTGGATTATCTCGCCCGCGCCGCAGGCGAGGGTTTGCCTGGCTGAGTCTGACCCCTGCCAGAGGGCAGCAAAGACCTGCGCCACCGAGGCGCAAAGTGTGCAGGCAATCTGATTCTCGCCCGGCGTTCTTTGCGCCGCACTGGTTCGACGGTTGACCGCTTGATTCTTGGTGATGAGGAACGATCAAATGAAGTCCACTTCGGCCGCTGCTCTGTTTCTGCTGTTGACCGCAGCGTTCCTGTTTTCCTGCAGCGAGCAGCCGAGCGAGCCGGGCTTTGCAGAGAAGTTGGTGGTCAATGGCTTTCTCCGGCTGGGCAGCGGCGTGGACAGCATCGTGGTGAGCCGGACGGTTCCCATTGAAGCGCCGTTCGACGCCGCCAATTCGCGCGTTGCCGGCGCCGTGGTGCGGCTGCGCCGGCGCAATGACCGGTGGTTTACGCTGCGGGAATATGCCGCCGCACCGGGCCACGTGGCGGCAGCTCCCGGCGTGTATTTCCTGCCGCCGGAATCGCTGCGCGTCGCAAGCGGCCAGACTTATGAACTGCAGGTGACGGCACTCGGCCAAACCGTGACGGCGCAAACCACGGTGCCGCCGCAAATCAGCCTGCTCGAAGCGAATCGCGGCCTGCGCTATGGCGACCGGCCGCTGTTGGCGAGCGGCGATTCCGTCGAGTATGTTTCCGGCAAGAGCTTCGCCGATGCGCCGCTGTTCAGTCTGTTTTGGCCGCCGCTGCCGGGCGTGAGCATTTACCGGGTAATCGCGGATGCCGACAACAATGACTTCAGCAACATCATTCGTGACACCACCACCGCAGCCAACATTTTCAAGGGAGATTTGAAAAAGCGGGAGGAACCGTTTGGCTTTAACATCGCCTTCACGCCCGTTCTTGACCCCATGTCCGCCCGCATTTCCTGGCTGTACTTCAACTACTATGGCTGGCACACTGTGCGCCTGCTGGCGATGGACGAAGCCTACACGCGCTACATGCAGGGCCAGCTCGATGACAACTCGCAGCGCGAAACGCCGAAGAGCAACGTCGTGGGCGGCTACGGCATTTTTGCCTCGTATTCGGAAGTGAATCTGCGCGTCTATGTCAAAAAGGGACCGCGCTCGGAGCCGGGGGCACCATCACCTTGAAACGTGGGGACGGCCTCTCACACGGGCCATTCTGAAAGAATGCCATGAAGATTCAAACACGCTCCAATCGCCGGCGCCATGTCGGTGCGCCCCCTCGCCAACACTGCTCACCGATCCGCGGAGCCAGGCGGGAGTTGTTGAACTGCAACGTCGCGATGGACGCAGCCTCTCCTGCCAGTTGCTCCGGGCATTCTGCGCGCCTCGCCGGGCGGTTGAATTCCACTATTGCCCCACCAGCCTTGCATCAGAAGCGGCGGTTGCGCCAGAGCTGAATATGCCGGATGACTTCTACCAAGACGGCCTGCGTTTTCAATGCCAGCCCAATTGCGGCGACTGTTGCAGCCAGGCAGGCGAGGTGTATGTGAATGGCGC
>JBBIKM010000239.1:0-6635 GCA_037445455.1 bacterium | reverse complement strand
GCGGCTGACGGCCCCGCAGTTTCGCAAACGCTATTTGCGGCGCGTGCACGGCAAATACAGCCTGCGCGATCGCGACGCCGGCGGCTGCATTTTTTTGGGGGAAGATCTGCGCTGCACCGTCTACGACGCCCGGCCCAACCAATGCCGCACCTACCCGTTCTGGCCGCATCTCCTCGCCAGCCGGCTCGCCTGGGATTGGGAAAGTCTGAAATGCCCCGGCATCGGCAAGGGCGAGATTGTTCCCGCGAGCCACATCAAGAAACTCCTGCAGCCGGACTCGAAGTGATCGCAATGCCGCGGGCGCAGTCGCCGGCGCTATTGCGCAAGCGGGGCCACTGAGTTTTTCTTTGTGGCTTGGTGCCGTGGTGGTCCCGCCGGTTTTGTTCTTGCACCGGACTGCAGAGCCGCGCGTAGCGTTACAATTCCTCCGACAGCAGGTAAGCCATGATCGCCATGGCGGCCGCGCCCAATTCCAGCTCACGCGGATTCACCTTGTCGATGGTGTCGTTGTCGGAATGATGATAATCGAAATAACGATGGGATTCCGGAATCAAGCCCAGGCCGGGCACGCCGGTTTTGACCAGCGGTGAGATATCCGCGCCGCTGCCGCCGCGGCCGAGACGATCGGCTTTCATCGGCGTAAAGACGTCGCGCCACGACATGATGCGCTGCGCGGTGCTCGAATCCGCCTCGATCGAAAACCCGCAGGGCGCAAAACCGCCGCGATCGGATTCGAGCGCGGCAACATGCTTGATCTGTTTCGCAACGGCCTCGCGGGCGTATTCCTGACCGCCGCGCAGGCCGTTTTCTTCATTCATGAACATAACCGCGCGAATGGTGCGCTTCGGCCGGAAGCCCAGTTGCTTGAGCAGTCGCACCGCCTCGATGGCCTGCACGCAGCCGGCGCCGTCATCGTGCGCGCCCGTGCCCTTGTCCCAACTGTCGAGATGGCCGCCCAGCACGATAATTTCCTCCGGTTTCTCGGCGCCGCGCAGCTCGCCCATCACATTGGCGGAAGGGACGTCTGGCAGTGTCTCGCAACTCAGCCGCAGCCGCACTCGCACACTGCGCTCGTGCGCCAGCAATTGGCTGAGAAAATCAGCCGCGCGTGTGCTGAGCGCAGCCGCGGGGACTTGCGCCACGCCCGCTTCATAGTTGGTATTGCCGGTGTGCGGCACATCGTCGTTGGCAGTAGTCATCGAACGCACCAGCGCCGCGACGCCGCCGGCTTTCGCGGCTTCCACCGCGCCGCGGCTGCGCTGATCCACCGCGCCGCCATAGCCGGCAAAGGTGTCAAGGCGGGCCGGATCCATCGGCCGGTTAAAGAAGACGATCTTGCCCGCCGCTTTTTTGCCCAGCGCGCGCAGCTCCTCGAATGATTTGACCTCGATGACTTCCGCCACCAGGCCCGCTGCCGGCGTCGCGACGCTGCTGCCCAGCGCGCAGACCGCCAGCGGCACGGTGCCGTGGCTCGGGGAATTGATGATCGCGGCTTCCTCGACCGACCCGCGAACCCAGCGCGGCACCATGAGCGGCTGCAGCCGCACATTTTCAAAACCGTGCCGTTCCATCATTTGACGGGTCAATTCCACCGCTGCTGCTGCCTGCGGTGAGCCGCTCAAGCGCGGCCCGAGCCTGGTCAACTCGACCAGCATTGGGTAGGCCTGGCCTTCGCGCAACGCAGTGGAGATGATTTGTTGCGTCACGGCCTGGTGCGCGCTGATCGGCCCGGTGTTTCCGCTTTGCGCGGGCAGCGGACCGGCTGCTTGCAAAATCAGCAGGCCGGCGCCGCACACAATCATTCGAACGAGCATGACTGCTTCCTTTCCAGAAAGTCCACGGTTCCAAAAGAGTCCGTCTCTGCCAATGCTTTCTGCCACTGAAGTCACAATACAGATTACCGGCAATTAAAGGAACTTCCCGTGAAAAGCAACTTTCTCGCCCTTCCCGCCCGGGCGGCGCGTGCGGTTTGGCGCCGAATCCTTTCTGCGCGTTCTGCAGCCGCAGCCCGCGCCACGATGCCGCCGCCAGCCGGCAGGGTGGGAAAATCCAGAACTTGCTGAGCAATTGCAAGTGATGATCATCGACAACAGGAGGGAACAGCCTTGCGCCGTGGCGGTGTCCGCCTCTGGCAGGCAGGAGGATCGGTTGGAGAATCAGCGGCCCATGGTGGCGCAGGCGGGAGATTTGAAAGTGGAAATGCCGGCCGGATCCGGCCGCATGCTCATTCACCGCGGCTGAGGCAGGGTAATCCTGCGCGGCACGCCGCAGCACAGTCCGCTCGACTGCCAACAAACCAGGCTCAAGCTGGGAAATGCTCGCGGCCGCGCCAGGCTTTCAGTGAAATACTTTGCCATAGATTTCAGACAAGTTGAAGGCCGCAGCCCGCGGGCAGCGCAAGCCCGAAGTGTCCATTGTTGCCTCGCACTGTGAATCCACCACCACCTTCATCCAGCAAGGATCTTATGAAGATTGGGGCACACTGCCGCGCCATTCACTTCAGAAGCTCACTGCCGGGACGCCAAGTAAGGACTCTCTTGATTTTGAAACTCCGCGCGCTCCGCGGGTTCACATACTTGCTCGGTGGTCAAAAATCTTTCAGGATTTTGTTCTGACTTTGAGCGCCTTGGGGTCCATATCGATTGTCATCGGCTTGACCTTCACAGTCGCGACCACGCAATGCCGAGCGTGAACCCGGCCAGGAACTCGGTGTAGTTCGTCGCCCCGGGCGTGGTGAAGGCGGTGATCCGGCGCAGCTCTGCGCGCAGCCAGTGGCTATCGCCCAACCGGCGCTGCATGCCAACGCCGTAGTTGATCATCAACGCCGACCGCGCGCTGCCGGCCGCGGCCTCCGCCGTGGAATGGATCACGCCCGCGCCCGCACTGAGCGCGGCTTGCAGGCGTGACGCGAGCGGCTGCAGATACCGGCCGTTCGTGTGCAACAGATGAAATGACGCCGCTTTGCTGTTCGCATATTGCAGCGCTGCTTCGACCTCGACTCGCGCCAGGATGCGATAGGAGAGGTGGCCTGCCACCGTGAATCCCCGGTCAAATACGCCCACCTGTGCAGTGACTCCGCCGTCGACAGCCGGCTCCGGTGCTGTCAGCAACACGGGCGGCTTGGGCTTGCCCGGCTGGCCTTCAGTCTTCCCCAAAAACATCCAGCCCTTCTGGTCCGTTTGCGTCGCAAGCTGAATCCACAAGCCGCGGTTTTGCAGGATGCGTACTGTGTCGCCGGCAGACAGAGTGAGGAGAGGGCGGCTGGTAACGCTGGGCCTCTCGTAAAGCGGCGTCTCGCGGTCGCGCATCACCGCCGGCTGCGCTTGCAACGGACTCAGGCTGCTCCACAACATCACCAGTCCGAAGCCGGCACACCACAGCCCACGCTTCTTTCTGCGCGCTTCTCTGCCGGCAAAACGGCGCGCCGGGGTGGGTCCCGCTCTTCCCGCATCAAACATGGGCATGCACAAATGATATTTGCTGGCCGGATGGCCGACCACGGGTGATGATCGAATGCTGCGAACGTTCAGTCCGTCATCGCGGCATGTTCTTGAGATTCGTTTTGCGTGTATTGCTGGCAGGCGGCCGGCTTGCGCCGTTCCACCTGCAAGGCTTGGCACGGGGCAAAAAGGCGCGTGAAAGGCGCCGGCCGCTATATCGATAATGGTTGTCCTGTTCGTTTCTGCCTGATCGAATTCCTGTGACCTCTCTGGGCAAGACCATGAGGAGGCGCTGGCAACGCCTCGAACGCGGACCGTGCATCGGACCTCATTGCCAATTGATGCATGGGTGAGCGATGCGGAAGCCGTACCGTTCGGTGTTGCGTTGTGAGGCGCTGCCGGGTTGCGCGCACATCAGCGCCACCCCGCCGTTGAGGCTCATGGCCGCAGGAGCGATCGGCTGGCCCTCCAACTCCGCCAGAATCGAATCGCTGTCTTCGCGCTGCGTGCTGATCGGCGCCAGTTCCAGTGAGTATTCGGAAAGCTCCGGCAAGTGGCTCCAGCCTTCTGCCGTTGCCTGCGCTCATCATTCTCCTTCATCAGCAGCGATGGCGCGCACGCGAATGTTCTCGTTGCGCGGCACTGCGGGAGCGGCTTTCCGGATGATCGCGCGGGACCTCACGCTGGTGAATTCCATGGGACGATCGCCGCGCTCATTCAGCACAGCCACCAGCTCGAGGCCGGCGAGCGGGCTGACTTCATGGAATACCGGCGTTCCGCGTTCTTTGAAGAAATTCTCAATCTTTTCCAATTCGGCCGGCGTGATGGGATCGAACAGGCTGAGGCCAAACCTCTGCGTGAGGGGTTAGGAAACGCCATCGAACGTGGCACTGGCTCCTGCCACCGTGATCTACTGTGCGATGTTTTTCGGATAAACCCTGATTCTCGCCTCGACGAACTTCGCGTTGGCGCGAGACGTGGCAATCGTGGGCTGCTGTCGCAATCCGGCAATTTGTGCATGTGGCAATGCCCCGCAAGGGGGCAGGGCTACGACATCGCTGTCCCGCTTCATTGGTGTAATTCTGCCAGTCCCGGCCCCTTGTGGGCCGCTGTCACGGTTCGGCAATATGTGCATGTGGCAATGCCCCGCAAGGGGGCAGGGCTGCGACATCGCTGTCCCGCTTCATTGGTGTAATTCTGCCAGTCCCGGCCCCTTGTGGGCCGCTGTCACGGTTCGGCAATATGTGCATGTGGCAATGCCCCGCAAGGGGGCAGGGCTGCGACATCGCTGTCCCCATCATTGATGTCATGCTGTAGGTATCTTCCCCCGCACTGGGAACCTTGCCTGAGCGAGGGCAGTGCATGAGTACTCACAGGGTCCCTACTGAATGACAACCGGATCCCAACCGGCTGCGGGTCGACTGCCAGTGCCGCGCAGCAACGGTGTGCCACCTTTCATTCCCGCCACCGCGGTTTGCTGCCTTCGTACAACTCGAATTCCAATAACCGGCATTCAATCGCGCCGTTGAAAAACGGCAGCCGGCGCTTGGGCCGCAAGCCCACCCGCTTCGCCAATTCGAGATTGCCGGTGAAAACATAGCCGGTGTAGCCCGCGCATTTCTGCTTGAACCAATCACCAATGCCAGGATAGATCGCCTGCAACTCCGATGGTCGCCCCAGCCGTTCGCCATATTCGGGATTGAGCATGATCACCCCACCGCCGGCCGGCACCGGCGTCGCGGCAAAATCGCATACCTCGAATGCAATCAAATGATCGACGCCCGCGGTCTTGGCGTTCTGCCGCGCTGCGGCCACGGCTGCGTGATCGTGATCGGCCGCGATAATTTTGCCGGCGAGCGTTTTTTTTATGCCTGCTTTCGCCTGCGCCAGCAACGCCCGCCATTTCGCCTGCTCAAATCCGCGCAAGTGCATGAACCCGAAATTGCCGCGCAGCAAACCCGGCGGCCGGCCGAGACTGAGCCACGCCGCTTCGATTGCCAGCGTGCCGCTGCCGCACATCGGATTGATGAAATTGCCCTCGCCCTGCCAGCCGGTGGCCAAAATCGTGGCCGCGGCCAGAGTCTCCTGCATCGGCGCCTGCAGCGGAATCTTGCGGTAGCCGCGTTTCGCCAATGACTCGCCCGAGGTGTCGAGATAAATGCTCGCCTCCTCTGCTTTCCAATAGAGAAAAACCACGGCGCCGGTGCGCTCCGGCCCGGAATCCGGCCGCCGGCCGGTTTTGCGCTTGAGGCGGTCGACAATCGCATCTTTGCATTTGAGATTGGCGAAGCGCGTGTCTTTGATGGTGTCGTTGTGCACCGCCGAAGTGATGCTGAGAGGGCTGTGGCTGTCGAGGTAATTCTCCCACGGCAAACGCACGAGGTGGGCGTACAGCTCTTCGGGCGTGCGGCAGCGGAAATCTTTCAGCAGGAACAAAACGCGGTGGCCGGTGCGCAGCCAGAGATTCAAGCGCAGGGTGTCGTGCAGCGTGCCGATGGTTTCGACCGCGGCTTCTTTTTCCGCCACGACCGGCAGGCCCAGTGCGCGGATTTCATCAGCCAATATCGGAGGAATGGCTTTGGGACAGGTGACGAGTATGCGGCTGGTTTGCATGAGAGGGAGGGGTTACGGGTAAGCGGATTAGGCGGCTGGCTTTTCGAACTTTGAGTAGAGTTTAAACTTCGTTCCAGCGGATGGGAACAACCCAGCGGATGAAAGCCCTTTATCAGTTGGGTTGTTTCATTCCGTTGGGAAATCCATCTTCGTTCCAGCGGATGGAAACAACCCAGCGAATGAAGGCCCTTTATCAGTTGGGTTGTTTCATTCCGTTGGAAAATCCATTTGTTGCCCGAAGGCCCAAATTTTCAGCTTGTCTGAACAACTTGGCCAAGCTGTAAGGCGCTCAAAGTCAGAATAAAATTCTAAATCTTCATGGCAGAACCATCCTGCCAAAGTTCTGCGGCGAGGCCCGGTGACTTCTCCGCATTTCGGTGGAAAAAACCCATCGCCGATGGTCACCGCAGACGCCGAATTTCGCCGAACAGTTGTCTGCCGCTTGTCTGCAAATCAGGGTGGAACATGAAATCGAATTCTGTTGCACAAATCTCCAGCCCCGAAGGGGGCGCAATGTAATAGCGAAGGGCAACGCCCTGGAAACGTCGTCATCAAGAGAAATCACCAAGCCCCACCGGGGCG
>JBBIKM010000238.1:8269-8495 GCA_037445455.1 bacterium | reverse complement strand
CAACCCGGGCATGCCTGGAGATCATCCTCCTGCGGGGCGATTTGAGAACAGCAGGAGGAGAAGTCCTCCCTGCACCGCGTTCCAGCGCGGCCGGTTTTCCTGGCGAGAGCTGGTGATTTGGGGGACTGACTCCCGTCAGCGGAACCGGCTTTGCGTGGCCCTGGCCGCGAGCGCGGTGCCTGCCGGCTTTTTGCACCTTCGCTACGGAACTTTCTCACCCTCGAGA
>JBBIKM010000238.1:2280-8228 GCA_037445455.1 bacterium | reverse complement strand
CGTATCTCTCTAATTTTCAGAAGCCCTTTCTGGCATGGCGCTTGTATTGATACTCCTCTACGGCAGTAGCATCGCAATCACTCGGTTCATGGCCTTCCTCGCGAGGGCGTGCAACCGCTGAAGTGGAGCCTGCAGAAGCTGCACGGAACCTGCCATGAAAATCATCCCTCAGAAGCTGGCGGTGAAGCTGATTCTCTCCTTGACGCTGATGATCGGTCTGATGGAGGGTCTCTCTGGTTTCATCAACCTGCAGAGCCAGCAACAACGGTTGCAGGATGCCATGATTGTCGGCGCGGATCAGCTTTCGAAGAGTATTACCAGTGCCACCTGGCATGCCATGCTGGCCGACCATCGCCAGGCGGCATACGAAGTGATGCAGACCATTGCCTTGAAGCAGGGGATCAAGCGCATCCGCATTTTCAACAAAGAAGGGCGGGTGATGTTTTCGACCATGGCCGGTGATGAAGTGCAAGTCGACAAATTCGCCGAGGCCTGTTATCTTTGCCACGCCAGCGCGCAGCCCCTGGTGCGCGTGGATGTCCCCTCGCGCGCCCGCATTTTCAGCGGACCGGACGGCGAGCGGCAATTGGCGATGGTTACGCCGATTTACAACGAACCGGCTTGCAGCCAGGCGGTCTGCCACGCCCACCCCTCCGATTTGACGGTGCTGGGCGTGCTCGACGTCTCACTCGATTTGGCGCCGGTGGACCGCGAAATGACCGCGGCGGAGGTTCGCATGGTGGCGGTGACCGCGATTCACATCGTGCTCATCGCGTTGTTCATCATCTTTTTCACGCGCTACTTCGTGAGCAAGCCGATTCAGAAGCTGATCGAAGGCACACGCGCGGTGAGCATGATGCAGCTCGATCGCCCGATCGAGATCGAATCCAGCGAGGAATTGGCTGAGCTGGCACGCTCGTTCAACCTCATGCGCGAGCGGCTGCAGGCGGCGATTTCGAAGACCAATGAATTCGCGCAGAGCCTGGAGAGCAAAGTGGCGGAGCGCACGGAGCAGCTCAAAGTGGCGCACCAAAAATTGCTGCAAAGCGACCGCCTGGCCTCGCTGGGCCAGCTTTCCGCCAGCGTGGCGCACGAGATCAACAACCCGCTCTCCGGCGTGCTCAATCTGTCCATGTTGATGCAGCGCATCCTCACCGATGACGGCATTCCGCCGAACCGCCTGCCGGAATTCCGCAAGTATCTCGGCCAGGTGGTCAATGAAACTTCGCGCGTCGGCCGCATCGTCAGCGACTTGCTGGCCTTTTCGCGGCGCTCCAAACCGCAAAGCACGCGCGCCGACTTGAACGGCATCGTGCGCAGCACGCTGTCGCTGCTTTCCCACAAGCTCAAGCTCAACAACGTGGAGGTGGAATTGCAGCTCGCCGAGGATTTGCCGCCGGTGCGCTGCGACAGCTCACAGATGCAGCAGGTGGTGATCAATCTGGTGATGAACGGCGCGGAGGCGACCCAGACGCGCGGCCAGGGACGCCTTACCATCCGCTCGTACAGCCAGGCCGGGTCGCGCCTTGTGGTTTTGGAAGTGCAGGATAACGGCGAGGGCATTCCGCCGGATCACTTGACCAAGATCTTTGATCCGTTCTTCACCACCAAAGGCGAGGGCAAGGGCGTCGGCTTGGGCTTGTCAGTGGTCTATGGCATTGTCGACGCGCATGGCGGGGACATTGAAGTGAAAAGCCGGGTGGGCGAGGGCACCCGCTTCATTGTGACTCTGCCGGTTTCGGAAGAGGAGCCGGCCGCAGTGGCGTCACCGGCCAACGGGCGTCCGCGGTGAAAACGGTGGCGGTGGTTCCGGTGGGCGCGGTCGCCGCCGAGGTTCTTGCCGGGATCGAACTCTGTCTCGGACGGCACTTCGGATTGGAAACGCAACGGCTGGCGCCGTTAGGCGAGCCGGAGTTTGCCTGGGAGCCGGCCCGCCAGCAGTACAGCGTAATCGCCATCATGCGCGAGTTGCTGCGCTTTTGCCCGCCGCACGCCGTGCGGCTGCTGGCCCTCACCGAAAAGGACTTGTTTATCCCCATGCTCAGTTTTGTGTTTGGCCAGGCGCAGTTGAACGGCACGCTTGCCATCGTCTCGCTGGCGCGCCTGCGCCAGGAGTTCTACCACTTGCCGGCCAATCCGCCGTTGCTGTTGGCGCGCGCCTGCAAGGAAACGGTTCATGAAATGGGCCATACGTTTGGATTGACCCACTGCCTCGAGCCTAAATGCCCGATGTCGCTGTCGACCACAATTCAGCAGGTCGATGACAAGGGCGAGAATTTTTGTGCGAATTGCACCATCGTGCTGCGCGAGAGCCTGCAGTTGCTGCGGACGCGGGAGGTGTTGCGCACGGAGGAACAGCCATGAAAATGCCCTGGGAAATCCTGGTGGTGGATGATGAAGAAGTCATGCGCGAGTCCCTGGCGGCCTGGCTGCGCGAAGACGGCTTCGTGGTGGACACGGCCGCCGCCGGCGCCGAGGCCGTTGCCAAAGCGCGCGCCAAGGATTACGCCATCTACTTCGTCGATCTCAAGATGCCGGGCGGCATGGATGGCATCGAAACGATGATGGAAATCCGCAAGCTGCATGCCGAGGCCGCCATCATCATCATCACCGCCTATGCCACCGTTGACACCGCCATCACCGCCATGAAAGAGGGCGCACAGGAATACATTGTGAAACCCTGCAACCCCAGCGAGATTTCCCTGCTGGTCAACCGCATCATCAAGGTCAAAAACCTGCAGCGCGAGAACATCATCCTGCGCAAGAAGCTCAGCCGGCACTACAGTTTTCACGACATCATCAGCAAGCATCCCAAGATGCTCGATCTCTTCGCGCTCATTCGCGAAATCGCCAGCTTGCGCAGCACCGTGCTGATTCAGGGCGAGAGCGGTACCGGCAAGGAGCTGATCGCGCGCGCCATTCACTACTCCGGCGACCGCGCCGAACGGCCGTTCATCGGCGTGTCCTGCGCCGCGCTGGCGGAGACTCTGCTGGAATCCGAATTGTTCGGCCACGAAAAGGGTGCCTTCACCGGCGCGGTGGCGCAGAGGAAGGGCAAGTTCGAACTGGCCGAGGGCGGCACGATTTTCCTGGACGAGATCGGCGATATTTCGCCCAAACTGCAAATGGACCTTCTGCGCGTGTTGCAGGAACGCAGCTTCTATCGCGTCGGCGGCTCTGAAGAAATTCACGTCGACGTGCGGGTGATCGCCGCCAGCCACGTCGACCTGCAGGAGGCGGTGCAGCGCGGCACCTTCCGCGATGATTTGTTTTACCGCTTGAATGTCATCAACATTCACCTCCCGCCCCTGCGCGAACGGCGCGAAGACATTCCGCTGCTCGCCCGCCATTTCCTCGAGCGCCTGTCCCATGAATTGGGCAAGGAAGTGGACGATCTCACCGAGGGCGCGTTGCGTGTGCTGTTGGATTATGAATGGCCAGGCAATGTGCGAGAGTTGGAAAACGCCGTCGAGCGCGCGATGGTGACCTGCCGCGCGCGGGTGCTCACCGAAGAAGACTTCGCGTTCCTGAATTACAACAGACCGGAACGCCGCGGCTGGGTGCCGCCCGCCAACATGTCGCTGGAGGAGGTGGAGAAACAGGTGATCGCCGCGACGTTGCAGCGCACCCAGGGCAACATCAAAGAAGCCGCCGCGACGTTGGGCATCGATCGCTCCACACTGTACGATCGCATCAAGAAATACAACATTCCGCGCTGAGGACGGTGGTCGTGGCCGGCGGTCCTGCAAAGTATCGCCAGTGCCCAAGTCGCCTGCGAGCATTCTGTGAAGAGGTGAGCACCGGCCGGGTCTCTCACCAGATTACCATGAAAATGACGTGGCTGCGGCCCCTTGTGGGCCGCTGATTCTGCACAAGTGACAGTACCACACCAGGGGGAGGACTAAATTTCCATTGCGATGGGTGTCTAAACGAACATGGCCATTCCTTACTGAATGACACCCGGCCTCACTCCTGCAAATCAAGCTCGCAACGCAGCAGCGATTGAGCTGCCCTGGCGGTGAAAAATGAGGGAGTGACTCGCAAGTCGCGCGTGAGCTTAATTTGAAATTGAACGCCCGGGCGGTGGCGTTGAGCCGCCCGGGCGTTTTCTTTTGAACAAAATGGAGGCCGGCATCGAGGCTGAGAATTCCCTGCAGTTCACGGTTGCAGCAGCAGGTCTCCCAATGCAGAATCCCAGTCTGCCTGCGGATCGCTCCTGGCGAGGTCTTCCACCGGCACGCCGCCATCCGCGAGCGTGAGGCCCACGCCGGCCGGCGCGAGCGCAAACTGCAAGCGCTCCAGTTCCCGCATGATCCACGGCCTGATCTCGGCGCCACGCAGCAGATGGCGGGTGTCCAGGCGATTGCCGTGCGGCCGCACGCGCAAGTACCAGCCTTGGTCCGGGCCGCCGGTTGCAATCACTTCACCTGCGACCGGAGACAAAATGCGCAGCCGGCTTTTTTGCTTGCGCAGATGCCAGGCCGTGCCGTTTACCTGCACGGCCGAGCCTACCTGCGGCAGTTCGACGCCATCCGGCTCACCGATGAGGCGCGCGCCCAGATCATCGAGGCCGACGGTGACGGTGCCGTCCGGCTCGGGCCGCGCCCAGGTGTGGCCACGATGGTAAGAGCGATCCAACGGCAGATGCAGACCGAAGACTTCTTCCTCTTTGTCCCGGGCGGTGACGGCCGGCAGCGGGGCTTGCGCGAGAATCCTGGGGTGAGCGCTGCAGGTGCGGCAGTCGAATTCATGGTCACACTGGCGCCGCGCCACTGCACCGCGCAGCTCGTGCCGGCACACGCGCGCGCTGGCGGGCAAGTCCTCAAAGCTGGCTTCCCACACGATCTCTTCCTGCTTTTGGCGCTTGAAATCCTGGCGGGCACGCCAGAGCGCGCGGGCAACGGTGATGAAAATCACCAGCACGACACTGTAGAAGACGCCCAGGAAGATGAGGTGGCCGGTATCCCACGTGAAACCATGCGCCCAGGGTAACATTGCAATCCTCCACGAAAGTGAACGTGTTGCCGGGATGGCTGCCGTGTTCCGGGCTTACCACTGACCGGCTGGAACGCGTGCCGCCCGGTTGCGATCGGCAAAAGCGAACCAGCGCGAGGTCCGGCCGTTCTCCGGCGATCCCGCATGAGCATCGTTCAGTTCCCTCTCCTGCGGGAAGAGAGAGAGATAACGGAATGACAGTGAGTAAACCAGCACGCCGTAGGCGACGATTGCCATGAAGGTGGCCACTTCCTGCCAGCTCGGCACATACGACAGAAACGCATCGAACGGCAGCGTCGGCAGGGCCAGGGTTTGAATCGTCATCACGAAGCGATTCAAGGCCACGCCGGCGCAGGCGAGAAAGGCCGCCGATATCAGCCACGGCATGCTGTGGTGCCGGCGCCGGTAGAGCAGCATCAGGGCCGGCACCAGCCCCAGCACCACGATTTCGGTAAACAGAATCCAGGTGCCGAATTCACGGCGGCTGTAGTATTCAAAGGCCGGAAAGCCCGCGCCCGGTGAGGTGCTGTTGATCCAGATGAGCGTGTCGACCGTCTTGAACAGGACGTAGACGATCAATAGCGCGCCTGAGACTTTGGCCAATACACGGAAGACTTCGGGCTTGACCAGCGTCCTTTTCGAGAGTTTCGCTACCAACCAGGTGGTCAACATGATGAAGCTCGGTCCGACGGCCGCGGCGGACAGGATGAACAGGAAGAACGTCGAAGGCCAAATGCCGATGGCCTCGCGAAACGCGAAGGGCCGGCCGCGCAACACGCCGTACAAGCCGCCCAGCGAGCCTTGATGGAAGAAGGACAGAAACGTGCCCACGCCCGCGAACACGTACATGAGCTTGTGCAATTCGAACTCAAACACCAGGAACGAAGGAATCTGCCGGATCTTGCGGTGCTTCAGCACGATCGGAGCATACTCGATGGCCAGCACCACGAGGT
>JBBIKM010000238.1:0-2270 GCA_037445455.1 bacterium | reverse complement strand
AGTCACTTCGGTGAGCATCGAGTGCACATTGGGATGCCAAAAGGTGAACCAGGCGCGCAGCGGCTGGCCGACGTCCACCATGAGCACGACGATGGCACCGCTGTAGCAGATGAATCCCAACACCACTGCGCTGTTGATCACTGCTTTCAGCTCGTCGCGGCGCAGCAGATAAAGCAGAAAACCGGTGAAAAAGGCGCCCGCGCCGAGCGCGATCACGGTGAGATCGAGATAGATCCACAAGCCGAAGGCGAAGCGGTTGTCCATGTTGGTTTGGTTCAACCCCAGGGCGAAGCACAGGTACATGGCATACAGGCCGACCGCCAGCACCAATGCCCAGGGCGCCATCCACAACAAGAATTGCCAAAACGGGCTGCGCCGCACGCCGCGGGGGATGAGATGCCTATCCATTCGCGCCCTCCTTTTGGGTTCGCGTCAGGCCGGCTTCCACCATGCGCTGCACCCAGGGCTGGCTGGAGTGATAATGTACTTTCGGGGCAGTGCCCAGCCGCACGAGAAACTGAAACGTGTCGGGCTGCTGGGCCAGTTGCGCCACTTTGCTGTTCGGGTCGGCGAGGTCGCCGAACACGATTGCGCCCCGCGGGCAGGCTTCGACGCAGGCGGGAACGTACTCGTCTTCCCTTGGCTCGCGCCGGCCCTCGGCCGCGGCTTGGGCGCGGGCAGCTTGCAGCCGGCCGTGGCAAAAATTGCATTTCTCCACCACGCCGCGCATGCGTGGCGCCACGTCGGGATTCAGCGTTTTCTCCATGCCCGCCGGCCATTGCGGATCCCACCAGTTGAAATAGCGGGCATGATACGGACAGGCGGTCATGCAATAGCGGCAGCCCAAACAACGTACCGGCACCTGCGTGACGATGCCCGTGGCTTGATCGACTTCCACGGCATTCTGCGGGCAAACCGAGACGCATGGAGTCTCCTGTTCGCATTGCTGGCAGGGCATGGGCACGAACACGCTGCGGCTGTCGGGATAGTCGGCGCCATTTTCCACTTTGAACACGCGCAGCCAGGTCAGGCCGGTGCGGTCACTGGTGCCGGGCTGCGCCGGTGGCACGTTATTCTCCACCGCACAGGCCACCATGCAGGCGCCACAGCCATCGCAGCGATCAAGATCGATCACCATGCCGTAGCGCGCTTTGCTTCTTTCGGTTTTGTCCATAGCCTCAGACCTTTGCCACCTGCGCTGGTGTCACCCGCCACGTTCCATCTGGCTGCAGCACGCAGAGGGCCAGCACGTTCTCATTCAATTCGTTGGTGCTGCCGTTGGGCAGCGGGGCCACCGCAACCTGCACCACGCCGGGCGGTACCGCGCGGTCCAGATGAAGCTGCACGCGCAGACTGCCGGCTGGCGTCTGCAGCAGCGCCGGGCCGTCGCTTTCCACGCCGTGGCTGCGGCCGGTCGCGGGATTGAGACAGGCATGATTCGCCAGCTCATGCAGCCCGGATTCTTGAAAGATCTTGCTCAACACCGGTGAGACCTGGCCATTTCCCACCGCGCCGCGCCAGCCGAACGGCAGAAGCAGCAACGTGCCGGCCGGTTGGTTCTGCAGCGCCGGAGGGCTTTCCCCGGCAGCGCGCAATCGTGCGAAGTTCCCGGCTGATTTTCCCAGCAAACGCAGGCGCGGCAGGCGCACGGCAGGAGTGATTTCATCCTGCCAGCAGGCGCCGGAGGCAAACATTTCCCACAACTGCCCGGCTGATTCCAGGGCCGCCAGGTCGTGCCATTGTTCATCCGGGAAGGTGAAGACGCGGCCGCGGCTGGCTTGCTGCAAAGCCGCAACGCGCTGCCGCAGCAGATCCGCGGTCGTGAAGCTCGTCCAATTCAGCGCGAGCGCAGCAGCCAGGTGATTGAGCAGCTCCGCCGGTTCCACCACGGTGGCCGGGGCGGCCAGCAGCGGCGGGGAAATGGTGAAGGAGGCCACCGCCGCGCCAACCGGGGTCACTCCTTCCTGCAACGCTTCAAAAGGCGCCGGCGCGGGGATCACATAGTGTGCATGTTGCGCCAAACCGGTCAGATAAGGCGAGAGGCTGATCACACAGCCGGTCCCGGGGATCAGTTTTCTTTCCAGCAATTGCCAGGGCAGGGCATAGCCGGATTGCGCCGCGTCCAGGAACAGTACGCGCACGGATCGCTCCGGCAGGTCCGCGATGTTGGTGATCGGCATGGTCGCCGCGGCTTCCAATTCTGCGCCCACCGGCAGGGCACGGCGCGTCACGATTCCGCCCCTGACACCCACGGAGCCCAGCAGCACGTT
>JBBIKM010000237.1:7723-8596 GCA_037445455.1 bacterium | reverse complement strand
GCCCACCGAGAGGGTGAAGAAGATTTGGCCGGCGGCTTCGATCCACACCCGCGGATTCCACAACGAATCGAACTGGGGTGTCCACAAGAAGTTGAGGCCGACGATGGCATCATTGACGGCGCCGTGCTCGCCGGCATCGAGGGTGAGGGCGCGAATGGCGAGAAAAATGCCGAACAGAATCAACATCGGCATGCCGATCTTCGCGGCAATTTCGACGCCCTTGCTGAGGCCGCGCGAGAGAATCCAGACGTTGAGCGTGAGGGTAAGCAGGAAGAACAGGATTGCCGCGGGCGGGAAGTTGAAAAACGAGCCGCTGTCGGTTCCGACATAGCCATTGAAGAAGGCGGAGACCTGTTCGGGCTGCATGCCGGAAAACGCGCCGGTCACGGAGTACCAGACATACCCCAGCGTCCACGACTCCAGATAGGAGTAATAGGCGGCAACCACCAGGTTGGTGAAGATGCCGAAGACGCCGATGTACTTCCACCACCTGCCGCCGCCCAGGGCATCCATCATCCCGGGTGCGCTGTGATGGCCGAACTTGCCACCGTGTCTTCCAATCGCCCACTCGACCCACAGCAGGGGAACCCCCATCAGCAGGAATGAAACGAGGTAGGGGATGATGAAGGCCCCGCCGCCATTGTCCACGGCGCGCGCGGGAAAGCGCAGGAAGTTGCCGAGACCAACGGCGTTGCCCGCCATCGCGAGCACGAGACCGACGCGTGATCCCCAACTTTCTTTAAAACTCACTGGCTTCCTCCCTTGGGTTAATGGTTAGAGTGAATGACCTGCGAGGTGCTGCGTGTGCACCGCGGGCGGGCGCGCTCGCCTGCCGCCGGAAAACGGACGCGGGCGCCGACCGGTGTTCGAAAT
>JBBIKM010000237.1:1188-7713 GCA_037445455.1 bacterium | reverse complement strand
TACTGGAACAGCGCCGCGTCCAGCAACGCGGTGCGACCGGTGTTCGAAATGGCGATACAATAACGAATTGCAGGGATGCAACAAAGCAAAAAATGACGACGCCTGCCAAACGCGCCCGGCATCAAACCGTCAACTGCCATTCCCGCAGGCGCTCGAGATACGGGTAGTTCGTGAGATCGAAGTGAATCGGCGTAATCGAGACCAGATTCTGCCGCACGGCACCGTCATCGAACTCGATGCCTTCGTTGGCCTCGATTTTGGAGCCGGTGAGCCAATAGTAGACGCGATTGTGCGGATCGACGCGGCGGTCATAATTGTCGTTGTAGGTCGAATTGCCCATGCGCGTAATGGCGATGCCGCGGATTTCGCTTTCCGGCACGTTGGGAACGTTGACGTTCAGCAGGGTATCTTTGGGCAGGCCTTGCGCCAACACCTTCTCCGCCAGGCGCACGCCCAGCTTGGCGGCATAGGTGAAGTCTGCATCCGTGTAGGTGGTGAGGGAAATGGCAAGAGCGGGAATGCCGAGCAGCATGCCTTCGGTGGCGGCGGAAACCGTGCCGGAGTAGATGATGTTGATGCCGGTGTTGGAACCGTAGTTGATGCCCGAAACCACCAAGTCCGGCTTGCGCGCGAGCAGCGCGTAATAGGCGATTTTCACGCAATCGGCGGGCGTGCCCTTGACGGCATGGCCGAAGAATTCGCCGAATTTTTCGAATTTCGAAACGCGCAGGGGATCCGAGAGGGTGATGGCGTGGCCGACCGCGCTCTTCTCACTGTCCGGCGCCACCACCGAAACCTCGGCAATGCTCTTGAGGGTCTGATACAGGGCGTACAGGCCGGGCGCGAAGATGCCGTCATCATTGGTCAGAAGAATGTGAGGTTTCATGGTCGTCGCGGATGGCCGCGCCGGCGTGGCGAAGCGGGTTCACCTCTCCACAGGTGAGACCCGGGCTGGTCGCGGCGGGTGAACAACTGCTGGATTTGTTCGATGACTGTCTCAGGAGTCAGGCGGTCTGCAGGCCGGCGGGCTTGGCATTGGCTTCTGCCCAGCGCACTGCGCCGTCTTTGGTCTCATCCGCGGATTCATTCACCATGACACGCAGCAGCTTGGTGAGATGGTCACGCAGCGCGGGCCGCGGACAAATCAAATCAACAAAACCGTGCTTGAGCAGAAACTCGGCGGTTTGAAAGCCCTCCGGCAAATCCTGGCCGATGGTTTGCTTGATCACGCGTGGGCCGGCAAAGCCGATGAGCGCACCCGGCTCGGCAATGATGACATCGCCCAGCATCGCAAAACTGGCAGTCACCCCGCCGGTGGTGGGGTGGGTAAGAATTGAAATAAACGGCACGCGGGCGTCGGCCAGCCGCGCCAGCCGCGCGGAGGTCTTGGCCATTTGCATCAGGGAGAGTGCGCCTTCCATCATGCGGGCCCCGCCGGAGGCGCAAATGATGATGAGCGGCTGCCGCCGATACAAGGATTCATCCGCGGCCAGGGCGATTTTCTCGCCCACCACCGAGCCCATGCTGCCGCCGATGAAGCTGAAATCCATCACGGCCAGCACCAGCCGCTGGCCCGCCAGCCGGCCGTAGCCGGTGATCACCGCATCGAAGACGCCGCTCTTGCGCGCGGCCTCTTTGAGCTGATCGCTGTACTTCTTGATGCCCTTGAATTTCAGCACGTCAACCGGCACGATGTTGGCGTTGAATTCCTCGAAGCTGCCTTCATCCAACACAAACCGGAGGTAGGCGCGGGCAGTGGCGCGAAAATGATAGCCGCATTTGGCGCAGACAAAAAAGTTCTTCTCCAGATCCGGTTTGTAGATGATCTCGTCGCACGCCGGACACTTGACCCACAGGTCGGGCATGTCCTTCTTCTGCTGTGAGACCAACCCTTTGCTTTCACGCTTGAACCATGCCACCTCGATCCTCCTCTCTCTCAGAGATGATCATTCACTTTTCAGGTTCTTCCACATCACGACCGCATCTTCGCCGTCGCGCACGTAATAGCCCGGCCGTACGCCGCGCACCGCAAAGCCCAGACTGGCATAGAGCCGCTGCGCCGCCAGACTGGAGCGGCGAACTTCGAGATAGGCAGCGGTGCAGCGATTTTGCCGCGCCTGCTGCAGCGCATAGTTGAGCAGCCGCCGCCCCAAACCGCGGCGGCGGTGGCTCTCTTTGACGGTCACATTGGCAATCTCGCACTCATCCGCCACCAGCCAGAAAACCATGAAACCGGCAATTTCACCGCCGTCTTCGAGCACGATGGCATGCGAAATGGCCGATCCCAATTCCGCCCGGAATGATTCCTCCGGCCACGGTTCGGTGAAACTGCGCGCCGCAATGGCAGCCACCTGGGGCACATCCTCGCTCCGCATGGGACGCAGCACGAGTTCGCTTTCCCGGCCACGCGGCGAGGCTGCACGAGACGCAATGGCGGGCATGCTCCGCTTCATGTTCGACAATTCCCACTCGCTGCAACAAAGAAGGAAAATTCCCGCGGCGCCACCGGTGAGTAAACGCAGCCGTTCCCGCTGTGATGGGCCTGCCTGCGCGTGGCCCGGCCGGCCGGCGAGGCACACGACACTGGCCTCACCATTCGAAACTCTGCACGACGATGACGCCCTTTTCCCGCGCAAGATCGAGAAATTTCCTGGTGGCGTAGTGGGTGATCAACACCTTCACGATCTCGGCCGGCCCATATTCCGCCAGGACGGCTTGGACTTTTTCCTCCAACTCGTCGAAAACGTCCGGTTTCGTGGCCTCCCGCCGCTCATCGAGGCGCAGTTTGGCCTCGCCGACAATCATCACCTCCCGCCCATCCTTTTCCCCCCGGCTCAGGAGATTGATTTCTTTGCCGCCGACTTCCGCTCTGATGATTTTGTTCTTTATCCTAATGCCATGGTCGCGCAGCAAAAGGGGCGGCAACATCCGAAAGGCTTCGTTCTCAAACGCATACCCAAAACTGCGCGCCAAACCGCCAAGCTCATGGCGTGTTTCATTCAGCCCGACCGCGAGCCTCTTAACCTCGATCTCGGTTTGCCGTTGGGCCTCGGCAAGCTGCTCCAACCTCTGCTCTGTCCGCTGCTGCGCCTCGGCAAGCTGCTCCACCCTCTGCTCTGTCCGCTGCTGTGCCGCGGCAAGCTGTTCCAACCTCTGCTCAGTCCGCTGCTGCGCCGCGGCAAGCTGCTCAACCCTCTGCTCTGTCCGCTGCTGTGCCGCGGCAAGCTGCTCCAACCTCTGCTCTGTCCGCTGCTGTGCCGCGGCAAGCTGCTCAACCCTCTGCTCTGTCCGCTGCTGTGCCGCGGCAAGCTGCTCAACTCTGCGATCGGTGCTTCTCTGCGCTTCGGTCAGTTGTTCGAGTCTCTCTTCTGTCCGTTTCTGGGCAACGGCAAGATCCCGGACAATTTCTTTCAATTCGCTGAAGTCTTCCCTGGTGACGTGGACCTCACGGATGCGCGTGTCAATGAGTTGTACGATTTCCTGCTTGAGGGCGGCGGTCAACACGAGTTTTTTCGGATTGGATGTCTGCATTGTCACCTCACAAGGCCGGCCAGGATTTTTCGCCTTGTCTTCCGCGAACACCCGCAGTCGCGCGGCGAGCGGGCGCAATTTAGCACATCACAAAGTGGATTGCAATTTCAATCTTGAAATGGTGGTGCCGCAGAAGCCGGATCGCCGAACGACGTTATTTGTCAACCGGGAGGGCGCAGCGATCCCACATGGCGTTCACGCTTGCTGTTCAAATTGACTTCTCCGGCGCGCCATTCGTTGAATTTCAAGAGGAGGGAACAGCAGTGGCGGGCGCGCCCGGGATGAACTCCTGCACATACATCGGCTCCAGCTCCGCAGCCGAAACGGTTTCTCCCAACGCCAGTTTCATCTGGCCGAGGCGCGCGATCACGCCGCCGCCAAGGCGGGCGCTGCCGTCCGGCACGACGATCCAATCCGGACGGGTTTGCAGCAGGCCGGCCTCCCGCAACATTGGCACGCCGTCACCGCACAGCAGCGCGGCTTCCTGCAGAAACGAGGGAAAGCTCGCCACTGCCATCACCTGGTCGGGCGTCAGGCGTTCCGGCAGGCCGGTGTTCCAGCGCAACTTGGCGGTGTAGATTTCGCCTTTGCGCGAGCGGGTGACCGGCACGATAATGTCCTCCGGCCGGCGGACCGCAGCACGCGCTGCAAAAGCCTGCGCCTGCAAAGTGTCCACCGCGATCATCGGCTTTTGCGCCGCGAACGCCAGGCCTTTGGCCACTGCCATGCCGATGCGCAACCCGGTGAATGAGCCCGGGCCTGCCGACACGGCAATGGCATCAATCTGGCCGAGCGGCCGGTCCGCCTGCCGGATCAGATGCCGGATGCTGTCGCTGAGCACGCGATCGTGAACGTGCTTGAGATCGAACCAAATCTCTGCGAGCACGCGTTCCGCCCCGGCCAGGCCCACGCTGCAAATGGCCCCGGCAGTTTCGATTCCCAGGACCGTCATCGTGCCTGCTCCTCGCGGGTTGCCCGTTCGACCACGATAATCCGGCGCTCCGGCTGGCTGGCGAAATCCGGCATCTCGAAGCGCACCGCCAGCGGTTTGTCGGGCAGCAGCGGCCAGGCGAGCTGCGGCCATTCGATCAACGAAATGCCCTCGCCCTCCCAATATTCCTCGAGACCGAGTGCCGCAATTTCCGCGGTCGTGTTCATGCGATAGAAATCGAAGTGATAGATTGGGCAGCGGCCGCCTTGATAGATGTGCATCAGCGTAAAAGTCGGGCTGGTCGCTTTCACCGGCATGCCAAGGCCGGCGCAAAAGCCCTGCACGAAAGTCGTCTTGCCGCTGCCGAGGTTGCCCACCAGCAGGATCACTTCGCCCGGCGCCGCATTGCCGGCCAGGCGCGCGGCGAGCTGGCAAGTCTCGCCGGGCGAGTGCGAGGTGAGCACGAGCGCACGCTCACCCGCGAGCGCCGCCGACAACTCTTGCATGGTGATTTGCGAGGCATTCATCATTACCGGCCTGCCCTCAACGTGATGGTGTGCGCACCGGGCGGGATTCGTGGCTTTATGGATTTCCGGCACAGCCTGCGCATTCTCAACGCGCCCCCAACGGATCCAGCCGCACGACCGGCAGAATCATTTCTTCCATGGAAACGCCGCCGTGCTGCAGGCTGTCGCGATAGTGATTCAGGTAATGATGATAATTGGTCGGATAGACGAAATAGTAGTCTTCCTTGGCGAACAGGAAGTTGGTGGTCATGCTCAGGCTCGGCAGTTGGTAAGTTTCCGGCTTTTGCACGATGATGGCTTGCTTGGGATCGGCCTTCAGGCTGCGCCCGAATTTGTAGCGCAAATTGGTGGAGGTTTCGCGATCGCCGATCACCTTGGCGCCGCGCATGCCGCGAATGCTGCCATGATCCGAGGTGATGATCACCGTGTTGCCGCGCTGCGCCAGCTCGCGCAGAATGCGGTAGAGCGAGGAATGCCCAAACCAGGATTTGGTCAACGAGCGGTAGGCTGCTTCATCCGGCGTGATCTCGCGCAGCACTTCGGAATCGCTGCGGCTGTGGGCGAGGATATCGACGAAATTGACCACCAGCGCCAGCAGCGGCAGTTCGGCATAGGAGCCAATCTGTTTTTCCACCGCGCGCGCCTCGTTTTGATCGAGTATCTTGATGTACTTCAACGGCGGCTTCGGGTTCACGTTGAGCCGGCGGAGTTGCGCTTCGAGAAAGGCGTGCTCGTGGCGGTTCAGGCTGCTGTCGTCGTCCTTGTCAAAAGCCCACAGCTCGGGATGCTCGCGCTGAATCTCGCGCGGAAACAGGCCGGCGAAAATTGCGTTGCGCGCATAGGGCGTGGCCGTGGGCAAAATGGCGAGATAGTGTTCCCGGTTGACCACAAACAATTCGCGCAGCAGCGGCTCGATGGTGAGCCATTGATCGAGGCGGAGATTGTCGATGACGACAAACGTCACGTGCCGGCCTTCCCGCACCGGTGGAAGCACGTGGTCCTTGACGACGTCGATCGACAGCGGCGGCCGTTCCCGGCCGGCCGCCCACGCGGGATAATTCTTCTCGATGTACTTGGCGAATTCCGCGTTGCCTTCCCGCTTTTGATCCGCCAGCGTCTGGCGCAAACCGAGATCATCGTGCCGGTCCAGCTCGACCTCCCACTCGCACAACTGCACATAGATGTCGATCCAGTTTTCCCAGGTGAGCGGACCGAGCAGGCGCTGTGAAATCGTGTTGAATTCGGCGATGTATTCCCGCGAAACGCGCGCGCCCGTAATTTTGCGCCGGTCGAGAATCTTCTTGCAGGTCGACAGGATTTGGCTGGGATTGACCGGCTTGGTGAGGTAATCGTCAATGCGGCTGCCGATGGCCTCTTCCATCAACCTTTCCTCTTCGTTCTTCGTCACCATCACCACCGGCAGGGCGGGATTGATTTCCTTGATCTCCGCCAACGCCGACAACCCGTCCTTGCCCGGCATCATTTCGTCCAACAACACCAGGTCGATAGGCTGGGCGGAAAACACGTCAAGAGCCT
>JBBIKM010000237.1:0-1178 GCA_037445455.1 bacterium | reverse complement strand
GAATCAGTTGAATGGCATCATCGGCATTGGTGACGGGCTGGACGGCGTAACCTTTGTCCTCCAAAAACAGAATATGTGGCTTGAGCAACTCGATCTCGTCATCAACCCACAGAATCTTGCTGCGCGCCTCGCTCATGCTTTGTCCTCTGGAAAGAAACGCGATGCAGTCGTCCCGTCACGACCATGAAGTTGTGGAATAGCAGACCTGGCCGCAGCTTTGCGATCAGTCTGTGGAAGGATTTGCTGGTTCAAAAACGGCGAAAAAGTAGGGAAGTTCCCCAAGATAGTCAATGAAGAAGTTCAAGCACGAGACGAGCGCTCCTGGATATTCGTCTGACACATTTGCGTCAAAAACACACAGCCCGGGTGCAACATCACAGGCCGGCCTGCTGTTCGGCAGAAATGACATCGCTTGCCGGTCGCATTCCGGCAGACAGGCGCGTGACCGAGCAGGGCGACAAGCATGCGAGAATGCAGGAATCTATTTCTTCCCTAACTGCATTCCGCCGTCGCATGGCGCTCGCGTTTCAGTCTGCAGAAAGGGCATGCTGAAAGCTTGACACGTCAGCACACTGGCACAGGCCTTGCCCAAAGTGAGGGCGAATCAAGCGGAGGCATTAAGCGAGTGTCCGTTCCCCAACTCCACTGCCCGGGCGCTGCGTAACAAGCATCGGCGGGTTCTATTCCGCTTGTGCACACCTCCGAGTCAAGCGCCTGGGCGGTCTCGTCATTTCCGGACACGGACCAATTCAGCGGCGGGTTGCGCGCGGGGAGCAGCTTGCCGCCGTGCAGGCATTTTCATTCATGTTCATGGCAGGAGATATTGCGATGAAAGAATCCCTGTTTTCTCTCATCCTGATGGGCGTGCTGGTGCTGGGCGGCCAGCGGGCGGAGGCGCATCACCCGCCCGCAGCCCGTGTCGAAGTTTGGTCAACGCACACCAGCGCAGGTTGGAGTGATGTGGAGGCGTACTTCGAGGTGTTTCTGCGGGGCGACGCCGGCGACGCGCCGGTGAGCGTCCTGATCGGCCGGCCCTACGGCGTCTTCTTCCGGGCATACGCCCGGCTCGAACTCGCCGGCGTTACGCCGGCATGGCAGCGGTTTTCGGGCGCCCTCATCCCCGACGTCACGGACGACTGCGCCGCGCTCGCCATCGGTCTTTCCCGGCCCGGCATGCT
>JBBIKM010000236.1:0-8790 GCA_037445455.1 bacterium | reverse complement strand
ACCGCAAATTTATTGGCTTTGACAGCCGCCCACCAGGGGCGAGGACTACAAAACTCGTGGGGCATTGTGGCAACCGCGAATTCATTGGCCCTGTCAGCCGCCCACCAGGGGCGAGGACTACAAAACTCGTGGGGCTTTGTGGCAACCGCGAGTTTATTGGCTTTGACAGCCGCCCACCAGGGGCGGGGACGACAAACCTGCTCACCCAATTGAAAACCGCTGCAATCTCCGCGGGCAAACATTCGTGCAGTTTTAAGCGGTTTTACAAACCCGCGCACTGATTGAGGTGTGCAGAAGCAAAAGGAAAATGTCATGCTGGAAACATCTTGTCGAAATCAAGCACGGGGCTGAATTGAAACAAGATTCCTACGGTATGACATCCGCTAATGAGACTCGCACAGTTTGCAATGATTGATGCCAGACTAAACAATGGAAATCAGGCAGCATGTTTCCCCTGCTCACCGCGCATTCTTATTACTCCTTTGGCAAGGGCGTGCCTTCGTTGCGGGAGTTGTGCGCCGCCGCCCGCGCGCTGGGCTATCCGGCCCTGGCCTTGACGGACAGCAACGGCATTTACGGCCTGGTATGGTTTCTGGAATTGTGCCGGGAATACGGCCTGCAACCCATTATCGGTGCGGAGATTCAACACCGCGAGCGCGCCGTGTTGCTGGTTTACCAGCGTGCCGGCTACCATAATCTTTGCCGCATGCTCTCGGCCCGCCATCTAGACGAAAATTTCTCCCTCGCCCAGTTGTCCTCGCATCGCGAGGGCTTGATGGTGTTGAGCGACTCGCTGCCCTTGCTGGAAGCGCTGGCGCAGTCCGGCGGCACGGAGAATCTTTTTATCGAGCTGCGGCCCTGGTCGAATTTCAGTGACGCGCTGCGACAGAGCCGGCGCACCGGCATACCCGTGGCCGCGGCGACGGATATTTACTTTCTCCGCCCGGAAGATTTCAAATTGCATCAGCTCCTGGTCGCGATTCATGAAAATGCGGCGCTCAGCCGCGTGCCCCCGGACCATTTCGTCTCTGCCCAGGCTTTTCTCAAGAGTCCAGCCGCGCTCGCGCGTGAATTTTCCGCCTGCCCGCCGGCCCTGGCCAACGCCAGCCGGATCGCGCAACAGTGCGCGGCCTTTCAACTCCACCTCGGCATGACGATTTTCCCCACCTATGACCGCCGTGAAAACCACAGCAGCGCCGAGCTTTTGCGCGAGCTGTGCCGGCGCGGGGCGCTGGCACGCTATGGCGCAATCACCGCGGCCGTGCGCGACCGCATGGAACATGAACTGCAGGTGATCATCAGCAAGGGGTTTGCAGATTATTTTCTGGTGGTGCGCGAAATCGTGCAGCAATCTCCGCGCACGTGCGGCCGCGGCTCGGTGGCGGCCAGCCTGGTGAGTTATTGTCTGGGCATCACCAACGTCGATCCCATTGCCCATCATCTCTATTTCGAGCGTTTCTTGAGTCCGGGCAGAAAGGACCTGCCCGATGCCGACATTGATTTTGCCTGGGACGAACGCGATGATATTTTGCATTGGATTTTCGCGAAGTATGGCGAGGCGCAGGCCGCGATGATCTCCAATCACGTCACGCTCAAAACCCGCGCCGCCATTCGCGCCGTGGCCAAAGTCTTCGGTCTGCCGCCCGGTGAAATTTCCCGGGTCACCAAAAAACTGTCCGGTTGGGAAAGTGCACGCCTCGCCGAAATGGTGGCCAGTCATCCGGTGTACCGCCAGGATGATTTTCCCGCGCCGTGGCCGGAAATCTTCGCGCTGGCGGAGCGCTTGCGCGGCACGCCGCAGCATCTGAGCGTGCATGCCGGCGGTGTGGTGATCGCGCGCGAGGGGCTGGATCAGCACGTGCCCCGCCAGCGCGCCGCCAAGGGCGTGCCCATCATCCAATTTGAAAAAGACCAGGCGGAGGATTATGGCCTGGTGAAAATCGACGTGCTGGGCAATCGCAGTTTGGCGGTGGTGCGCGACGCGCTGGCCGAACTGAAGCGCCAGCACGGCATTGCATTGGATTATCAAACCTGGAATCCGATCGACGATCCGGCCACGCAGGCCTTGATCCGCGACGGCAAAGCCATGGGCTGCTTTTACATCGAATCGCCGGCGATGCGGCTGTTGTTTCACAAAGCGCGGCGCGGCGATTTTGCCACGTTGATCGCCCTGTCCTCGCTGATTCGTCCCGCCGCCAACAAATACATCAACATGTACGTCGATCGTTTGCACGGCCAGCCGTACGCGCCGCTGCATCCCCTGCTCGCCGGGGTGCTCAAAGAAACTTTTGGCGTGATGGTCTATCAGGAAGATGTCAGTAAAACCGCGATTGCCCTCGCGGATTTCAGCACCGAGGAAGGCGAGCAACTGCGCAAGGTGTTGACCAAGAAACACGCCGGGAAGCGGCTGGCTGATTTTCGCGAGAAATTCTTCAGCGGCTGCCGCCGGCGCGGCCTGGCCCCGGACAAAATCCGCGAAATTTGGGACATGATTCTGAGTTTTTCCGGTTACTCCTTTTGCAAGCCGCACAGCGCCTCTTATGCCATGCTCAGCTTCAAATGCGCCTGGCTCAAAGTGCATTATCCCGCCATTTTCATGGCCGCAGTGATTTCCAATCAAGGCGGCTATTATTCCACCCAGGCTTATTTGAGCGAATGCCGGCGTCTGGGTTTGCAAATCCTCCCACCGGATCTCAATCGCAGCGACTGGCAGTATGTGGGAGAAGGCCAAACCGTGCGTGTGGGTTTGATGCAGTTGAAAGGGGTTGCCACCGCAGCAGTGCGCCAACTGCTGGAAGAACGCCGGCGCAACGGCCCCTATCAAAGTTTTTGGGATTTTCACCGGCGCGTGGCGCTGGCGCCTGCAGAGGTGCGCATCATGATCAAGGCCGGCTTGTTCGATAGCGTCGAGCCGGAGCTGCCGCGGCCCGGCTTGATCTGGCTCTTGCGCTGCCTCACCAACGCCGGCACGCTCGCCGCGGGCGATGAAAGCTGGTATCGCGCGCAACTGTGCCAGGCCCGGCAACTCCAGGACTACCCTCCCGGCCTGCGGCGGCAGCACGAGTTCAATGCGCTGGGCGTGCTTTGGAGCGGCAACATGCTGGAGCTGTTCCAAACCAAGCTTGCGCCCCTCAAAAGGATTTTTGCCAAAGACCTGCCGCGCTCGGTCGGCAAACACGTGCAACTGGCGGGCTGGCTGGTGACGAGCAAGCTGGTGCGCACCGTGAAGGATGAAGTCATGGAATTTTACAGCTTCGAGGACGAGACCGCGATTTTCGAGACGGTGTTTTTCCCGAAGGCCTACCGCCAGTTTTGCCATCTCATGGTGCAGAATCACCGGCCCTTTTTGCTGCGCGGCTGGGTGCAGAATGACCGCGGCGCGATTGCGCTCAATGTGACGTATGTACAGGTGGTGTAGCACGATTTTGACCAAAGCTCTTGCTCGCGCCACCTGAGGGCTTTAGCCTGCAGCTTTTCTGAAATCTGGCGCAGCGTGTTACGTTGGCCCGGCGAGCACGCCCGCGACGTTTTTTCCAGCCTGGTGCGCTGGAGATCCGGCAGATGGCGTTACCGATTCACCGCCGCTGGACACGCCTGCAGCCGGAGCCGGTGCGGAATAACTGCCGACCCCACACCCGCGCCCGCAAGCGCCTCACTTGACTTTGATGACCAGAAACGTGACGTCATCTTCTTGGGGATGATCACCGGCCCAAGCCTTTCTGCACTCGACCAAATGCGCGATGATTGGCTCAGGCGCCCGGTGCGCTGCTTCGGCAAACAATGCTTTCGCCGGCTCTTCCCCCAGCATTTCTCCCCGCGCGTCAAACATCTCCACCAAGCCGTCGCTCATCAGGAGAACGGTGTCATCCTTCTGCAACACGAGTTTCTGCTGCTGATATTGAAAATCCGCAAAACTCCCCAATGGCATGCCCTTGAGCATCACCTCCTCAACCTGGCCGGTGGCGGCGCGGTGGAGCAGCGCGAAAGGCATGCGTGCCGCGGCGATCAGCAGGCGTTGCTCTTTGAGCTTGATAACGGTCAAGGCCATAAACAGCTCGCGAAATCCCATGGCATTGAGCGCTTGGGCAGCTTTTCGCAAAATCTGAGCAGGCTCGGGTTCCTCGGCCAGCGCGTTGAACAGACTCCTGGCTGCGGTGACCATTGTGCCCGCACGCAGGCCGTGACCGGTGGCCTCACCGAGGGCGGCAGTTAATGTGCCGTCCTCGTGCAGCTTGAAATCGTAATAGTCACCGCCTACTCTGGTGGCGGTTTGCATATAAACGGCAATGGTGCACTGTGGAAGCCGGGGTATGGTTTGGGGCAACATCAAAAGTTGCAGTTTCCGCGCCGCCTCCAACTCTTGCGTTTTGCGTGCATTCTCCGCCGCCAAGACCCTGGCCTGCAATTCGGCCGCTTCTGCACGCAGCGTTGCTTCACGAAATTCCGACCGCTCACACTCTTTGGCCAGCAAGCGCCGGCGCTGTAGGTGATCAACCGCAAGCCCCAGCAGCCCGCACACCAGGGCGTACCCACCATAGGCCCACCAGCTCCGATACCACGGCGGCAAAATGGAGAAATGGAACGCAGTTTCCCGGCTCGCGTGCTCATACACCTTCTTCGCGCGCACGCGAAAATGATAGTTGCCTTCCGGCAGATTGGTGTATTCCCTCTCGGTCTTGTCACTCCAGTTTGACCACTTTTCATCGAAACCCTCCAGCCGGGTTTGGAATTGCAGGCGGCCGGCGTCTGCATGGCCGGAGGCGGCATAAGCAAAGCGAAGATTGTTGTGGAGGCAGGGCCGGGGCTTCCCGGCCGGGCCGCTCCACGCCTCCAAAGAGCAACGAATCCTTCACCATCACCACGCGCCGTACGAGCGCCGGGTAATCCGCGTTATGGTCTGCCTCGCCGTTCGAATCATAACGAATCAACCCATTGCCGCCGCCCAACCAGACGACGCCGTCGTCCTCGGCATAAATCGTCGAGACCAGTTCAGCCGAAAACCGCTGGAACGGCGCTGCCAGCCAATGATAGCCGCCATCGGCCTGGCGCGTGCCCATAGCAATGCCCCGGCCCAATGTCCAAACACGCTGCTGCAAGTCTTCATGGATCACCCACCCCGGTTGCGGAGGCCTCGTACTCGAGAATGACGCTGGTATTGCCGAAATACCTCACCCCGCGGTTATCCTGGACGATCGCCCAGTTGGATGACTCTGCGCCGTAATCTTTCGGCAGCCAGGCAGTGAGAAAGGGCTTTCCCAGCTCGTTGCGGGTTTGGGCTGGTGAAACGCCGGGGAGCAAAGTGAAGAGGGGAAAAATTGTGCCGGTCTTGAGCAGACTGACCCAGTTGGCGGCAAAGCTTTTCGCCTGACGCAAAGCTTGATTCCTGTATTCAATTCTGGCTGCGCAGCGGAAGCTCTGCCTTGGGATTGTCATGGGCATGCGGGCGTCGCAGGAAATTGCGGGAAGGAAGACTGCAATTGTCGTTTGAAGACAGCAGCGGTCATGCGCAGCAGCATAAGAAAATGACTCCGTGAGTCCTGACAATTCTCAGCAGGCCGATACCGGGAAATTCCTGCCAGGCTTCTCTCCAGCGCGGCTCATGATAAGCCCTTCATGTTTCAAACGCAAGCCCTGCTTGCCTCCCACCTTTCACACCGGCCTTCCACTGCGGGTTTCGCCGGCCCGTTTGCCTGCGGGCCAAAGGATTCGGAGATTCACCAGCGCCAGGGCAACAGAATATTCCACAGACTGCGGCGGGTGATTGCCTGGAGCGAGTAATCAGTGCGATGAATAATCGCACGGGCTGCGAGCAACCCACTTTCTACTGCCGGGCCAATGCCTTCGCCCATGTCGGTTGTCGCCAGTCCGGCAGCGTCGCCAACCAGAAACGCGTTGCCCACCCGGCCGGTTTGCATCTTCTGCCTGAGATAGTAGTTGTACCCCCGCGGTTGAAGCGCAACGTCACCGATCAGTCCGAGGCGCGACAGGCTTTGGACAAAGCGCTCCCAATGATCACGAATCGTTTCCCCTCGGGCTTTAAGCTCGGCAAACTTGCCGCCGATTCCGAGGTTGAGGTGGCCGTTGCCCTTTGGCACATACCACGAATACCCCGGCAGGTTGTGCTCGGCAAACCAGAGATAGCAGTTCGGGTCCTGATACGCGCAGGCGAACTCCTGCTCCATGGTGGTGATCAGCAGGGCGCGCGGCCGCGGGTTGACCTGCTGGAAAAAAGTCCGATACACCGGACAGTTTGTGCCAGCGGCACCCACCAGGTACTTGCAGCGATAAGCCTCATCGATGAGGTAACTTCCCTTTTCGGTGCGAATGTGCCGGGCAGTATGCTGATACACCGGCACCTTGGCGCGCTCGAGCAGCCAGTGATCGAATTCATATCGTCTGATGGAATACTGGCGCGTTCTGATCGCCAGCTTGCGCTGGTGAATCCGGAAGTGCAGCCGGTCAAAGGTGAGCAGGCTGTGGGGATAGCTGGCCAGCTCAATTTCGAGGTCGCGGATGACTCGCGGCGTGATCCAGCCGGCGCATAGTTTCGTGCGCGGAAACGACTGCCGGTCGAGAATGATCGTCTCGATCCCAGCCTGTCGCAATTGCCAGGCGCAGGTGGAGCCGGCCGGCCCGCCGCCGATGATGATGACTTCGGAATCGATCATTTGCGTTGCCGTGCTGTGGGCGTCTTGCAAGTCTCTGCAACCGCAGAGGAGATTTCAAAACACTTGGGCCTCCGCCCTTGCGAGCACTCCCTCCCTTCCCCGCTTCTCGCATCGCCGGCAGTTCGGCTGCCTGGTTCCGGCATTGGTCATGACGATTTGCCAAAGCTGCGTGTCGCGGGCGCGAAGGCCGCCGGCACTGCCCGGCAAGTCATGGCACCACATGCGGCGAAACCGCCCTCCGTATTTTTCCGCCAGCCACGGCCACGCCTTTTCGAAATGGTTGTGCCGGGCCACGGTGAAGCAGGCTGTTGTGGATAACGTCCCATAACGGAAGTCCCGTATCCATTCGGTGAACCCATTTGAGAATAGGTGAAAAAACACCTATTCTCAATACTTTTTTGGCGTCCAGTTTTGCGGGAGAAGATCGGCGATCTTGTGGTGGGGGTGGTCTGGAATGCGACGGAGAAGGTCTTTGAGATACTCAAACGGCTCAACCTGATGCAGCTTGGCCGTGGCCACCAGAGTGTAAATCATGGCAGCACGTTTGGCGCCTTCGTGCGAGCCGGCAAAAAGATAGTTCTTTCGTCCCAACGCAACCGGTCGAATGGCATTCTCGACCAAATTGTTGTCGATCTCCAAGCGGCCGTCGGTGACGTACTTCTCCAGCTTGGACCACTGCCCCAGCATGTAACCGATCGCTTTGCCAATGGCGCTTTTGGGCAAGACCGCCGGGGGGGTTACGTCGAGCCAGGATTTGATCTCGGCCAAAACCGGCCACGCATGGTTCTGACGCAATTGATACCTCTCTTCGAATGGCAATGCTGCTTCACGTGCCTGCCGTTCGATGACGTAGGGAGCTTGGATCTTTGACAGCATCCAATGAGCAGGGAAACTGATACCGTGACGACGGACTTGGACAGGAAGAGCCGAAAAACATTCCTCACCGGCAGTGTCCAAGTCCGACGCGAGCCAAACCATTTTTACCGCAACAAAATGAGCTTCTTGGTCTGCACAAACCCTCCCGCTTCCAAACGATACACATACACCCCGCTCGCCAAGCCCTTTGCCTCCCACACGCGCTGGTGCTTGCCTGCGGGCAATTTTTCCGCGACCAGCGTGGCGACTTCATTGCCGAGCAAGTCATAAATCTTTAATTTGACGAAGCTCGCTTTCGGCAGCGCGAATTCGATGGTTGTGCTGGGATTGAAGGGATTGGGATAATTCTGGTGCAGCGCAAAATGTCTTGGAAGTGACGCTTCCCGGAAGGCGACGGAAGTCACCACATCAATACCGGGAATGACTTGAACGTCATCGAGATACCAACCCGTCTTCCGTTGGGATTGCGTGGAATCTGAAATAAATCGAAAACGAATGCGTACGTCGTCAAATCCCGAGCCGCAAAAATTGGAGAGTGAAACGGAGTCGGCTTTCCAACTGCTCTGCGTGCCGGTATAGGCGACGCTCAACCGCTGCCAGGTTGTAGCACCATCGGTGCTGACTTCGACAAAGCCGGCGTCGTTGTCATCTTCAATGAAATAAACCGTCCAAAATGTCAGCACTGCTTTGTCCGTCTTTGACAAATCCACGCCGTATTTGCTCGTCAGCGAGACGTCCTGATTCGGTTGGTAATATCCTGTTGCGGAGCTGTTCACTGAATATCTGCCGGAATAGCCGCTGGAAAACCATCTCCAGCCGGTTGAATCGGCCTGCCAACTGTCGAGGCCGCCTTCGAAATCTTCATAGCCCAACACAAAGCTTTGCCACGCGCTGGAGCCGATATTTCCGGCAATGCTCACGTCGCGGGCTGTGACTTTGTATTCGACCGTATCGCCAACAGAGAATTTCAGCGGCAAGTTACCCGAAAAATGACCGGGTTCTCCGGATGCCACCAGCAACGCACTGTCGGCGATGACGCGATTGCGGGCGCGGGCGTGGGCATAAATGCTTTTCGTGTCGATGCCCAGATTATCTTTGACCACGGCGGACACCAAACACGGCTCCCGGTTGCTCAAGTGATTTCGTATCTTCGTGACCTGCGCGATCGCCGGCTTCGCAGTGTCGGGTCCGACATAGTACGAATACACCGTGTCGGGCGCGCCAACCGGACTTTGCCAATCGTAGT